>NZ_LDUL01000030.1:0-204768 GCF_001043615.1 Burkholderia sp. LK4
CAACCAGCAGAAGGTCGTGCTCGCCCGCTGGCACGCGGAACCCGCGCGGCTGCTGTTGCTCGACGAACCGTTCCAGGGCATCGACGCCGGTGCGCGCGCCGATATCGTCGACATGTTGCGGCGCCATGCGCACGAACGCGCGACGCTCGTGTTCGTCAGCGATCTCGAGGAAGCGGTCGAAGTCGCCGATCGAGTCGTCCGGTTCGATCGCGCGACGCTCGATCATTCATCCTCCCACCCGTCGGACTGATCCATAACGATGCTGAAATCCGCCACACCTGCCGTTGCACCCGATGCGCCGTCCACCAGGCCGGCGCTGTCCGCGTCGGCCCGCCTGTGCGCCGGCCTCGAACGCACCGGCATCCTGCTCGTGCTCGCCGCGCTGGTGGTCGTCTTTACCGTCAACGAGCCCGCGTTCCTGAACGTGGACAACCTGTTCAGCATCCTGCAGGCGGTGTCGATCGTCGCGCTGCTCGGGATCGGTGTGACGATCACGCTCGCGGCGGGCGGCTTCGACTTGTCGGTGGGCAGCATCGCCGCATCCGCGCAGATGGCGGCGAGCTACGTGCTGGTGGTCTGGCACGGCAGCGCGCTCGCGGCGGTGGCGGCCTGCGTGGCGCTCGGTGTGGCAGCCGGGCTGTTCAACGGTGTGCTGATCACGCGCTTGCGCGTGCCGGATCAGCTTGCGACGCTCGGCACGCTGTTCCTGCTCGCGGGCCTGCAGTTGATTCCGACCGGCGGGCGTTCGCTCGCGACCGGTTCGGTGCTGCCCGACGGCACGGAAGCGAGCGGCATGTTTCCCGACGCGTTTCTCGCGCTCGGGCGCCTGCGCGTGTTCGACGTGGTGCCGTTGCCGGTTCTGATACTGGCGGCGGTGACGGTGCTGGCTTGCGTCGCGATGGAAGCGACACGCTGGGGCCGCGTGATCTATGCGATCGGCGGCAACGAGACGGCCGCGCGGCTGGCCGGTGCGCCGGCGGCGCGCTACCGGGTCGCGGCGTATGTCGTATCGGGCGCAATCGCGGCATTGGGGGGCGTGCTGATCTCTGCCCGCGTCGGGCGCGGCGACGTCAGCGCCGGGCACTCGCTGCTGCTCGACGCGGTGGCCGCCGCGCTGGTCGGGTACGCGGTGTGGGGCGCGAAACGGCCGAACGTGTTCGGCACCGTGGTCGGGGCCGTGTTCGTCGGGGTGCTGCTCAACGGCCTGACGATGCTGAATGCGCCGTATTACCTGCAGGATTTCGTGAAAGGGGCGCTGCTGGTGCTCGCGCTGGCGTTCACGTTCGGCATCGGCCGGCGCGCGGACGCCCGCGCCTGAGCGCGGCGTAGGGGCGGGGGCACGGCGTGCGGCGGCTCACGCGGCGCGCACACGCCGCCCCATGAAACTCAGCGCGAGCACCGCGAGGATCAGCGCGCCGGTGGCGACCTGCTGCCAGTAGAAGTTCCAGCCGATCAGCAACAGCCCGTTGGCGACGAGGCTGATCAGCAGCACGCCGAGCAGGGTGCCGGCGACGCCGGGGCGGCGTGTCGGCGACAGCGTCGTGCCGATGAAGGTCGCGCCGATCGCGTTCAGCAGGAAGCCGTTGCCTGCCTGCGGCACATAGGCCTTGACCGTCGACGACAGCAGCAGGCCGACCACGCCGTAGACGAGCGCGCTCGCGACGAACGTCGCCACGACGGTCGCCGCGACCGGCAGCCCCGAATGGCGGGCGACGCCCGGCTGCGCGCCGAGCGCGGCGCTGTAACGCCCGAACGCCGAATGCGCGAGCACGACATGCACGGCCGCACCGAGCACGACGACGCACCACAGCGGCACCGGCACGCCCGCGAGCGTACCGTGCGCGAGCGCGCCGAACAACGGCGGCAGCGCCACGTTCAGCAGGTAGACGGGCTGGCCGCCGCCGGTGGCGAGCTGCTGGACGGTCTGGCCGATGAACAGCGTGCCGAGCGTCGCGAGAAACGGTGCGATCCCGAGGCCGGCGACCAGCGCGCCGTTGAACGTGCCGACCAGCACCGCCGCACCGAGGCCGCCGAGCAGGGCCGGCAGCACGCCTACCTGGTGCGCGACCAGTTGCACGAACACGAGGCTCGCGACGTCGATCGCGGTGCCCAGCGACAGGTCGACCGCGCCGATCGACAGCGCGAGCGTCATCCCGAGCGCGGCGATCGCAAGCAGCGCGAAGTTGTTCACCAGCACGTCGGCGAGGTTGGCGGGCCGCGTGAACCCCGGTGCGAACACGGCGAAGAAGGCGATCACCGCGAGCAGTGCCGCCACGAGCGAGAACCGCTTCAGGCGGCCGATCCGTTCAGTCATGGGCATGGTGTTCCGTATGGCGGCGCCGAATCAGCGCGGTCGTCGCGACGACGAACAGGATCAGCGCGCCTTCGACGCCGTTGACCCAGTAGCTCGACACGTTGTCGAGCTGGAAGCCGTTGCCGACGATGCCGACGAACAGCGCGGCGAGCAGCGTGCCCGGTATCGTCGGCACGAGCCGCCGCGAGAACACGACGCCGAGCAGCGCGACCGCGACGACGGCCAGCAGGTTCTCGCCGGCGCCGGGCGAGCTGCCGCTCAGCAAGGCACTCGACGCCAGCGCGGCCAGCGCGGCGGAGACGCCGCTCAGCACGTAGCTGGCCGCGACATACGCGTTCACGCGCAGCCCGGCCGCGCGGGCGGCATCGCGATGCGCACCGGTCGCGGCGAGCCGCAGGCCGAAGCGGGTTCGGTGCAGCAGCACGCCAGACAGCAACGCGACGATCAGCAACGCGGGCGCGAGATGCGGTATGCCGAACGGGCCGCTGTCGATCAGAAAGGCGAGCACCGGGCTCGCCGCTGCGACCGACGTGTTCTGCGTCAGCACCAGTTCGAAGCCGGCGCACAGATTCATCGTCGTCAGCGTGGCCAGCAGCGGGACGATACGCAGCGCGATCACCGCGAACGCATTGAGCGCGCCGACCGCCGCGCCGGTGGCCAGCATCAGCGCAAGCGCCGCGCCGTCCGGCGCCCCGTCGCGCAGCGCGACGGCCTGAACGGCTGCGCAGAGACCCATGTTCGCCGCGACCGACAGGTCGAGACCGCCGCGGATCGGATCGGGGCCGCCGCCGATCAGTACGGCCGTCAACCCGAACCCGAGGATGCCGACCACGGCCGACTGCTGCAGCACGTTCGCGAGGTTTGCGACGGTCAGAAAGAGCGGCGAACTCGCGGCAAACACCGCACACACGACGGCGAACGCCAGTGCCGCGCCCCAGCGCAGCCAGAATTGCGCGCCGAACGTGCCCGGCAGCCGCGCGAACGCCGCTCCGGGCGGCGCGCGATCGAGGATACGGTTCATGCGGCCACCTCCTGTCGCGGCGTGTGGCCGCGTGCGCCGGTCGCCCACGCGAGCAGATCGTGGCGTGTGGCGTCGCGGGTCGCGACGTCGCGCACGATCCGGCCGCGTGCCATCACGAGCACACGATCGGTGACGTCCAGCAGCTCGAGCAGGTCGCTCGAGAACAACAGGATCGCCGCGCCGTCGCGTGCGAGGCGATCGAGCAGCCGGTAGATTTCCGCTTTGGCGCCGATATCGACGCCCACCGTCGGCTCGTCGAACAGATACACCGGCGACGTGCGATCTGCGCCACGGCTCAGCCATTTCGCGAGCGCGACTTTCTGCTGGTTGCCGCCGGACAGCTGGCGCACCGGCGCGTCCGGGCCGGGCGCCCGCACGTCGAGCGCGGCGATCAGCCGTTGCACCGCGTCGTCCTCGCGGCGCCGCGCGATCAGACCGAATCGGGTGAAGCGCGCAAGGCTCGCGAGCGTGATGTTCTCGCGCACGGACAGGCTCGGTGCGATGCCGTGCGAGCGGCGGTCTTCCGGTACGAACGCGATGCCGCGACGCACCGCGTCGCGCGGGCTCCGCAGCCGTGTCACGCGGCCGTCGAGCGTGACCGTGCCGCGCACGCCGCGTTCGAGACCGAACAGGCTGCGCACGACCTGTTTTCCGCCGGAACCGAGCAGCCCCGTGACACCGACGATTTCGCCGCGCCGGACCTCGAACGACACGTCGTCGAACCGGCCGGGCGCCGCGAGGCCGGCGACCCGCAGCGCGGACGGGCCGGGCACGCGCACCGGCGCTTGCGATCGTGCGGCGATCCCGGTGCCGATCATCGCCGCGACGAGCGCCTCGGTCGGCGTGGTCCGTGCGTCGACGTGCGCGACGTCGGTGCCGTCGCGCAGCACGGTGACGCGATCGCAGATCGCCGCGATCTCGTTCAGGTAGTGCGACACGTAGAGGATCGTCAGCCCGCGGCGCCGCAGCCGGTCGAGTGTCTGCAGCAGGCGGTCGACCTCGCTGCTGACGAGCGCGGCGGTCGGTTCGTCGAGCACGAGGATGCGCGGGTCGCGCATCAGCGCGCGCGTGATCTGCACGATCTGCCGCTCGGCGACGCTCAACTCGGCAATCAGGCGGTTCGGCGGCAGGTCGAGGCCGAAATGCGCGTGCAGCGCGTCGCTGGCATCGCGTCGCATCCGGCGTGCCGCCAGCAGCCCGAGCGGCCCCGCGCCATAGGCCGGTTCGTTGCCGAACTGCAGCGCCTCGGCGACCGTGAACGTCGCCGGCAGCAGACGCTCCTGGTGAATGAATGCAATGCCTTCCGGCGGCGCGCGATGTGCGAGCGCCTGTGTCGCACCGTCGATCGCGATCGTACCGGCATCGGCCGTGTCGATGCCGGCGAGAATCCGGATCAGCGTCGACTTGCCGGCGCCGTTCTGGCCGATCAGCCCGTGCACGGTGCCGCGCGCGACGTCGAGCGACGCGCCGCGCAGCGCCGGCACGCCGTCGAAATGTTTGACGATCCCGCGCAGCGCCAGCGCGGGCGGGCGCGTGTCGGCGCTCATTTCGGGGCGGCCTGCCCGAGCGTCTGCTGGGCCGAGCCGGCGTTGTCCTTCGTGACGAGCAGCGACGGGACGTACGTATAGGGCGGCAGCGTGCGCTCGCCGGCCAGGTAGCGCGCGACGTTGTCGACCGCGGTCTTGCCGATCAGCGCGGGTTGTTGCGCGACCACGGCCGCCGCGCTCGATTTCGGGTCTTTCACGAGCGCGACGACATCGGGGCTGCCGTCCACCGCGTAGGTCCTGATCTCGCTGCGGCGCGCGGCGTCGACGGCCTGCGTCGCGCCGACTTGCGGCACGTCCCACGCGGCCCAGATCGCGGCGATCTGCCCCTTCGGGTATTTCGCGAGCAACTGGCTGACCTGCGCGTACGCGCTCTGCACGGTGTTCGGAATCACGTCGCGCAACTCGGGCTGCAGGATCTTCACCTTCGGGTAGTACTTGAGCACCGCCTTCAACTGGTCATAGCGGATCGCGCACACCGGCACGCCGTAGAAGCCGTTGAACACGAGAATGTTGCCTTCGCCGTGGATGTCGTTGACGAGCTTCAGCGCGAGTTGTTCGCCGATGAAGAAGTTGTCCGAGGTCGTGACGTTGAGGCTCGACGGCGAGGCCGTGTCGATCGTGAACAGCGGAATGCCGGCCTGCCGGATCTTTTGCAGCCACGGTTCGAGCACGCTCGCCGTGCCGAGTTGCTCGATGATCGCATCGGGCTTCTGCGCGATCAGCGTCTGGATCTGCGCGATCTGGCGGTTGTCGTTGCGGCCGGCGTCGAGTGCGATCGGCGTCCCGCCGAGCCGCTTCACTTCGTCGATCGCACCCTGGTATGCCTTCAGGTCCCAGTAATGATCGGTGCCGATCGCCGTGATGCCGATGCGCTTGCCTTTCAGCGACGGCACGGCGGCGTTACCTGTCGCCGCATCGCCTTGCGCGCGGGCAGGGGAGAGCGCGGCGACGGCGGCGAGCGTCAGCAGGGCGGCGGCAAAGGTACGACGGGTGCGGGCGGGACGGGTCATGGCGTCGATGGGCGCTGAAAAAAGAGGAGGCTGAACTTTGCGACTCTAATGACAACGCGCCCGCACGCTAACCATCGATTCCTGCTACGCATATCACGCGCGCGCTCGAATGCTTGTTCCGGCTGCGGCGCGGTCGGCTTGAACGATTTGCCATCCGAAGGAATATCGATTGTCGAATCGCTCGGTTTGAACCGGTTCGCCGCGCTGATAGATTTTCCGGATACCGACACCAGCCAAGGAAGATCCGCATGCGATTCCCGTTTCGCCGTCCGTCCCGCCCCGTCCGGATGATCCGCGCGCTCGCGCTCCTGTCCGTTGCCGCGTTGACCGTGCCCGTATCGCATGCCGGCCCGCTCAAAGGCGCACCCGCGCCGTTCGACAAGGGCGGCGTGAAGGTCGCGCTCGTCAACTACCTGTCGACCGGCGATTTCTTCCAGGCATACGAGGCCGGCGCGCAGAAGCAGGCGAAGGCGCTCGGTATCGACCTGCGCATCTACGAGGGTCGCCAGGACGCAACCGAGCAGCGCGAGCAGATCCAGCAGGCGATCAGCGTCGGCGTGTCGGCGATCATCGTCAACCACGGGCTCCCCGAATCGCTGAAGGACGTCGTGCAGCGCGCGCTGGACAAGGGCATCAAGGTCGTCGCGTTCGATGTCGACCTCGGTAACCCGAAGGTGCCGCAGATCGAGCAGAGCGATCGCGACCTCGCGAACCTGCTGCTCGACCAGGCGGTGAAGGACAACGGCGATGCGTTCTCGGCCGGCTACGTGTATGTCGCCGGGTTCGCGCCGCTCGACCGGCGCGACGCCGCGTGGCGGGACTTCAAGCGCGTGCATCCGAAGGTGCGCGAGCAGGCGCGCTGGGGCACCGTCGACAATCCGATCGCGCAATCGGTCGCGAACCAGGCCGCGGCCGCCTATCGCGCGCATCCCGACATCCGCGTGGTGTTCGCGCCTTACGACGAATTCGCGCGCGGGGCGAAGCTCGCGGCCGACGAGGCGAAGCTGGCGTCGAAGTTGCGCATCTATAGCGCCGACATTTCGACCGCCGATATCGAGGCGATCCGCGCGCCCGGCAGCGCATGGGTCGCGACGGCCGCCACGAATCCCGCAGTCGTCGGCGCGGTGTCGGTGCGGGCCGCCGCGCTGCTCGTCGCGGGGCAGGATCCGGGCCGGCGGATCGTCGTGAAGCCGACGCTGATCACGCGCGATGATCTCGTGAAGAACGACATCCGCACGATCGCGGAGCTCGGCGCGAAGTTTCCCGCGTTCCGCGCAAGCGAAGCGGCGACGGCCTCGTGGATTCCGGCGACGGATTAACGCGCGGTCGCTTTTGCCTACGGTACGTGACCGTACGTAGCACTGGCGGGCTTCGATGCTCGGGCGCCTTTACGGGCAGACGCGGACCCGCCGTTGCTTTTGCATGGCTGATGCAGGAGATGCTGACGATCTCCGAGAACGAAGCCGGCCGCCCGGACTGCAGATACGCGGGCGAATGAACGCGATCGACGGGGAGGCCGATCACACGCGTCGTCGTGGACGATCATGCAGACGTCAACGATCTGACGGATATCCCGCATCCGATGCGAGCCGAACAGCACGGCAAGTCCAGTGTCGGCGATCAGCCTGCTAATGGCTGCGTCTATCAAAACCTGACTCGCGTGACCGACCCAATGGCTTGAACGACCGGCTAAACCCGACACGAAGCGGACGTTCGCCGAATCGGTGCCACGCTTAACGTGGTTTGCTTGTGCCAATGAACTGCATCTCACTCAACAACGCGGCGCCAATGCTTGAAGTTTGCACTTCCTTGAAGCCCACCGCCTTGATCCCAGAGCGCTCCTCAGCCTGCAGCACAATGACCGCGGTCTTCTTGCCCGTAGTGCTATCAACGTGAAACGCGTACTGCGGAATTTGGATGTTCAGTGGCATACCCACTGATCTTTCGGGGCCCCCAATCAAAAAGGCGGCGCATCCCTTGCTCACGTCTTCCACGCTTGCCGGCCGCTGGCTTACGAAGCACGTATTGGGCAACTCCGGCCAATTGACATCCTCGGCTAGCGAGGAAGCGCTGGTTAGCCCGCAGGCGAGTGCGATCAATGGGACACGCAACCCGTGCAAGGAGGGCACTGGGAAAGCGACGACAAGAGGAGCAAAAACGCGCATGGCATGGACCGGATGTTGACCTGAGCGAGAGCATAGCGCAATGAACTCAAGCCCTCGTTCATCAGCTCGTTGTGGCAAAAACATCGGATGGCTGATCCTGGCCGATCAGGGAAATAGGCACCCCCATCGTCTTCTTCCAACGAAACGAGCCGGTTCCAATCGCATCCATTGGGCTACAGTGAACCTTTCCCGCCACCGTCAACCCTGGCGCCTATCCAATACCGCCGACGAGGCCAACCCATGCAACTTCAAACCGGCAACCTGTTCACCGCCGATGGCCGGCGCGATGAGGACGAAAAAATCGACCTCCTCGTCACGGGCCAGTGTCTGAACGTCGAGCGAATCGTATCGATGGGTCACACGAGCCCGGATGGTTTTTGGTATGACGACGCACGCGCCGAATGGGTCGTGCTGCTGTCGGGGGCAGCGGTGCTCGAATTCGAGGAAGGCCCGACGCGCCATGAAATGCATCCCGGCGACTACGTGCTGATCGAGCCGCATTGCCGCCATCGCGTTGCGTGGACGCACGAAGAAACGCAAACCGTCTGGCTTGCGATCTATTACGAACGTTGAATCAGGAAATAGTGCGAGGGCGGGGCCGAATGCGATCCGGCGCGCAGCATGCCGCCGCGCGCCGAATGAGACAAAGCCTCATCAACCCGGCACGGTTGTTGAATACCGCCGGTATCGATGCCCAAATAGCAGGACGGCGCGCAAAACCGCGCGCCGGTACGCGTCGAGAATCCTATTCCTGGATCAGGAATCGATTGCGATTCTTCGCGTCCTTGATCCATGCGGGCGCGCGACCGCGGCCCGACCAGGTTGCCCCGGTCTTCGGGTCGCGATACTTTGCCTGCACGGGGGCGGCCGCTTGCTTGGCCGGACGGCCGCGACGGTTACCGAAAATGTCCTTCTCGGTAATGCCGAATTCCGCAACCTTGGTGCGGATGTCGTCGACGATCGCCTGGAATTCCGCGGCACGTGCAGCTTCGGCTTTCTCGGCCAAAGCTTCCATCTGGGCTTTCAGTTCCTTGTACGTTGCCATGTATCGCTCTTCAGGTTTGAGTACTCACATGATAGCGGTTTCAACGGAAAATTTTGAGGAAAATTCGCTGACTACGTGTTTTGTCGTCAATATGGCGATGCAGGACTGCTTCGAACACCTGAGAAGTGTGTCGTATTGACGAACACGTAGAGGATTACCCGGGCATCTTTAACGGCACCAGCATGTCAAGTTGACCGATCGCACGGGTTTTCTTCTTCAAGACAGGCAACCGGGATTTAACGACTCTTTACATTTTTATGAAGTATCGGGGAATTCACTGATGAACAGAGACGAGAAGCTGATTCAGATTGCCGCCGAATTCGGCTTCAATCCGGACGAGGAAATCAGGATTGGCGGAAAGTACACCCCCATTCTGGTCGACGGAAATTCGGCCTATATTGCCGGCCAGATTCCACGGATCGGCGAAGTGGTGCATTTCGTTGGCGTAGTGGGGGAATCCGTTTCGCTCGATGAAGGTCGCCGGGCTGCCGGCGTATCGGCACTGCGTGCGCTCTCGCTGATCAGAAAGCGCTGCGGCACGCTTGACGTAATAGCGACGGTGCCGCGCATGACCGTGTATGTGCGAAGTGCACCCGGCTTCACGATGCAAAGCGAAGTTGCCGACGGCGCATCCGATGTTTTGTATGCAGTGCTTGGCGACGCCGGTGTTCATACGCGTACGTCGGTCGGCGTGCTGCAATTGCCCAAAGGCGCATCGGTGGAAGCGGATTTCATTTTCGGGTTGAAGCAGGGCAATGCCGGTATCTGATTCCGACGGGCTGTATCGCTCAGGTAGGTCGTTTCGCGAAACATCCGAATATTCGCGCGTGACATGCGAGTCACTACCGACAAGCGCTTTCAATACCTAAAAAACACCCGCCGATGGACTTCGACAGGTTGACCGATCAAAAGGATTCGACGAAGCGTCAGGCGGCGTTCGATACCGGCGATGTGAATGCGCGCGGCGAGCCGGGCAAGTGGGCCGCGCCGTCGCGCACGCCGCGTCGAAACAATCTCGCACGCTGGCGCGTCACGCAGGCGCAAACGTTTTCGACGTGCACGGCGCACGACGGACGCCACACGCCACGCGTTCCCGTCCGCGATCGTCGTGAACACGAACCGCGGGCCGCGCTCATGCGCGCTGCAAGTCCTCGCCCCTTGCCTGCCCGGCGGCAGTGCGCCGGTTGCACGCCATTCAAGTAGCCAGCCGATCGCGAATTCATCCCCGGCCGGCCGCTGCATGCGCGCCTCCCGAAGCCCCACGATTTCAGGAAATCCCCCGCCAATATCTGCCGGCATCCCCACTTTGGGAGATGCCATTGCCCGACAGCAAGCCTACGATTGACCACAGGGCATCGGGGGCGGATGGCATCAGAACAAGCGGGCAGGCCCGCCATTCCGGGTCGAAATCAACACATGCCCACGCAGTTTATTGACACAGCTTCTGCGTACGATGGCGTTCGACGTGTGCGGTGAGTCGCTTTCATCGCAACACGATGGCGCGTTGATGACGGAAGGCCTGCTGTCGTATTTCGGGGAATTTCAATCAATATGCTGGCACGAGACTATGTGGAACGAGAGCTCTCTCACATCCAGAGAATGGTGGCTCTCCTGGACAGCGAACAGAACGCTGACGATGTGTCGATGTCGGGCGCGGGGCGCGTGCGGCATCCGAGCTACTGGCGCGGGCGAATCGAGGAACTGCTGTCGGCGCCCGATGTGCCGCGCCACATCAGAAAGCTCAGCGAAGCGGTGCTCGCGAAGATCGACGAGATGGAAATGCGCTTCGCGGCGATGAAGTAAGTGCATCGTCGGATACGGCGCCGGCACGTTTCCCGTCGCGTCGTCGACCGGATGGCCGGTCGCTTATCCGGCCGCCATCACGTCAAGCAGGGCCGCACGGAATGCGGCCATCTCCGCAGCGGTGCCGATGGACACGCGCAGATACGCGGGCGGGCCCGATTCGCGAATCAGGACGCCGTGGCGCAGCAGGCCGCTCCAGATCCGGTGCCGGTCGGCAAACTCGCCGAACATCACGAAGTTCGCATCGGAATCGGCCACCGTGAGGCCCAGGCCGCGCAGCCAGCCGACGGTCGAATCGCGCTCGGCCTTGATCGTCTCGACTTGCGACAGCATCTCGTCGCGCGCGACCAGCGCCGCGCAGGCCGCCGCCTGGGTGAAGGCGGACAGGTGGTAGGGCAAGCGAACCAGCTTCAGCGCCTGCACGACCGCGGGCGCGCACGCGCAATACCCGACGCGGCCGCCCGCGAACTTGAATGCCTTGCTCAACGTGCGGGTCACGATGAGCCGCGGATGATCCGGTAGCAGCGTCACCGCGCTGGGTACGCCGTGACGTCGGAACTCCGCATAGGCTTCGTCGACGACGACCACGCCCGGCGCGACGTCGAGGATGGCGCGAATATCGCCGACCGGCAGCGCGGTTCCGGTCGGGTTGTTCGGCGACGTCAGCAGCACCACGTCCGGCTGGTGCGCGCGGATACTGTCGAGCGCCTGATCCACGTCCAGCGCGAAATCCCCGGTGCGCGGCAACGTATGGAGGCGCGTGAAAGTCGTGCGGCAGTATTCGTCATACATGGGATACGCGGGCGTAAAGGCCAGCGCCGATCGCCCCGGGCCGCCGAATGCCTGCAGGATCTGCTGGATCACCTCATTCGAGCCGTTGGCGGCCCAGATGCCCGCTGCGTCGACCGTCACGCCGGTGTCGTGCGTCAGATACGCCGTCAGATGCGATCGCAGCCCGGCAAAGTCGCGATCGGGATAGCGGTTCGCCGCGCGCGCGGCGTCGGCCACCGCGGTCGCGATGCGCTCGACGAGCGCGGGCGACGGCGGGTAGGGATTCTCGTTGACGTTCAGGCAGACCGGCACGTCGAGCTGCGGTGCCCCGTACGCGTGCTGCAACCTGAGGTCCTCGCGCAGCGGCAGATCCGACAAGGCGACTTCTTTCCAGGTCTGTTGCATTGAAAACACTCCGTACGGTATCGATTGATCGGCGCAGCAGGTTTTTAAGGCGGCAAAAAACAAAAAAGGCGCCGCAGGCGCCTTGGTTGTCGTCTTGATCGGGCATTCACCCGATGCAATTGCTAGATGCGAAACGAACCACGGCGCAACAGGGGGCGTCCGTGGTGATGGTGCAGCGAGAGCGTGGTGTTTCGAATCGACATGCGTCGCATCATGGCATACCGCGGTCCGGAAGAAAAGCGCGCCACCCCGTGTGCGCCGGATTCGATTGAGCCGCGACACCGGCAAAACGCCCATTACGTCTGACGATAAACGGTAACAAACGTCGTATTTCGACCAAATGCGAACGAGTGATTCAAACGCTGGCGCCGATTGACTAAGATGCGCAGAAGACGTTCGACAAAAACGCACGGCGCGGGGTGGCCAGATGCAAATGAACGGGTTGATTCCATCGGCATGGATCGATGACGTCTATGCCGCGGCACTGGGCGATCAGCGCTGGGAAACGGTGCTGGACGGGCTGAGATCGTGGGTCGGCGTGCGCATGGTCACGCTGCTGTCGTTCGACGATGCGGCGCGGGTGCCGGCGATCGAGAAGGCGGCGGGTGACGACGCGTCATGGGTCGCCGCGTGTTATCACACGTACAACACCGAGTTCTATCGGTATGACCCGGTCGTGCCGGTCGCCGGCAACTGGCCGGCGGGCCGCTGGTTCGAGGACGTCAGGCACCTGTCCGCGCACCAGCGCGCGCACAGCGAGTTCTATCAGGAGTTCCTTCACCCTTACGGGATCGGCAGCATCTCGGGCCTGTACATCCATCGCGGCGAGGGTTCGGGCGCATTCCTCAGCGTCCAGGGCGGCCTCGAATCGCAGGGGCTGTCCGACGATCAGCGCCGCGCGATCGAAAACATGGGCATGCACATCAGCCGCGCGCTGCAGATCCAGGCGCGGATCGGCGAGCTCGAGGCGCGCGTGGCCGCGGCCGAATCGGCGCTCGATGCGATCCCGGTGCCGGTGTTCCTGCTCGGCGCGCAGCGCGAATTGCGCTATACGAATCGCGCGGCCGATCAGCTGATCGCGGCGGAGCCGGCGTTGCGGGTGGTGAACGGGCGTTTCGCGCCGGAAGGCTGCGTCGACGACGTGCAATGGCGGCACGCGTACGCGCGCGGCGGGCTGTTGTTGCGGCGCGCGACGGGCGAACCGTTGCCGCTGGCGTTGATGCCGGTGCCCGAGCAGTCGCGCCTGATGCGCGAGCGGCCGGGCGTCGCGACGCTGATGACGGCCGCCGACCTGCGTTCGCCGTCGGCCCGCGCGCAGCGGCTGCGCGTGTTCTACGGGCTGTCGTCGGCCGAGGCCGATCTCGCCGTGCTGCTGTGCTGCGACGGGCTGTCGCCGCAGGAGTGCGCGGGGCTGCGCGGCGTGTCGATCGGCACGATCCGCACGCAGATCAAGTCGATCTACGCGAAGACGGCCGTGGCGCGCGCGGCGCAACTGACGTCGCTGGTCATGCAGACATGACGGCAACGGCAGGCGAGCGCGCCTGTCGCTGCACGCTTTCCCCGTCGTTCTTTCCTTCCTGAATCGCGCCGCCGGCGGCGCGTGCGCATGACATTGCGCCGACGTACATGCGTTGAGATCAGTCATCCTACGACAATGAAAAGCGAAGCGGGCGATCGATTTCCACTGCCGGCCTAAGCAATCAGCCGGCCGCTCGCCGCAAATGCGAACCCGCTTCCGGAAAACGTTTCGCATAGTGCCACCTAAACAGAGAATACGATTCCCCGAAATTCGCTGCAAACCCATCGTGGCTGCGGTTCTACGGGTATGCACCAAGTGAGTTAAACGATTAACCGACGTACATTCGCGTCAACACGTCATACGACGTATGACTCTGCGGCCGGTGAGCATGGCGTCGAAGCGTGCGCATGCCGGCCGCTCGCCGCGCGACAACGAGTACAACCATCAAGGAGACTGACGATGAAGCACCGATTCACCCGCTCCCGTACCGCCCTGGCCGTTGCGCTGCTGGCCGGCTTCGCGATGTCCGCCCAGGCGCGCGTGTTCCGCTCGGCGGACGTGCATGGCGACAACTTCCCGACCAACATGGCCGTGAAGTTCATGGGCGACGAACTGTCGAAGCAGACGGGCGGCAAGGATTCGATCAAGGTGTTCGGCAACAGCGCGCTCGGCTCGGAGAAGGACACGGTCGACCAGGTGCGGATCGGCGCGATCGACATGGCGCGCGTAAACGGTGCGTCGTTCAACGAGATCGTGCCGGAATCGCTGATCCCGTCGTTCCCGTTCCTGTTCCGCGACGTCGATCATTTCCGCAAGGCGATGTACGGCCCGGCCGGCCAGAAGATCCTGGACGCGTTCACCGCGAAGGGGATGATCGCGCTGACGTTCTACGAGAGCGGCGCGCGCTCGATCTACGCGAAGCGCCCGGTGCGCTCGCCGGCCGACATGAAGGGGCTGAAGGTGCGCGTGCAACCGTCCGACCTGATGGTCGACGAGATCAAGGCGATGGGCGGCACGCCGACGCCGATGCCGTTCGCCGAGGTGTACACGGGGCTGAAGACGGGCCTCGTCGACGCGGCTGAAAACAACATGCCGTCGTACGAGGAAACCAAGCACTACGAAGTGGCGCCCGACTACTCGGAGACGCAGCACGCGATGACGCCGGAAGTGCTGGTGTTCTCGAAGAAGGTCTGGGACACGCTGTCGCCGCAGGAGCAGGCGGCGATCAGGAAGGCCGCGGCCGATTCGGTGCCGTACTACCAGAAGCTGTGGACCGCGCGCGAGGCGTCGGCGCAGCAGGCGGTGACGAAAGGCGGCGCGAAGGTCCTGCCGGCCGCGCAGATCGATCGCGCGGCGTTCGTGAAGGCGATGCAGCCGCTGTGGACGAAGTACGAGAAAACGCCGCAGATGAAGCAGATCGTCGACGAGATCGAGGCCACCAAGTGACGCGTCGCACTTCCCTGAACGGCGCCGGGGCCGCCGGCGGGGCGGCCGCCGCCCCGGACGGCACGGGGCCGGCGCGGCCGCATGCCGCGCCGCTCCTGCGCTGCGTGAACGACGTGCTGTTCCGCGTGCTGGCGGTGATCGCGTCGGCGTGCCTCGCGGTGCTGACGGTGCTGGTGTTCTACGCGGTCGTGATGCGCTACGTGTTCGAGAACGCGCCGGATTTCGTGGAGCCGATCGCGCTGCTGCTCGTGATCGTGATCGCGATGTTCGGCGCGGCGATGAAGGTGCGCGACGGTGGTCACATCGGCCTCGATTCGCTCGTGCGCCGGCTGCCGCCCAGGTCGCGCACGGTGGTGATCGCGATCCAGCACGTGAGCCTGATCGCGTTCGCGATCATGATCATGGCCGGCTGCGGCAGCATGGCCGCCGAGACGATGGGCGACCGCATTCCGATCATCGGGCTGCCCGAAGGCGTGCGCTACCTGATCGCGATGCCGGCCGCGATCGCCATCATCCTCTTCTCGCTCGAGCACCTGCTCGCGCTTCGTCGTTCTTCGCCGGGGCAATAACGCCATGGAACTCGCGATCCTGTCCGTCAGTTTTCTGATTTTCCTCGTGCTCGGCGTGCCCGTGTCGTTCGCGCTCGGCATCGCCTGCGTGCTGACCTATATGGTCGAAGGCCTGCCGATCGCGACCGCGATGCAGGCGATGATCTCGGGGATGAATGCGTTCTCGTTCCTCGCGGTGCCGTTCTTCATCTTCTCCGGCGAACTGATGCTGCACGGCGGCATCGCGGACCGGATCCTGCGCTTCGCGCAGGCGACCGTCGGCCACTTTCGCGGCGGCCTCGGGATGGCGAACGTCGTCGCCTGCACGCTGTTCGGCGGCGTGTCGGGCTCGCCGACCGCCGATACGTCGGCGATGGGCGGCGTGGTGATTCCGCTGATGAAGCGCGAAGGCTACAGCGCCGCGTACGCGGTCAACGTGACGACGCACGCGTCGCTCGCCGGCGCGCTGATGCCGACGTCGACCAACATGATCATCTACGCGTTCGCCGCGCAGGGCATCACCGGGATGCTGCACGGCCAGCCGGTGAGCGGCGTGTCGATCGGCGACCTGCTGTTTTCCGGGCTGCTGCCGGTGTTGTGGGTGATGGGCTTCGTGCTCGCCGCCGCGTACTGGCAGGCGGTGCGCCACGGCTACCCGCGCCGCGAAGACGGTTCGTCCGCGCTGCCCGCGTTTCCCGGCTGGTATGCGGTGCTGCGCAGCTTCGTCGGCGCGGTGCCCGGGCTGATGGTGATCGCGATCATCCTCGTATGCGTCGCGAAGGGGATCGCGACCGCGACCGAAGCCGCCGCGATCGCCGTCGTGTACTCGCTCGTGCTGACCGCGGTCGTGTACCGCACGCTGACGGCCGAGAAGCTGCGCCGCGCGCTGTCGCATGCGGCGCGCACGACGGGGGTCGTGCTGCTGCTGATCGCGGTGTCGAACATGCTGCGCTTCCAGATGTCGTACCTGGAGATTCCGGATGCGATCGAGGGGCTGCTGAAGCAGTCGACCGCCGCGCCGTGGCTGATGCTGCTGTACATCAACATCATCCAGGTGTTCCTCGGCACGTTCGTCGACATGGCCGCGCACATCCTGATCACGACGCCGCTGTTCCTGCCGATCGCGATGGCGTGCGGTGTCGGGCCGGTGCAGTTCGGGATCATGCTGCTGCTGAACTGCTCGCTCGGCCTCGTGCATCCGCCGATCGGTTCGGTGCAGTTCGTCGGCTGCGCGATCGGCAACGTGTCGATCGGGGAGACGACGAAGATGGCGTGGCCGTATTACCTCGCGATCTTCAGTGCGATCAACATCGTCACTTACATGCCGTTCTTCTCGACCTGGCTGCCCAGCGTGATCAGCGGGCACGCGGTGTTCTGACCGTATGCGTTGCCTGACGCGGCGCCGGACGACCGAGGTTGTCCGGCGCCGCGTACGTTTGCGTGGCGCCATTTTCGCGTATCGGTTATGCCACGATACGGAGCGGCTCATCTGCGGCGAATTTGGGAGTCAGCCCGTGTCGAAACGAGTATCGACTGATTTGCTGTAAGTGCACGTCGACGGAGCGCGGCAGCTTGCCAAATTGACCCTGGGAATTTCGGACATCGATTGATGCATCGCCGTGCTTTATGCCATGTTGTGTGCGGTGATTGATTCCTGATGAAGCATTATCCGTCAATAAAATATCGATTGACGGAAACAGTCCTTAACCATTTTTCGGGTTGGGCGTCTCTAACGCGACTGGCGACGAACTTTGCGTCGTCGGTATGAGCGCCTTGACGGCAGCGGCTTCAATGCCTGCCGGACGAGATTGGGCAATGCCTTGGATAGTCAAATCTCAGAAAAAATCAGGTGACTTGATATTGCCCCGGCTGCATATTCGTCGACGTTTTGATAAAGAAACGGACGGGATGCCGCTTATAAGCATTCATGTATCAGCAGCCCAAGCCATAACAATTGTTGACCATCTTTTGATTTTGGCTGTGCGAGCATCTGTCGAAAATTCCGAGAGAGACCAACCATGCGCCGCAAGATGCGCGATGTCGTGTTTCGGCACGTTCAACGGGGAACGGCCAAACAGAAAATTATCTTCGGTCAAGCTTCGCTGAAAAGCGAGGAGCATGCGCTTTGGGTCAAGGCAACCGCATGGGTCATGTCGGTCGTGATGTACCTCAGCCCCGCGGTACTCCTGATCGATCAAACTGCGCATGCCGCGCCGATCATCGATCCGCGTGCGCCGATCCCGTTTCAGCCGACGGTGACCGCGACTGGCTCGGGCGTTCCTGCTATCAATATCCCCGCGCCGAACTCGAATGGGGTGAGTCTCGGACAGTATCAGTCGTTCAACGTAGGACCCGAAGGCCTCGTGCTGAACAACAGCACGATTCCGGGTACGCCTCTGCTGGGCGGTTCGCTTGGCGCGAACCCGAATCTGAACGGCAGACCTGCGTCGTTGATCATCAACCAGGTCACGTCGAACAATATTGCGGTACTGAACGGGCCGCTCGAGACCTTCGGTGCTGCGGCGCCGGTCGTGATCGCGGCTCCCGGCGGGATATCGACAAACGGGTTGTCGCTGACGAATATTCCCAATCTCACGCTGACCACGGGCACGCCGCAATTCATCACGGGCGTCGGTGGCACACCAACCGATTTCGCGCATGCAGGTGCGGTCGCATACGATGTTCGATCCGGCAATATTTCGATCAACGGACCGGCAGGCGTTAACGGACCGGGAGCAGGGATCGAAGGGACGGTCGGGAATATCGACCTGATCGGACAAACGGTGACGCTGGCGGCACCGATCCGCGCGGATCAGCGCATCAACGTCGTGACGGGCAACCAGCTCGTTACTCCGACCACGACGGGCAATACCGGTACCGCGTACGGTACTGCTGCTAACGGTTTGCCGAGCAACGTCACGGCCATTCAGACACCGAACGGCCTGGCGATCGACGCGAACCAGTTCGGATCGGTCACGGCAGGGCAAGTGTATATCGTCCAAACCGCGGCTGGCCTTGGCGCCAACATGCAAGGCCCGTTGACCGCGACGGCGGGGAACGTCGTCGTGAATTCGAACGGCGATGTCACGGTCGGTCAAACGTTTGCCAGCCAGAGCGTGAGCCTGACGAGCGCGGGCAACACGACGATCAGCGGTACGGGACTCGCGAACCAGAATTACACGGTCAACGCCAACGGCGACATCAACGCGACCGGCTCTGTTTCAGCCGGGCAAAACGTGTCGATGAATGCCGGCGGCAATTTAAACGCTGCGTCAGTCGCTGCAAACGGTTCGGCGAACCTGATCGCCGGACAGTCGATGTCGATCGGCTCGCTGTCCGCGCACGACGTCGCATTACAGGCGACGAATGGCGATCTGACTGTCGGAGGGTTGAGCGCGCCCGGCGCGATCTCGGCCAAGGCCGGACGCGATCTGACGGTGAACGGTGCCGTTCAAGGCGGTAGCAAGGTTGCGCTGACGGGCGGACGCAATGCGAGCGTGAACGGTGCCGTGTCGGGCGTCGACAAGACGTCGATTGCTGCGACCACGGGCACCGCGCAAATCGCGGGCAGCGCGATCAGCAACGCGGCACTCTCGGTGACGGCTGGACAGGACGCGCTCGTAGGCGGCAATGTCTCAGCGCAGGGCCCGTTGACCGTCACCGCTAGCGCCGGCGACGCGACAATCTCCGGCACCGCGGTGACGCCAGGCACGCTGACGGTTCAGTCCGGCGGCACCACGACGCTTGGTGGGCAAACGCAGGCCGCGACCGCAAACGTGTCTGGCGGCAATGTGGCCGTCAACGGCGCGCTGACTACGACCAACGACGCGACGCTTGCGGCGACGAACGGAAACCTGACCGGGACTGGCGCGATCGGCACGACGACGGGTAACGTTGCGCTCTCTGCGAGCCAGAGCATCGCGTATGGCGGTGCGGTGCAAAGCGGTGGCGCGGTCACAGCGACGGCAGGGCAGGATGCGACGCTGTCGAACGTATCGGCGCCGGGCGCGATCGCGATCACGGCCGGTCGCGATGCGAAGGAAACCGGCAGTTTGACTGGTGGCAGCACGGTTTCGATGACGGCCGGCCGCGGCGCCAGCGTGAGCGGTACGGTCGCATCGGTTGGCGATACGACGATCACGGCGCAAGTCGGCTCAGCGACAGTAAGCGGTAGCGCTCGGTCCAATGGTGCATTGACCGTCAGTGCCGGCCAGAACGTCACGATTGGGGGCACCGCGCAGGCACAGGGCCCGGTATCGATTACCGCGCGGGCTGGTTCGCTGACGGGGCAAGGCAACGTCACGTCGTCGCAAGGTGCTGTCAATCTGGCCGCCGGGCAAGCGATTGCGCTGAACGGCGCCGTGCAGAGTGGCAGCACGATCAGTGCGGTGGCGGGTACCGACGCGAGCTTCGGCGGCACCGTTGCGGCGCCGGGCGCCGTTACGATCCTGGCAGGGCAAGATACGACGCTGGCCGGGAGCGTAACGAGCGGCGGGAACTTGAGCGTCACGTCAGGCGGAAGCACCAGCCTCAAGGCGGCGGCCGCATCCGTTGGCGACATGACGCTCGCCGCGAACGGCGGCAGTTTGAGCACGTCAGGGAACGTAGTCTCGACGGGCGCGCTGAATGCGAGCGGCCAGCAGGGCGTGAATCTGGGCGGTACGGTCTATAGCGGCGGCAACGCGCAGATTGGATCGACTGCAGGCAGCGTCGCGGTAGCCGGTACGGTATCGACCCCTGGCACGTTGAACATCAACGCGGGACAGGATGCCTCGGTTGCCGGGACCGTGCAAAGCGGCCAGAACACGACGATTGCGGCCGCGCGTGATGCCAACCTGAACGGTGGCCTCGAGGTCGGCAATTCCGGCAATGCGAATGTGACAGCTGGGCGCGACATCAACGGCACCGGCGCGATCGGCGTCGCGAACGACACGACACTGAAGGCCGGAAACAATATCGGCATCAGCGGTACGGTCCAGACCGGCAACAATCTGACGGCGACGGCGGGTAACAACCTGTCGGTCGGCGCGACGACGGCTGTGGGTACCAGCACGCTGACGGCAACGAACGGCGCCGCGGCGTTGACCGGCGATGCGCTGTCGGGCGGGACGACGACGATCACGGCAGGCACTGATGTCAATACCCAAGGCAGCGTCAAGAGCCTCGGTGATCTGTCGGTCAATGCGAAGTCGGGCAACCTGACGGCGGCCGGCACTGTCTCGACTGCGGGTAATGCCGCGCTGAACGCGGGCCAGAACCTGACGCTTGCCGGCCAGACGACGGTCTCCAAGAGCGCGACGCTCGCAGCGACGAACATCACGACGCAGGGTGTATCGGCTGGCGGGAATCTGACGGCCACCGCGAGCCACGCGCTCGATACGTCAGCAGGGCAACTCAATGCGCAGTTCGACGCGAATGCGCCGGCGCTGTCCGTGGGCGGCAACGCGACGCTTTCGGGTGCGAACGTGACTACCGCGAACGCGGTAGTCGGCGGCGCGACGCAGATCACCGGTACGCAAAGCCTGACGATGGGTGGCACGGCCGCGTTCAAGGGCGACGCGACGTTGGCAGGCGGTACGGTCAATAACGTCGGTACGCAAATGGCGGCCGGCAATCTGAATGTGTCGGGTACGACCGTCACGAATTCGGGTGCACTGTCCTCACTGCAGACCGCGACAATCAATGCCGCGGACCTCGTGAACAGCGGCTCCGTCTATGGGCCCACCACGAACGTCACGGCGAGCGGTAGCGTCACCAACTCGGGTAGCCTTCTGGCGACGAGCGCGCTGAACGTCACGACGGCGAATCTGAGCAACCAAAAGGGTGTGTTGTACGCCGGTGATGTTGCGAATCCGACTGCTGCAACGGGCAATACGACCGTGACGGTGACAGGGGGCAACGGTTCGTTCAACAATTCAGGCGGCACGATTTATGGGCAGAACAACGCGACGCTCAATCTGCCGAATCAGACGTTGGACCCGTCTGCCTCGACCTTCGGTACGGTCGACAGCCGCAATGGCGTCAATCTGTCGGCGCAATCGGTCAATAATTCGGGAGCATGGACGCTGCCGAGTTCGAACGTCACGGTGTCCACCGCGCAGGGCTTCAACAACACCGGCACGATCAATCAAGGCATCGGTGCACTGACGTTGAATGGCGCTGTCGGAAATACTGGCACGATCAATGGCAACGACCTGACGATCAATGGCTCGCTCGCCAATCAGACCGGTGGCACGGTTGCGGCGCTCGATGCGCTGACGCTCAACGGCTCGGGTACGAATAGCGGTACCGTTCACGCAGACAATACGCTGACGATTGCGGGGACGAGCTACGACAATTCGAACGGGGTGACCAGTGCAGGCAATAGCAAGGGCCTGGCCGGTAGTGGCAATGCAACGATCAACCTGAGTGGCGATCTCGGGAACGCTGGCGGCACGCTGACGGCGACGAACGATCTGAAGATCACGGCAAACAACGTCAACAACTCCGCTGCGGCAACGGTCACAACCACCACGACCACCAAGACCGTCGACAATCCAGGGTTGCTGATGGCCACGCCGATCGGCTCGGAACTGGTCTATGCGATTTTTAACGTGGGCAAGGATGGCGGAACGCTGACGCTTGGGCAGGCAAACCTGCCGGCGACGCTCGGCGGGCTCTTGTCGGTCGGTGGCGAGCAGCCGACCAATTCAACGGTATGGTCGATTTCCAGCGCCAGGCCGATCTATCAAGGATGGGGCGATCCGTCGTCACCGGTTGCGTCCTCGGGCACGATCCAGTTTGCACTGGTGCCCACGAGTAACGCGCCCAAAGGGGCCATGTGGGTAGTCGTGCCGCCGTCGACGCCAGTATCAGGTGCAACGACGGTTCAAACCCTCGCCCTGCCGACCGTTACCGAGACCACCACCACAACTGGTGCGTCCGTTACGTCGTCTGTCATCGCGGCCGGCCACGACCTTAGTCTGACCGCGAATGCGCTCAATAACCAGAGCGGTATCGTGAGCGCGGGCCATGATGCCAGCGTGAACGTGCAGCAGCTCCAGAACGGCGGCTCGAGCTTCACGTCGTCAGTCACCGACACGGTCGATGGTGCGTCGCTGAATGCGTTCCTGACGTCGCTGCAGGCGTTGCAGAAATCCGGACCGATCGGCGTGGCCGGCACGGCGAACCCAAGTGGCACCTATCAGTGCGAGGGAGGGTATTGCCTGGTCGGTACGCCAACGCCGCCGGCAACCTATACGATCAGCGCGCCGGGGACGGTGCCGCTGGAGACGACTACCAGGACCGCCACGACACAAGGCGCGGTCGGGCAGATTCTGGCCGGTAACAACCTGGATCTGTCGGGCGGCAATCTGACCAATACCGGCACGCTCGCAGCTGGCAATAACGTCACGATTCAGGCGGCAAGCTTCACGAATCAAGGATCGAATGTCGGGTCGAAGGCCGTGACGGCCGGGTGTGCGTCGGGGGTGTCGAATGCCGGCTGCTCGAATCTGAGAACCACCAACCCGAACTCGGAGGCGTACAGCTACCAGCAGACCAACAGCAACGTGACGGCCGGTCACGACATCGTCATTGCCGCCAACCAGGTCAGCAACACCTACGGCAATCTGGTTGCGAAGAACGATGTCGTCATCGGCGGTGCTGGCGCGACTGCGGCGAACACGACGCAGGCTGCCAGTGTGACGAACACGTCGGCCGCAATCGAGGCAGGTCATAACGTGCAAATCAACGCGGCCAGTGTGACGAACACGATTGCCGCGCCGGTGGCGGTCCATCAGAACTATGGTTCGGCGTCGCCCTATAGCGGGTGTGGCCAGAACTGCGAAGCGTATGTCGAGGTGCAGTCGGCTACGCCGTCCACGATTACGGCGAACAACGACCTGTCGATCGCAGCGGGGATGTTCAGCAACACCGGCAGTCTCGTCACGGCACTGAATACCGCGACGATCAACGCGACCCAAAGTGCATCGAGCGACAACCAGTACCTGCACGCGTACTGGACCGGTAATCCGGTTGGTACCCGAACGTGGGGCTGCCTGGGCATGGCGTCGACTTGCCAGAATCTGTATGGCGGGGCGTTCAATGCTGGCGATGCGCAAGCAGTATCGGGCCTGCCGTCGAACGTCGGATTGCCCGATTTCGGGCCGGGCACGATTCAGGCAGGTAATCTGAGCGTCCATTCGCCGACGCTGAACAATACCGGCAACGTGATCGGCCAAACGGTCACCCTGACGGGCTCGACGCTCGTCAACGGGATTACGAACCCGAACGTCTTTACGCCGCCGCCGGTCGTCTCGGGACAGGTAATTTCGCTGGCTCCGCCAACGCTGCCCGGTTCGATCGCGGATTCGGTGAACAAGGCCGGGTTGGTCACGGATCAGAACGGCCGGCCGACGTCGGTCACCGGGATGACCGGTTTGCCGGCCAATACGCCGATCGGAGCGCAGACGGTCGGTCAACCGGTGGCACCGGTGGTCACGGTCACGACTCGCCCGGTGGGTGCGTCGCCTGGCTCGGCGTTGGCACCCATCGCGGGTACGCCGCAAAGTGTCACCGTCAAGACGATTGCGGGTGCGACGACCACGGTCAGCTACCTGACCAGCAATCCTGCCGCTCAGGTGGTCGATTCGCTGTCGTCGGCCTCACTGATCGCGAACTTGCCCGCGAACTTGCAGCCGGACAGCGTGCCGTTCTATTACGACCCGTACACGGAAAACCAGCTGGTCGAGCAGGCGGCATTGCAGGCAATCGGCAAGAGCAGCTTCTACAGCACGACGAGTGCGACCGACAGCACGAGCCAGGTGTCGATCAACAATCAGGACAAGGCAGCGTTGTATGGCGCGGCGCTTGCGTATGCGGAGAAAAACAATGTCGCGCTCGGCACAAAGCTGAGCGATGCCCAGCTTGCGCAGATCAACGCGCCGATGCTTTGGTATGTCGAACAATCCGTGCCGGAGCCGGGATGCAGCACGACCGGCGGCGCAGCCTGTCCGACGGTGCAGGCGCTGGTGCCTGAGGTGCTGCTGCCGAAGAATTTTGCCGTTTTGAACGCTGACGGTGAAATCACGGGCACTAATGTCGCGCTCAATTTCGCGAACAGCATCCTGAATACCGGCACGGTTACGGCGCAGAACCTGACGGTCACGACGGGTTCGCTGACCAACGAACAGCGCTCGACGGATATCGGGACGATTTATCAGAAGGGTCCGGAAGGCGTGACGTTGCAGACCACGGGCACCGTGGTGCAACAAGGCGGTTTCATGTCGGCCGCCAATTACGACCTGCACGTGCAAAGCCTGAACCAGATCGGCGGAGCACTCCAGAAAGTCGGCGCTGACGGCGCGGTCGACACGGCTGGCACGCAGGCGATGCTGGCGAATCTGAAGAGTCAACTCGGCGGTAACTTCACGCAACAGACCGTCACCGACCATCTCGATACCCAGGTTCTCGACAGCGACTCGTGGTTCGACCAGGTCTTCATGACTGGGGTGATCGTCGGGCTCTCGATCATGGGGGGGATGGCGGCGTCAGCGGCTGCTGGTGCCGCAGCAGGGGCGACAGCAGGTTCGGGTACTGCGTTTGCAGCTGCAGGGACAGGCGTCGGCGCCTTGGGAGCCGGCACGGCTAACGTGGCACTGTCGGCGGCATTCTCCGGGATGATGAATAGCACGATGAGTCAGCTGAACTCGGGCGGCTCATTCAGTGTAGGGAAGATGCTTGAGACGGGAGGTGTAGCTGGACTGACGGCCGGTCTGACGAATGGCATTACCTTCAGTGACGGTGCTGCGGGCTGGTCGTGGGGCTACTCGCAAAACAGCCTGGCAGCGTTGGCCGGCGTACAGTCGGTAGGCAATACGCTGGTGCCGCAGGCTGGTGTAGCAAGCGGTTCATTGCCGACGGCGTTCACGGCGCTTGCTGCTGAGACGGTGCTTCAAGCAACCGTGCAGACTGGCATTCAGGGCGGAAGCTTCCTTACGAATTTGCGTAACAGCGCGATATCGAACGCAGGAGCGGTTGCTGCGTTCGGTATCGGCAATGCGAAAGGTGGATTGCTGAATGATCTGGGGCCGGTGGCGGGCGAGGCAGCATATCTGGCACTTCATGCAGCGTTGGGATGTGCTTCTGGGGCTGCCACAGGGCAAGGGTGTGGTGGCGGTGCGATTGGCGGAGCAGTCAGTGCAGCATTTTCTCCCGACGTCCTGAAGGGGATTGATCCGACGGGGGCGCCGCTCGATCCGGGGCAGCAAGCGGTACTCGCGGCAATCGCGACATGGGCCGGTGGCGGGTTTGCCGGGTTGGCCGGTCAGAACGTAAGCGCCGCAATGACCGCTGCGCAGAACGAGGTGACGAACAACACCGATGGGCATCCGGCCGATGCCGCAAAGGGGGGGGTACTCACAAGTCTTGGCGAAATGGCCCTCACCGTGCTTATGCCATGGCGGAGCCAGACGGGGCAGACCTACATGCAACCGGTCACGTCGACCGCGAAGGGTGTGGGGGACCTTGTTCAGGCAAACTACGGGAATAAATCGCAACCACCGACTGATGCGAATCGGCAAGTCGATTCCAGCGGTGGGCCGGACAACACGCCGACCGCGCCGGCGACAGTAACGCCCGCGCTGGCCGCGTTGTGCGCGGTTACAGGCGGCCTTGGCTGCATGACGTCGCTTCTGCTTGGGGTTACTGCGTCAACTCCGACGGTGCCCAGCAATGTCAGTTTGTCGAGTGGCAACGGTGACAGTGGTTCATCGGCGACGCAAGGTAATGGAGGCGCCGCTGGTAGTAATCGCCAAGGATTGGACTGGTCAATCGTCAGTAAATCAGGCGAAACTAGACCCGATCACGTGGCTGCTCAGCACGGTGATTTGAATCTCCAAAAGCAGGCGCAAGGGGTGTTCTATGGCGACCCAGTATCTACCGTCAACGATGCGTGGAGTATCGCTCAGAAGACCGGAGTCCAACCAGTAGCTAGCGGCGGTGCTGACGTATATGTTGTGCCTCGTCCGAATTCCGGTTATGCGGGCGGGTACTCTGGCCAGAGGCAGAATTTAAACTCGGTGACAATCATCACCGTTCATGGAACAAACCAAGTCATAACCGCGTATCCCGGTAACGGCTTACCCTTACCCAAAGCACCTTGACTATGACATATCTACACTACGCAGTGGTCAAAGAATCGTGTCCGGTTTGCGGCCAAGGACGTGTTTTGGTGGCAGTCGAGAAGGACGGTCACTCACTCTTCGTGGTATGCGAGGATTGTGAGTCAGAATGGAGTACTCCTATCGAATCATGTGATGCATCGCTAGCGACGCGTGATCAGCACACGTTCCTGCGGTACTTAGAGCCTGCCGATCTGATTGGCCATCAATGGCATTCGCAGTTACTGAATGCTTAGCTCCTCGGGACGGAATTGGCATGACGACTCGCTCTAGTCGACTGGAAAGGACGTTGGCCGGCAAGCTCGAGCGGCGTTGTAGCCGTGTGGTTCCCGGGTCTGTCGCTGTGGAGGGAACCGAGTTCGTCTATTTTTCTGATGACGGGAAGCATCCATTCAGAAAGCAGTTTAAGAATTTGACCGAATTCACGAACCCGCCGCATGCGCAACGCGGAGGAGTGAATGAACGAGGGTGCAGGATCAAAGTGCCAGATGGCCAACAATTCCATGCCATTGGCTACCATGGTGATGTTGAGGGGTGGCGCTTGGACATAGAAGCAGGCGCGCGAGCGCTAAATATCCTTCTCGCTCGGATCGAGGGCAACCAATTCATCGTATCCGATGGTCGAACGTTTGAATTGATTCAATGCGAAATTGAATTCACGTGATTCGGGTGAGGGAGGTGTGACTCCGGCCCTCTTCGTAGTATCGATGAACTGCATTGCGAGTACATTTTTACAATAGAAATTCTGCGCGGACTTAGAAGTAAAGCAAATGAAAAACCTACCGGGGTCGAAGCGGATGATGTATCGAAAGCCGCTCAAACATAGCTTAGTCCTGACGTGGCTCGGCGTGTCCTGCTCAGCTTTCGCGACACGCATCGTTGCCGATGGTGGCACTGCGACGTCCATTTCGACAGGTACGGCGGGGCGACAGACCGTCAACATCGCGCCTGCCATCGGTGGTGTTTCGAACAACAGTTGCTCGTCCTTCAATGTCACAAAGACTGGCGCGGACCTCAACAACATCGGCATCAACGCACGCACGATTGTCAACCAGGTCACGAGCACAAACCCGTCGCTGATCCAGGGCAACATCAACGTGCTCGGCTCGCGCGCGAACGCCATCTTGGAGAATCCGAACGGCGTGACAGTTGATGGCGGAAGCCTCACGAATATCGGCCACGTCGTGCTGTCGACGGGCCAGGTTAGCTTCACAGATGTGACGCTAGCGCCAGGCACGGTGCAGCGCAAAGTCGTGCTGAACACCGACCGCGGCCCGATCACGATCGGGAGTGGGGTATTGTTTGTAATGAAAGAGAATCAACTGAATTTTTTTAATTATGATGTGAATGATATCGGCGTGCATATTGAATGAGGGCAGGTGTGGAAAATATTGTTGCCATATTAAAAATATCTATCGATGCTCAGAATCCGAAGGTCGCGGGCGTTCGCACCGGGTATTCTCCGCACCATAAGTTCGTCAATATTGATTGGCTTGCAAGTGGAAGGCATGTCTACGGCGACAGAGATCTCCATTACCCTGGAGAAACTCTAAAGGCGAAGATAAAGTTCGCCAGTTGGGAGTGTATGCGTGACAACATTAGAGTCGGCGATCAGTTTGATATTTTGGAAAACGATCGACTAATCGGTCATGGAGTTGTCGACACGATATTGTGAGTTCATTCGCTCGCCACATTTGCGACAACATCTTGCGGATCTACAGGGACTGTGGGTAAATCGCGATCAGTGGCCGCACTTCTATTTTAGGTTGATTAAAATAAGCTACGCATTGGCAGCTATCATGGCTTGCGGCTGCGGGTAATTTGTTGTCACTGATAACGCAATGCCACGTGGAGTGTTGTTTCGTGTAAAGCGGAATGCCCATTCCAAAATGGATATTAACTATGACGTACATGCACTACGCAGTTGTCAACGAATCCTGTCCAGTTTGCGGTCAGGGGCGTATTCTGGTGGCAGTCGGCAAGGATTGTCACTTATTATTTGTTGTTTGCGAAGATTGCGAGTCAGCATGGAATGCCCCCCAGCCAATCATTCGATGCGTCACTGGCAACACGTAATGAACACGCATTTTTGAGGTATTTGGAGCCTGCTGAACTAATTGACCATCAGTGGTATTTTGAATTGTTAAATATTTGGCAAATATTGTTATTTTCATGGTGTTAAGAAATAAATACTTCGCTGCCGATATATTTTGTTCGACTTGTCTGGGAATGCAATGAAGCTAGATGTCGAGGGTAAGCCAACTATTGAGAATGCCAAAGGGTTTCAGGTGATTCGAGCCCTCAAGTCACTCAAAAGCTACGGTCCGTCGTCGTATGCTTCCTTGACTGACGATGCTGGAAATTATGTCCAAATTGTGGGCGGTGGGGCATCGTGCATGATTGAGCACTATAAAGTTGACAGCGCCAAGCGAACTCGTGCCTTTCATGACAATCCGAGCCCGATTCGCCCGGATGGAACCATTCTTTCATTTCGAGCTGGAAATATTCCGATGCGATCGGATGAGTGGTTTATGGTTAATCAGGCGATCGAGATATTTGCGGCATTTATTAATGGGATGGAATTTCCAGTTTTCGCTCATTGGCGAGACTCGCCTGGCTTCTAAGTGTTGTGCGCCGATATATGCGTAAAATTGAGGGAATTGTGCGGCGGTATTTATTGTGATCTTCGTGTATATATTCGAACATTTGGGATCTTCAATTATGAAGAGGTTGTGGCTGCGACATCTTGTCGATTTTCGAGGCGGAGATTGCATGGCTACTCGCTCGAACCGACAGGGATCGGTTCGTTGTATCCAATGTTCGAGCGTTTGAGTTGACTCAATGCGAAGTTGAATTCACTTGATTTGGGGTAGATAGGGAAATTGCTGCGGTCGCGGCCCTCTTCGTAGTGCAGATGACTGCTTTCTGGATGCTTCCTTACAGCTAGAACTCTGCACGTATTTGGAAGTGAAAAAATGAAAAACTTTCCGGGGTCGAGACGGATGATCTATCGAAAACCGCTCCAACATGGCTTAGTCCTGACGTGGCTTAGCGTTTCCTGCTCGGCTTTCGCGACAGGCATCGTTGCGGATGGTGGCACCGCAACGTCTATTTCGACAGGTGCGGCCGGGCGACAAACCGTCAACATCGCGCCTGCCATCGGCGGTGTTTCGAACAACAGTTACTCGTCCTTCAACGTCTCGAGAGCCGGCGCAGACCTCAACAACGTCGGCATCAACGCGCGCACGATCGTCAATCAGGTCACGAGCACAAACCCGTCGCTGATCCAGGGCAACATCAACGTCCTCGGCCCACGCGCCAACGTGATCCTGGCGAATCCGAACGGAGTGACGGTCGACGGCGGAAGCTTTACGAATACCGGCCACGTCGTGCTGTCGACCGGTCAGGTGAGTTTCACCGACGTGACGCTTGCGCCCGGCACGATGCAGCGCAACGTCGTGCTGAACACGGACCGCGGAACGATCACGATCGGTGCAGGCGGCCTGACGGGCGACCTGATCGGCCTCGATCTTGTCGCCAAGCAACTGGCTGTGAACGGGCCGGTGACGAACACCTACGACAACAAGACCGGTGTGCCGAGTTTCATTCGCGGCACTGTCGGCAGCAGTACCACGAGCTGGAACGGGGGCATGTCGCCAACCGATAACGGTCACGACTGGCTGATCGGTACCACTTCCCCCGGAGCGGCAAGCAACGCGCTCGCGGTCGACATCACGGCCGCCGGCGGTCTGACGGCCGGACGTGTTGAACTGGTCATCACCGACCAGGGCGCGGGCGTCCGAAGTCTTGGGAAGCTCTACGCGAACGCGGGCGATGCCGTGGTCACTTCGACTGGTGACGTCACGATCGCCGACAACCAGTTCTTCGGCGCACATGACGCATCGATCTCGACGACCGGCGCGGTTACGCTACAGGGAGCGCAACTGAATGCCGGAAACAACGCGACGGTTCATGCCGGCTCGATCTCGCTTTCGGACGATGTGGTCGGCCCGTCGACGCTCAGTGCAACCAACGCTGTCAATCTGACGAGCGGCGGCGACATTACGAATGTCGGCAGCGTGATTCAGGCGGGTACGACGACAAATGGCACACCTTCCGGCGGCGACCTGACGCTGAACGCGGCCGGCGATATTCGCAACGGATCGAGCGCGAGCAATCAAGGCATCATTTTCTCGGCCAATGGCAAGACATCGCTGACTGCGGGCGGCAACATCATCAACGATAACGCACGCATCGCATCGAACGGCGGCATGAGCCTGACGGCGGCCGGCGACGTGCAGAACGTCATCGACCACTCGGGCGGTACGAATGGCGGCCAGCCAGCGGCGTACACGGATCGAGGCGGCAGCTTCCCGTTCTTCACACATTCGACGACCGGGGTCAACGTCGACTACGGGATCGTCAATCGTCCTGACCAGATTGCCTACCTCGCGACAACCAGTGGACCGTTGACGATCACCGGACGGAACGTGACGAATTCGGGCGGTGTTATTCAAGCGACTGCCGGTGATATCACCATTGCGGCACAGAACGCGTTCACGAATGCGGCGGTGTTCTCGGGGAAGGCGAACTATTCGCGCAGCTGCTGGATCTTCTGTCACGCCAACGCATCGAGCAACGTCACGCCTTACGGTGGCACGATCCAGGCCAGCAGCGATTCGCAGTCCGGCGTGAGTGGCAACATCTCGATCAAGAGCGGCACCGTCGCGCGCAACATCGGCGGCAATGTCTTTGCGACAGGTGACATCGAGGTCGACGCACCGATTACCTATGCGCAGGGCGTGACCGGATACTCGGCGATCAATCAGGATCGCGGCTTCAAGGCCTTCTTCGGCAGCACGTGGGCGCAGTTGATCGCGATGGATGTCGGAGGTGGGTTCGCCGCGAACGGACAGGTGTTCCTGACCGGCGACGGCGTGATCGACGGCGGGTCGTTCAGCGGCGGAAAGGGTGTGACGGCTGCTGGCGGCATTACTACCGTGCGTGCGCCGTCGAGAACACCGGTTTCGATCGATCAGCATCTGGGCCTGACGACGTGGTGGTGGCGGTAAGCGAATGAACTATCGACCGAAAACCCACCTCGGAATGATCGTCGCTGCCGTTCTGGCAACCGCGGTCGTCTTCGCCGCATCGATGAACAGTGCCGAGGGCATTGCGACGTCGGCTCACGGGCTTCTGCGCGCACAACAACGATGAAATCACCGGTCTTCCCTCGATACAAGCTGCCACTGCTGGTCGCGAGCCTCGCAGCATGGTACATGCCGGCGCATGCGCAAACGGTACCTCCCGCGATCCGACCCGTGCAGGACCCCGCGCAACTGATCATCGAACAGCAGCGCGAACTGGCACGCCAGCGTCAGCTCGAACAACCGCCGCCTTCGGTGACGATCCCGCCGCTGTCCGATACGACGCTCGACGTTCCGCCCGGTACGCCGGTCGACGCGATCGTCGAAAGTGGTCCGACATTTCGGGTCGGGCAGATTCTGCTGCAGTCGGCCGACGGCAAGCCGTTCGACTCGCCCGGACGCGTGTCGCGCGCGCGACTCGATGCCGTCGTCGCCGAGTTTTCGAATCACGAGCTCGGCACGCACCGCATCAATGTCCTGTTGAAGCGTCTGACTGATACGTTTGTCGCGGCGGGCTATGTGACGACCCGCGCACTGCTGGGCCCGCAGAATTTATCGTCCGGCACTCTTCGGGTCACGATCCAAGTCGGCCACATCTCGGGTTTTGTGGTGAACGGGCAGCCGATACGTCGCCTCAACCCTGGTGAAGCGTCGGCAGGCGGCGGCTGGCTCACCGACGTCGGTTATGCAAATGCGTTCCCTGTGTCGTCCGGTGACCCGCTTCGTCTGTCGGATATCGATCAAGGTGTCGCGCAGATCAATCGTCTGCGCCGCAACCAGGCTGCGGTGCAGATCCTGCCGGGCCAGAATGCCGGTGACTCGATTGTCGCCATCGCCAACAAGCCCGGCGACCGGCTGTATTTCAATCTCGGTATCGACAACTACGGCAGTTCCGCAACCGGTGTGACGCGCTATCGGGCCGGTGTCGAAGCGGACAACCTGCTTGGTTTGCAGGAATCGTTTAGCGTCAACTTCCTCGACAGTCAGGATAGCAACGCACTGGTCGGATCGTTCGCCGTACCGTTCGGGCGCAATACCTTCAGCTACACGATCGCGGATTCCGAATACCAGCAACTGATCGGCTCGACGGCGCTTCTCTATGGCCGCACGCTCTCGCACATTTTCGGATGGAACTACCTGGTCGGCAGGACCGTGAGCGACATCACCAGTATCGACACGACGCTCTCGTGGCGTCGCACCGATCGAACGATCAACGGCGCGGACCTCGATCCGCAGCGCGTCGCCGTACTCCGGGTCGGCGGCAACTGGCTGCACAAGTTTGTAATGAACGACGCGCAAGGGAATTTCACGGTCAACGGCGGGCTGTCCCAGGGTCTACCGTGGTTCGGTGCAAACCACGACGAGCACGGTATCGCGCGCGACGCCGCGCATAGTCAGTTCACCAAGCTCGATGCGACGGCGACGGTTACGTTGCCGCTGCCGAAGTTGAACGGTGCGGTACTGGTGTACCGGGGCGTGTTGGGCGGCCAGTACACGAATACGGCGCTGTACGGCTCGGAGCAGCTCTATCTCGGGGGCATGGATACGATCCGGGGCTTCCGATCGGGTGAGATCGCGGGGGACCGTGGCCTCTATGCGCGTAACGAGCTCGCATGGGTGAACGTTCCGATGTGGAGGGAAGGCCGTATCGAGCCGTACGCTTTCCTCGATGCCGGCAAGACGAGCCTGATCGGTGCGTCGGGTTTCCCGACGCTCGCCGGCATCGGGGCCGGCCTGCGTGCCCAATGGCAGTGGCACAAGCAGTCGCTTTCGGGTGAGGTGCTGGTCGGGCGCGCGCTGACGCAACCGGCGGCGCTGGGCAACAAGGCGACGCTGGTACTCGGCACCTTGAACTGGTTTTACTAGAGCGAATTTAGTCGTGTCCTACTACCCCTCAGTGTCGGACACTTTGCGCAGCGGCTGAGGTCGCCGGCGTTTTCACACAAGCAGGAGCATCAAGCATGCAGACGACGTTCAACCGAATTCTGATCGCGACGACGATTGCCTGGCAATTGGCGCTGCCTGTCCAGGCGCAAACACAAACCTCGGCGTTGCCCGCGGGTGCGGTCGCAACGGTGAACGGTACACCGATCACCAAGGCAGAGGTCGACGCCGTGTTGCAGGCGTCGCGCCAGCCCGATACGCCGCAGTTTCGTCAAGCGATCAAGAACCAATTGATCGCGCGCGTGCTGATCCAGCAAGCAGCGGACAAAGCAAACTACGGCAGCAAGCCGGAAGTGCAGGCAGCCATGCAGCTTGCGAAATCGACAGCCGAGACGCAACTTTTCGTGCGCGATAACGTGAAGCCTGAGCCGATCACGGATGCACAAGTGAAGGCGCGATACGATGAAATCGTCGCATCGCTCGGCAAGGACGAGGTCAAGCCGCGCATCATCGTGACGAAAGATGCCGCGACCGCTGTGACGGTATTGGCCGGCCTGAAAGCGGGGCAGTCGTTCGACGCGCTGGCACGACAGTACAGCCAGGCGCCCACCGCTGCGGCCGGCGGTGAGCTGCCGTGGGTGAGCTTCAAGATGCCAGTGACGGACGGGAATACGCAAGGATTGCCGCTCGCCGTTGCACAGGCGATCACGCAGTTGCCCGCAGGCGGCGTAACCTCGCAGTCGATCGCAATTGGCAACGACGTAAATGGTCCGCGAGCGATCGTCAAGGTCGACGCGAAGCGACCGACGCAGGTGCCGTCGTTTGATGCGGCGAAGGCGACGATTCAGCAGCAGCTGCAAGCGTTGGCGCTCGAGAAGGCGACGGCGAATTTCGTCGGTGGATTGATGAAGAACGCAGCCATTCAACAGTAAACGCAACCGCGCGTATTTCGCAAACGCACATCGATTACCGACCGCGTTGCGCGGCTGAGTTGCTGCCTGTGCCCATGTCCGTTTCGGTTTGCTCGACAATACCCGGCCTGAGTGACTGCTCCGAGCGGACAACGCACGCGTTTGACGATGCTCGCGTTGATCGGTGGACACGATTTCGGAGGCTTCCTTGCAAGCCCAACGGATCGAATGTCGACATTGAGCCATTTATTGTGGCGGTCGCGTGCGCCGTGGTCGCATCTTTTCGCAGACAGCGTCGCTTACCTATCGATCGATGTGTTGGGCGCGCTTCGCGTGGTCCGATTACGCATCCGGGTCGGTCGCGTCTGCCGACCGTTCGTCGCGCCACTCCGCTAGCTCGCGCCACAGCGCCGGACGTGCATGATCGTGCGGCGGCAGCTTGATGACATAAGCGACGCCACGGACGTTGACCACCGCCCCCGAGTCGGGCAAGGCAGTTGGAATACCCGGGACCGACGAATCTTCGTCGGGCTCGTTGACGAGGCCCGGGCAGGGCGGATGTGGCGACATCATACGAATTCTCCTTGGCGCCGCGAATCGGCGCATCAATAACGCACCCGCCCGATCAACCCCAACGGATCGACGGCGTGCTGGACGGCGGCGGCGAGTTCCCGATGCGCGGCCGGCACGTGCTTGCGGTAATACGCGACGTTGACCGGCCCGACCCCATGCTCCGCGCTGAAGCAGCCGCCGGCCCGCACGACGCGCTCGTACAGCGCGCCGCGCAGCGCCACCTGCTGCAGCGGCCCGTAGCGTTCCGCACCGGCGTGGGGGATCGACACGACGAGATGGCAGCCGCCGTCGCCGAAATGACCGAATGCGTGGCAGCGCAGCGACGGATGCGCCGCCGCGATCCATTGCTCGGCATCGGCGACGAATGCGGCCAGCGCGCCGCGCGGAAACGACACGTCGAACGACAGCGGAATGCCGTGCTGCGCAACCGCAACCGGCAGTGCATCGCGGATCCGCCAGAACCGTTCGGCCGGCGCGCAAGCCGCGTCGAGTACCACGCGTTCGCCCGCCAGCGTGTCGAGCGTCGCAATCGCGCGTTCCTCGAGCAGCCCGTCGAGCCCCGGCATGCCGGTCGCGATCTCGACGAGCGCGTAGCATGCGGCGGCATCCGCTTCAAACGGAATGCGCAGCGCCGGAAACGCGGCGGCGACGCAACCGACGGCCGCGACCGACATGAATTCGAACGCCGACAGCATCTCGCCGAACGCGCGCTCGAACGCGAGCAGCCCGGCGAGCGCCGCGTCGTACGACGCAAACGCGACGAACGCGGCACACGAGGACCGTTCGAGTGGTGCGAGCGCGAACGACACGGCCGTCACGAGCCCGTGGGCGCCGTTCGCGCCGATGAAGCATTGCGTGACGTCGAAGCCCGCGTTGCGTTTGCGCAGCGGCGCGAGCGTGTCGATCACGGTGCCCGCCGCGTCGGCGAGCACGACTTCGACGCCGAGCACGTTGCGGCGCACGTCGCCGTACTTGATCAGCCGGCTGCCGCCCGCGTTGGCGCCGACGAGGCCGCCGGCCGCCGGATCGCTGCCGAGGTCGATCGGCAGGCAGAGGCCGGCGTCGGCCGCCGCGCGGTTGATGTCGGACAGCCGCGCGCCGGCCTCGACCGTGATGCTGCGATTCGCCGCGTCGAACGCGCGAACGGCGCGCATCCGGTCGAACGACACCACGCATTGCGTGCCGCTGCGATCGGGCACGGCGGCGCCGACGAGCCCGGTCCGCGCCCCCTGCGCGACGAGCGCGACGCGGTGCGCGACGGCGACCCGCGCGAGCGCGCTCGTGTCGGCGGTCGACGCCGGCCGCGCGACACCGAGCGCGAGGCCGCCGTGTCGCGTCACGTCCATCGCGTACGGCTCGCAGGCTTCGGCCGACGCACCGTCGAGCCAGCCGTCGCCGAGCGTCGCGGCGAGCGCGTGCCGTTGCGCGGCACGGTCGGGCAGCGCGCTCATCGTCAGCCGGCCCGCACGAGCTGCTTGCGCAGGCGGCCGCGCACGACGACCAGCGCGATCAGCGGCACGACGCCGCCCCACAGCGGGCTGTTGCGCATCGCGATCGACACCGCGAGCGCGACGACGGTGACGGCGAGCAGCACGATCGACAGCGAACGGGCGCGCGCATGGTCGACGAAGGTGCCGTCGACGAACCCGCCGTCCGACCACGCGGTATGCACGATGCCGACGACCAGCACGCAGACGAGCATCGCGGCCGGCCCGAGTTCTTCTCCCCACAAACGGCTACCTGTCGGCGACACGAGCGCCAGCACCGCGCCGATCACGAGGAACAGGTCGACGCCGATCGCGATGCTGTTGCGGTCCGCGCGGCGGATCAGCCATGCGCCGTGCACGAGCGCGAGCACGCCGCCGATCAGGAACGCGTGCGTCCAGCGCACGTCCGGCTGTCCGGGCCCGAGCCGGCCGTAGAACAGGAACACGATCGCCGGCAGGAAGTTGCTCACGTGCAGCAGGTAGTCGGTGATGGGATTGCTCGATTTCATCGGGAGATTCTCCTTCGTCGAAACGTCGAAACGATGGGCGACGCGTCATGCGTCATGCGTCGTGCCAGCGGAACAGCCGCGCGGCGGCGAACAGGAACAGCGCCGTGCTCGCGGTCATGCCGAGCAGTTGCGGCGCGAGCTGCGCGTACGGGGCGCCGTCGACCAGCGCGCCGCGCAGCGCGACGGCGAACTGGTTGGTCGGCAGGAATGCGAGTACCGCCTTGAGCCAGGCCGGTGCGTCGTGCATCGGGATCGTCAGGTCGCTGAAGAACAGCAGCGGGTAGTAGGTGACGTTGCACGCGAGTTCGGCGGCCGCGAGCGACCGCGTGCGGCTCGCGAGCAGCACGCCGATGCTGAGCACCATCGCCGCGCCGAGCAGCACGATCGGCAATGCACGCAGCCCGTCCGGCGTCGCGATCGGCAGCGCGATGCCGAACGCGACGCGTGCGACCGTCAGCAGCACGAGCGCCGACAGCGCCATCATCACCATCCGCGCGACGATCAGCGCGGCGAGGAACACGCCGCGCGAGACCGGGAAGCACACGTACAGCTTGAAGGTATTGCGTTCGCGCAGCGACGCGATCGCGGTGGTCGTCGAGTTCAGGCCGATCGCCATGAACGCCATCACGAGAATGCCGGTCGCGAAGAACGCGCCATAGTCGAACGGGCGGCGTGCCGGTGCCGCGTTCTCGAAGCGCGCCTGCGCGGCCGGCAACCCGAGCCGCTGCGCGGCGCAGCGGGCGAGCGCGATCTCGACGACGCGCGACGCGGCCTTGACCGCGAGCGAGCCGTTGAAGTCGTAGCGGATCGTCGCCGGCGTGCGCTCGTCGGCGCCGAGCACGACGGTCACGCGATCGGCCGCCGCGCCGCGCCCGCCGAAGGTCGCCTTCACCGTGTCGCTGTGCGTGAGGCTGGCGACGATCTGCGCTTCGCATGCGCGGCTGTACGGCGTCGCGCCGCCGGGCACGTCGAACGCGATGTCGGCGGTGCCGAGCGACCCCGATCCGCCGAACGCGAACAGCATCACGCTCAGCAGGAACACCGGGAACACGAGCGTCCAGAACAGCGACGAGCGGCTGCGCAGATAACCGAGCAGCTCGTTGCGCACGAGAATCAGGAACACCTTAGTCATGAACGGGGCCCTCGGTACAGAGGCGCAGCAGGTCGCCCGGCGTGCTCGGCGCAAGCGCGAGATGCTGGATGCCCTGTTCGCCGACGATGCGGTGCACGTTCGGATGCAGCGTCGCATCGCCGAACACCTCGACGACGTGCGCGGCCGACACGCGCACGCCGGTCACGCCCGGCAGCGCCGCGAGCCGCTTGCGCAGCGCGCGCGCGTCGGCTTCGTCGCGGCAATGCAGGACCGCGCGCGCTTCGCCGACGAGCTGGGCGCGCAGCGCATCCTTGTCGCCCTGGTAGCGCACGCCGCCGTCGCGCACCCAGACGAGATCGTCGACGACGGCAAGCTCCTCCTCGGCGTGGCAGATCATCGCGACGCTCGTGCCGCGCGCGCGGTGACGCAGCAGGTCGATCACGACGCCCGCATAACGACGGTCGAGGCCGGTGAACGGTTCGTCGAGCACGGCCAGTTCGGGGCGGTGCGCGAGCGCCACGTAGAGATCCACGCGCTGGCGCTGCCCCTTCGACAGCGCGCGGCACGGCTTGTCGAGCAGTTCGGCGATGCCGAGCGCCTCGGTGACCGCGGCGTCCGCATGCACGTACATCGCGCGGTGCAGCGCGACGATCTCCGACACGCGGAGATGGTCGGGATACTCGACCTTCTGCAGCTGCGCGCCGAGCCGTCGCAGCGACGGCGTGTCGCGCATGAAGCGCGCGGCCGGCACGTCGAGCACGCGCACGTCGGTGCCGCCGCGCCGGAAGCCGAGCAGCGTTTCGAGCAGCGTGGTCTTGCCGGAGCCGTTCGGCCCGACGATCGCCGTGACCGCGCCGAGCCGGAACCGCACGTGCCGCGCGGAGAAACGGAAATCGCCGGCCGCGACGTCGATCGCGCGCGCGCCGAGCGCCGCACCCGGCGCGTGCGCATCGGGCAGCGGCTGCGAGGCCGTGCGCAGCGGCCGGTCGAACGCGGTGTGCGGGCCGAACAGCGCGCGCACGGAGGCGAGGAACGAATCGCTCATCGTCGGCTTCCTGTCAGTCGAACAGCATGACCTGCGTGTCGCGCGCGCCCCGGTACGGGTTGCGGCCGTGCGCAACCAGCATGTTGTCGACGACGAGCACGTCGCCGGCCTGCCACGGGAAGGCGAGCTCCTCTTCGTCGAACGCATCGTAGATCGCGACGAGATCGTCGAACGGCATCGGCGAGCCGTCGCCGTAGCGGATCTCGTACGGGAACGCGGCGCGCGCGCCGTACATGCGCTGCAGGTAGCGGTAGCTGAGCTCGCCCATCGAGCGCGGGTTCGGGTGCTGCGCGCTGGCCTGGTTGAACCAGACGGTTTCGCCGGTGCGCGGATGCGCGCGCAGCGCGCTGCCGACGTGCGACACGGTCACGCTGCCGTCGTCGAGCCAGCGGCAGCCGACGCCGCGTTCCGCGCACAGCCGCTCGACCTCGTCGCGGTCGCGCGTGCCGAACGCGTCGTGCCACGGCCGGTGGTATTCGGCGAACGGCAGGTTCGGGTTGGCGGCGAGGCCGTCCGCGCGATCGCCGGGCGCCGCGAAGTTGCGCAGGTACATCACGCCGCGCGCGGCGAACCGTTCGCGCAGCGCGGCCGGCACGCGCGCCGTCACGCGCCGCATGTCGCAGATCGGCGTTTCGCCGCCCGCATCGGCCGGCTGCCGGCAATAGAACGCGACGAGGCGCGGGAACGCGGGCATGTAGGCCATCTCCTGATGCAGGCCGATCTTGAACGGCGGCGGCATGCGGGTCGATTCGTACACCTGGCCGTCGATCTGCTTGCGCGGCGCGGCGCCCGCCGTGTAACCGTTCGCGTGCGCCGGATACAGCGCGCCGAGGCGGCCGAACGCGGCGGTGTCGGGCACCGCGAAACCGCGCCACAGCAGCGCGCCGCACGCGTCGAGCAGCGTGTCGATCGTGTCGAGCCGCGAGCGGTACCACGCGACGAACATTTCCGGCGAGGTCGCGAGCTCGGCGCTGCGCGGCGTCACGCACAGCGGCAGCGTTGCGCCGGGCGCGACCGCCGCGCAGTGCACGTCGTCGGCGCCGAGCCGCACGGCGGCGTGCGCGGCGAGAAAGGCGAGGTCGGTCATCGCTCAGGCCAGCGCCGGTTTCTTCAGCAGGATCTCGAAGCCGAGCGCGCCGAGCCCGGCGCTCGGGCTGTAGATCGACGCGACGTCCGCGAGGCCGGCTTCGGCGACGAGCGCATGCGCTTCGTCGAGCGTGATCTTTTCCTCGACGTGGGTCGGCGGATAGTCGGCGGCGGCGCGCATCTCGGTGAAGCGGTCGAGCAGGTGCTGCGGCGCGTCGCGGCGCATGTCGTGCACGAGCGCGATGCCGCCCGGCTCCAGCACGCGATACATCTCGGTCAGGCTGAGCGCCTTGTCGGGCAGGTGGTGCAGCGTCGCGCGGCCGACGGCCATCGTCAGCGTGCCGTCGTCGAACGGCAGCGCGAGCGCGTCGCCGACGCGCATCTCGATCGTGTCGTCGAGATCGAGTTCGCGGATGCGCGGGCGGCCTTCGTCGAGCATCGCCGGATCGAGGTCGATGCCGACGTAGCGCCAGCCGCGCATCGCCGGGTCGGTGGCGAGCCGCACCGGCACGACGCCGGTGGCCGTGCCGATGTCGGCGATCACGCCGGGCGTCATCCCGCGCGCGAGCTGGCGGATGCGGCTGATGAACAGCAGGTCCCACGGTTCGAGCGTTTCGGTGGCGAAGCGATCGTAGTCGTTCGCCGGGCGCAGGTTCTTGAGCAGCATGACGTTCCTTTTGCTGAATGGTGCCGATGGATGAAGGTTCACAACCAGCCGACCGGCACGGCGGCCAGCAGCCGTCGCGCGGTCGCGCTGTTGACGCCGAAGGCCGGGCGTCGCCGGCGCTCGACCGCATGCGCGGCCATCGCCGCGATGCGCGCGCCGAGCCCGACACCGACGCCCCACGACGGCGCGGCGACACCGAGTTCGAGCAGCGTCGCGGCCGTCAGGAAATCGATGTTCGGCCGCAACGCGCGGCGGGCGTCGGCCTGCGCGCAGCACGCGTCGAAAAGCGTCACGTATGCACCGTCGAAGCCGTGCGCGGCGAACAGGCCGCGCATGTGCGGCGGACGCGGATCGGCGACGAACAGCGGATGGCCGAAGCCGTACAGCGTGTGTTTCGCGTCGAGCGCCGCATCGATCGCCGCGCGGCCGGCGGCGTCGAGCGCGGCGGGCGGTGCGTCGATGCCGCCCGGGACCGAGCGTGCGAGCGCGGCGAGCCAGTGCATCGCTTCGAGTGCCGCGCCGACGTGCGACGGGCCGCTCGCGAGGAAACCGGACGCGATCGCCTGCGTGAGCGTGACGCCGGTGCCGATCGCGACGCGCGGTGCGAGCACGGTCGGCGTGATGTAGCCGAAGCCGGCGTGCCACGCGACGAGCAGCATGTCCATTGCCGCTTGAGCCTGCGCATCGTGGCGCGTCGCGCCGGTCAGCACGAGCATGCGTTGCGCTTGCGTCGCGGCGGTATCGAGCGAAGCGCCGCCGTCGGTGCCGGCCGCAAACGGACGGCCTTCGATCGCCGCATGCAGCAGGAACGGCGCGGCGGCCGCGCACAGCAGCATCGTGTCGAGATCGGCGTCGTCCGGCGCGTTGCCGGGCATGCGTGCCGTCACGTCGTCGAAGCCGCGCAACAGGCCGGACGCGGCCGCGAACACCGGCGCGACACACGCCGCGCCGAGATCCGCGGCGACGGACTGCGCGGCCGAGCCGGGCGCCAGCGCCGCAGCGAACGCCGCGAGCCGCGTGCGGATCGCCGCCTCGTGCTTGCCATGAGCCGCGTTGCCGGGCGCGACGTCGAACCACAGGTGCGCGAGCGCGCCTTCGAACGTCGTTGCGCCGATCAGCGCGTTCAGGTCGAGATCGCGCACGCGCAGCGCCTCGGGCTCGAGCGTCGCGCCGTCGATGTCGGTGCCGCGATGGCGCGTTGCGGGGCGGCCGAGCAGGTTGCGCGGGGCGTCGCCGGTCGAGGCGGCCGAAGCGTTCGCGCCGGAATCGAGTGTCGTGTCCATGTCATTCCGCCTGCACGAGTTCTTCGCTGCTGACGCTGATCGCCGCGTGCGCCATCGCGGCGATCACGGCCGCGTGCTGGTCGACCACGGGCAGCACGTTCGCGAAGTAGTAGCGCGCGCTTTTCAGCTTGCCGCGATAGAACGCGAGTTCGGCCGGCGTGTCGGCCGTGTCCGGCGCGTCGAGCCGGCGCGCGGCGATCGTCGCCGATTCGAGCAGCACCCACGCCGACGTGACGACGCCGAACATCTCGAGAAAACGCGTGTAGAACTGGCTGCTGCGGTGCGTGTGGCCGTCCTGCACGTCGCGCGCGATGTCGTCGAGCGCGGCGGCGATCCGGTCGGCGCCCGTGCGCAGCGCGTCGAACAGCGGGCGCAGCTCCGCATGCGTGCCCGTGTGATGCTGGCGCGCGAGGAACACGTCGAGCTCGTCGCGGTAGTACTGGATCAGCCGCGAATGGCGGCCGAAGCCGAGCTTGTCGCGCACGAGGTCCTGCGCCTGGATGTAGTTCGTGCCTTCCCAGATCGACAGGATCTTCACGTCGCGCGCGTTCTGCTCGACGGGGCTCGCGTCGGTGTAGCCGAGCCCGCCGTGCACCTGGATCGCGGTTTCGCAGATCCGCCACGCCTGGTCGGAGATGAACGCCTTGCAGACCGGCGTCAGCAGCAGTTGGAGCTTGCGATGGCGCTCGATCTCGGCCGGATCGGCGTCGGGTGTCGCTTCGAGCATCGCCGCGCGCGTCGCGGTCGCGGCGAGCTTGCCGAGCAGGCCGCGGCAGCCGTCGACGCGGCTTTTCATGTCGACCAGCATGCGCTGCACGTCCGCGTGCTCGACGATCGCAACGCGCGCGGCATTCGTGTTCGACGCGCGCTCGATCGGCCGGCCCTGCAGCCGGCGGCCCGCATACTCGACCGCGTGCAGGTACGCGCTCGACGCGACGCCGACGCCGAACATCCCGGTACTCATCCGCGCCTGGTTCATCAGCGGCATCAGCTGCAGCAGGCCGACGTTGCGCCGGCCGCCGAGCAGCCAGCCGCGGGTCGTGCCGTTCGCGCCGAACACGAGGTGCGTGTTCGCGCAGCCCTTGAGCCCCATCTTGCGCGGCAGGCCGATGCAGTCGACGTGGTTCGGCTGCAATTCGCCGGTTTCCTCGTCCGGCCAGAAGCGCGGCACGACGAGGCACGACAGCGAGAAGGAATCGGGCGACGCCGTGTCGATGCGGCCGAGCACGAAATACAGCGTGTTCTCGGTCAGCTCGTGCATGCCGGCAGAGATGTAGACCTTCTCGCCGTCGATCGCGTAGATGTCGCGTTCGAGCGGCGTCGCGCGCAGCGCGACCGCGGTGAGGTCGGTGCCGGCCTGCGGCTCGGTCGCGCAGAAGCACGCATCCCAGCGGTACGCCTCGAGCGGCGCGATCAGCGCCTTCTGGTGCGGCGTGCCGTGCATCTGCAGCAGCTTGATCGCGGGGCGCGTGAAGCCGCCGTACGTCATGAACGACGGGTTCGCGCCCATGAACATCTCGTAGATCATCTGCGTGACGATCGGCGGTAGCCCGTGCGCGGTGCCGAACAGCGTGTTCGACCATTCGTCGCGAAACCGCGCCCACAACGCGTGGAAATGCGACGGAATGCGCACCTGGCCGTCGTCGAGCAGCGTGCAGCCTTCGATGTCGGCCTGCTGGTAGCTGCGGCCGAGGTCGAGCGCGAAGTCGCGCGCGCGTTCGAGCAGCGCGTCGATCGATGCGCGGTCGTGGGTGCCGTACAGGCCGTGTTCCGCCAGGAACTGCTTGTCGGCTTCGAACAGTTCCCACAGAAAGAAGCGCAATTCGCGCAGGCTGACCTTGTAGGCGCTCATCATGCGTCTCCTTCGATATCGAGTGCGGCATCGAGGCCGCCGGCGAGGTCGACGACGGCCGCCGCCGCCGCGCCATGCAGTGCCGCATCCCACACGAGCACCGTGCGGCGCTCGCCTTCGTCGAGCGCACCGGCGAGCCGGATCAGCGCAGCCGCCGATTCGGCCGACGACAGGTGGCCCGAGCCGTCGTGCTGAATCCGCGCGCCGACCGGGATCGACGCGGCGTCGGCCACGCGCGCCGCGAAGCCGGGATCGAAGCCGGGAGGCACGCACCAGTCGATCTGATCGGCGCGCAGCCCGGCCATGTCCAGCGCGCGGCGGATCGCGCGCGCGGCGACCGGCGCGAGCGTGTCGCGCAGCGCGCCCGGCGCGTCGGCCCACGGATCGGCGATCGACGGCCCGAACTCGAGCGCGACGGACCGCACGCCGCCCCAGTCGGCCGGCTCGGGCGCCGGGCCCGCGCGCGACACGAGCAGCGCGGCGGCCGCGTCGCCATAGCCGACCAGGTCGCCGAACTGGCGGAAGAACGGATATAGCCACTTGTCGCTGAGGATCACGAGCGCCTGGTCGCCTTCGTCGAGCAGCCCGTCGAGCAGCATCAGCGCCGAATACCAGCCGAGCGTGCCGTTCTGGCCGAGCGCGAACGGCGTCACCCGTTGCAGGCCGAGTTCGTACTGCATGCGGCCGACGACCGAGTCGCCGATGCCTTCGTTGAGCGCGCAGCTCGCGACGATCACGTGGGTCGTGCGGGCCAGTTGCCCGGAGCCGAGCTGGTCGCGCAGGTCGAGCGCGGCATCGGCGGCGAGATCGGCGAGGCTGCGCCCGGGCGGCGCGACCCGCAGCGCGGGCCGGCCGCCCGGCGCGAGGCGCGTGCCTTCCTCGGGCGTCAGCGCGCCCATCCCGCGCGGCCGCGCGAAGCGCGCCTGCGGCAGCAGCAGGTGCCGGTAGCCGGGATGGCGCTCCTGTGCCTGGATCGCGCTGAACACGACGGCGGGCGGCAGCACCACGACGCCGCCGGACAGGGCGAGCGTGCCGGGCGCGGCGACGCGGCGCGCGCCGAGGCAGGTTTCTTCGAGCGTCGACAGGGTCATGCGGCGGTCTCCTCGTTCGTGCGCGCGAACGCGTCGCGATACTGGTTTTTCAGCGCGGGGCGGTCGATCTTGCCGTTCGGGTTGCGCGGCAGCGCGGGCAGCGGTTCGACGACGAGCGGGCTCATGTAGGTCGGCAACGCGTCGCGGCATGCGCGTGCGATGTCGGCGCGGCACGCGTCGGCGTCGAGCGTCGACACGACGCACGCGGCGATCGCCTCGCCGAGCGATGCGTGCGGCACGCCGAACACCGCAGCCTCGCGGATGTGGGGCAGCGCGAACAGCACGTCCTCGACTTCGGTCGGGCTCACGCGGTAGCCGGAGGTCTTGATCATGTCGTCGCCGCGCGCGACGAAATACAGGTAGCCGTCGGCGTCGCGCCGCACGATGTCGCCGGACCACACCGCGACGTCGGGGCGCGGGATCTCGCCGTGCCGGCGCGGCAGCGGGCGAAAGCGCTGCGCGGTCAGCTCGGGCCGGTTCCAGTAGCCGAGCGTGACGAACGCGCCGCGATGCACGAGTTCGCCGGGCTCGTCGGCCGCGCATTCGCTGCCGTCCGCACGCAGCACGAGGATCTCGGCGTTCGGCACGGCCTTCCCGATCGACGTCGGGCGCAACGCCGCGTCGGCCGGCGGCAGGTACGTCGAACGGAACGCTTCGGTCAATCCGTACATCAGGTACGGCGCGGCATGCGTGAACAGCGCCTGCAGGCGGTGCAGCAGCGGCGTCGCGAGATGGCCGCCGGTGTTCGCGAAGCGGCGGATTCGCGTGCGCGCCGTTTCGCTCCAGCCGGCCGACGCGAGCTGCATCCACAGCGGCGGCACGCCGGTGATCGACGTGACGCCGAACGCGTCGCAATGGCGCGGCACTTCGGCCGGCTGCAGGAAGTCGAGCGGCGTGTAGCACGCGCCGGACGCCAGCGCGGTCGTGAGCTGGCTCAGGCCCGCGTCGAAGCTGAGCGGCAGCACGCCGAGCACGACGTCGTCGTCGGCCAGCCCCTGGTACGCGGCGACGCTGAACGCGCCCGACACCAGGTTGCGGTGCGATACGACCACGCCTTTGGGCTTGCCGGTCGAGCCGGATGTGTAGAGCAGCGCGGCGGGATCGTCGTCGACCGGGCGGCCGGCAGCCGAAGGTGCCGGAGCGCCGGCGTCGGACGCGGCGATCGCATCGGCCAGCTCCTCGATCAGCATCGCGCGGGTGCCGACGAGCGCGGCGAGCGCCGGCAGGCGCTTCAATCGCTGCGCGCCGGTCATGAACAGCGCCGCGCCGCTGTCGGCGACGATGTGTTCGATCTGCGCTTCCTTCAACTGCGGATTGACCGGCACGAAGATCGCGCCGAGTGCGTTGGCCGCGAGCATCGCGACCACGGTTTCGATGCGTTTCGGCGCGTAGATCGCGACGCGCTCGCCGGGCCGCACGCCGCGCGACGCGAGCGCGGCGGCCGCGCGGCGGACCGCGCGCGCGAGCTGTTCGTAGCTCATCGTGCCGCCGCCGTCGGCATACGCGGGATGATGCGGCCAGCGCGCGGCGCCGTGGTCGAGCAGGTCGGCGATGCTGATCAGGGCGTTCATGATCGGCTCCTCTCTCTGGTGGGTCTAGGCGGGCCGCACGTACACGTGCGCGGCTTCGTGGGACAGGAAATGCGCCATCGAGTACGTCCGGTGATAGGCGCCGCAGCGCGCGAACACGGCGATGTCGCCGACCTGCGGCGGCGCGCCCGTATCGTCGCGGCCGATCACGTCCGCGCGGCTGCACGTGCTGCCGGCGTAGATCGTCGGCACGCCGCGCGCGGGCGGTGCAGGCGTGCGGCGCACGAGCGACGGCGCGGCCAGCCGGCGCATCACCGATTCGGTCTGCGCGAGCAGGAACGCATGCGACAGCCCGCCGTCGCAGACGGCGATCGTGCGGTCCGGCCATGTCTTGACCGCGACGACGCGCGTCGCGAACACGCCCGCGTCGGCGAAGATCGCGCGGCCGGATTCGTGCGCGAGCGAATACCGGCCGGCCAGCGGGGCGAGCGCGGCCGCATAGCGCTCGAATGCGGCATCGCCCGGGTGATCGTCGGCGAAGCCGCCGCCGAGGCTCAGCGAGCCGAGCGGTGCGCCGTTGGCCGGCGCGAGATCGCGGGCGAGCGCCGCGAGCCGCTCGGGCAGCACGAGCGTGTCGGGCTGCGTCGCGTCCTGGCGGATGAACGAATGCGGGCCGGAGAACACGTGCAGCCCGGCAACGGGCAAGCCGGAGGCGGCGAGCGTGCGCACCGCGTCGTGCGCCTCGTTCGGCGTCATCCCGAAGTGGTCGTGCCACAGCGCCCGCGCGTCGTCGCCGGCCAGCGCGCCGGCGTTCACGCGCAGCAGTACCGGGCCCGGCGTGCCGCCGCCGGCCGCGGTTTCGCGCGCCAGCGGCACGAAGCGCGCGACCGCGTCCGGGTTGTCGAGCACGAAATGGCAGCGCGACGCGAGCCCGGCACGCATGAACATCTCGTCCATCGACGGGTTGTTCAGGTAGCGCGGCGTCCTGATCCGGCCGATCACCGCGTCGAGTTCGCCGCGGCTCGCGAGTTCGACGCCGTCCTCGTACGCATGGGCACAGCGCGCGAGCATGTCCTGGTTCGGGTTCGCCTTCAGCGACACGATCAGCCGCGTGCCGAGCCGCGCCTTCAGCGACCGGTAGCGCGCGATCGCGACTTCCGGCTCGTACACGTAGCACGGCGTGCGCAGGTCGGCGATCCACGCGTGGTCGCCGGCGGGGGGAAGCTGGCGCTCAGGCGTCATGGCGGCCCACCGGATGGAGCGTGGCGGCCGCATACGCGCCGCAGTTCGACTGCATCACGCCGAGCACGCGCTGCCCGCGCGCGACCGCGTCGAGCCCGACGTCGGCCAGGTTGATCGGGAAATCCGAGCAGCACGCATGGCCGCGCGCATGGATGTTCTCCGCATACAGCCGCTCGGCCGGCACGCGCATCGCGCGGCACAGCGCGTTCCAGCCCGGCAGGTCGGCGTTGTGCGGCAGCACGAGCTCGTATGCGTCGAGCGCATGCGGTTCGAGCGCGACCGCCGCGTCGATCGCCTTGCGCGTGTACGGCCACTCCATCATGATCAGGTCGGCCTCGTTCGCGGCGACGGTGTCCGAGCCGCGATGCCATTTCGCGTGCGTCTCGATCGCGATGCCGCCGAGCCGGTTCTTCGTGCTGTTGCGCGCGATCAGCATCGCGGCCGCGCCGTCGCACTGCACGCCCGTCATCTGCCGCATCCGGTAATCCTCGCCGTACACGCGGTCGGACGACACGACGAGCGCCGCGTCGAGTTGCGGATAACGGCGCATCAGCGCGCGAACGGTCTCGATGCCGGCCGCGACCGACACGCAGTTCAGCTGCGCGACCGAGCCGAGCCACAGCGGCTCGATGCCGAGCTGCGCGGCGAGCTCGTGCGGCAGGCTGCGCGGCGCGGGCGGCACGCTGAACTGCTGCGTGTGCACGTGGACGATCGCGCCGATGTCGGACGGATGCACGCGCGCGGTGTCGAGCAGGCGGCCCGCCGCCGCGATCGCGAGATCGGTCTCGCTCGTGTCGAGCGCCATGTGGAAGTAGCGGCTGCCCGACTGCGCGATCGCCGCGGCCCGTTGCGCCGGGTAGTCGCGCTCGGCGGCCCATGCCTCGATGTCGACGGGCAGGCCCGGCAGCTCGTAGGCCACCGCGTCGATGCCGATCCAGAAATCGCGTGACGCCTGGGAGGAGTTCGTCATGGTTCAGTTGAGCGGCATCGCCGCGTAGTCGAGAACATCGAGTTTTTCGAAGGTCGCCTGCACGGTCGGCGTGAGCAGGCCCATCTCGCGGATCGTCGGCACCAGGCGCCGGAAGATCGAGCGGCGGATCGAGCTGGAGACCGGCGACTCGCGCACCATCGCGCTGCATTCGCGCTTCGACAGGCCCATCGGCTCCCAGATGTCGTCCGCGCACAGGTGCTCGTACAGCACGGCCGCGCCTTCGCAGACGAATTCCTCGCGCTCGCGCAGCTCGGTCGAACTCATCTCCGCATACACGCGGCACAGCGTGATCCGGCCGACCGCGAAGTGACGCGCCTCGTCGCGCTGGATCCGCAGGAACAGATCCTTGATGAACGGATCGGTGCTGTAAGCGACGACACTCTGGAAGATCGACAGCGCGATGCCCTCGACGAGCACCTGCATCCCGAGGTTCGTCATGTCGAGCGCGCTGCTCGTGATCGTGTCGTGCAGCAGGCCCTTCAGCGAGCGGCTCATCGGGTAGCTGACGTCGAGTTTCTCGTTGACGAGCTTCGCGTATGCCTCGACGTGGCGCGCTTCGTCCATCATCTGCGCGGCGGCGCACAGGCGCGCGCTCAGCCCATCCTCGGCCGACGCGAGCTTCGATGCGCAGATCAGCGCGGCCTGCTCGCCGTGCAGGATCTGCGACAGCAGCCAGCCCTGCGCGTGATGGCGCACCTCGCGCTTGTCGGCGTCGGACAGCTTGCTCCACAGCTCGGTGCCGTAGATCAGCAGCGTCGGGTCGGGCATGCCGAGCGGATTCGCCGGGTCGAGGTCGTGGCTCCAGTCGACGTCGGTCGCGACGTCCCACTGCGCGGCCTTCGCCTTTTCGTAGAGCCGGTTCAGCGCCTCTTCGCGCAGCGCGTAGTCGTTCGACATCAGGGCGTCGACGGGCATCGACCAGCGGATGTCGGCCGTGTCCTGCATAACGGTGAGCGTGTCAGTCATTTAGGGTCTCCCCGGCCGCGCGGCGGCGCCGGAATGATGGGCGGAATCGGTAAGCGTCGCGGCGGCGGCGCGCGGTGTCGGCGGATGCGGCACGAGGCGGATCGCATACGACGGCCACGGGCCGCGCAGCTGCGCGTCGAGTGCATCGGCGAGCCGCGCGGGCCAGATCGCGCAGCACACGCGGTTGTCGCCGGAGAACTCGGCATCGCGCAGGATCCGGTCGCCGATCCACACGACGGGCGCGCCCCGCGCGGCGTCGCGCAGGGCCTCGTCGTAAAGGTGCACGCCGAGCAGCACGTGCGGCGCGAGCAGTTCGGCCGGCAGCGCGCCGAAGTACGGCGCGCAGACTTCGATGAACACGCGTGCGTCGGGATGCACCGCGTCGCGGATGCGCGTGGACACTTCCGCAAGGAATGCGAAATACTGGACGTGGTCGAGCAGCACGCGGCGCTCGCTGCCGGATGCGTCGCCGGCATCGCCGGCGTCGTACGGTTCGCCGGCCGCTTCCGCGAGCGCGGCGCGCGCATAGTCGGCCGGCGTGTCGAGCGGCATCCGGTACGCGCTCGCGGCGACCGCGACCGGCTGCCGCGCATCGCGCTCGATCCGGTAGGTGAAATGAACGGGCCGCACCATGTCATGCCTCGCTGTCGAGAGAGAACGTCGCGTCCGGCGCGAATGCGACGTCGGCGACCGCGTAATAGCCGTTCAGCGCGAGCGAGCAGACGGCCGCGCGGTGCGGCGTGTCGCCGTCGCGATGCGCGAGCAGCACCGACAGCCACGGATCGCTGCCGAACGCATGGCCGAACAGCCCGTGGCCGTCGGGCAGCAACGGCGTCTTGCCGACCGACGCGAGCAGCGCGCGGCGCGACGTCGCCGGAAAGAACGGCAGCGCCGCGTGCACGCCGGGGCGGGCCGCGCAGAAGGTGCGGATGTCGCGGCCGAGCCGCACGACCGCGCTGGCCGGCGGCGCGGCGTCCGCGAGCACCGACGGTGCGGCCGGCGACGCTTCGCGGCCGACGTCGATGAGCAGCGTGCACACGCCGAAGCCCGAACGCCCCCACGCGGGGTTGCCGTGCCAGTACGTATAGCCGTGCACGTCGACGTCGACGATCTGCAGCAGCAGCGTGCGCGGCCCGGTTTCGGCCGCGGTGGCGAGCGCGCGGCGCAGCACGTAGCCCCAGCCCGCGCATTCGTACGAGCAGGTCATCCAGTCGGGCGTGTAGTCGTTCGCGCCGGCGAGCGCCTGCGCGAACACGCGATGCTGCGGCGAATCGTTCATCAGCAGCATCGACAGGATCGTCGAGCTGACCACGTAGTCGTCCGCGCCGACCGCGCCGCACAGCCGCTCGCGTTCGGCGCACGCGAGCGCGCCGATCGCGCGGGCCGTGTCGTCGAGCGGCACGGCCGCGCCGTCGCGTGACGGCGCGACGCGCCGGTACGCGAGCGCCTGCACGGTCAGCGCGGTCGCCGGGGCCGCCGGGGCCACCGGGAGCGGCTCGGCGGCGGCGGCCGCCACGGTCGGAAGGGGCGCGAGCATCGTCGTGTCAGGCGGCGTGCTGCTGGCGGCGCAGTTGCGCGTCGAGCTGCTGCAGCGTCGTGTACTGCGTGATGTTCAGCGCTTCCGGGTCGATCGAACCGTAGAGCTGTTCGCAGAACACGATCAGCTCGACGATGTTCAGCGAATCGATGCCGAGTTCGCCGATGCCGGCGTCGGTGTCGACGGTCTCGACATTGAGGATCTTCGCGACTTCGCGGGACAGGATGTCGAGCGCGTCGGCCGGAACGTTCTGGGTCGTCATGAGAGGAGCTCCTGGTAATGAAGTGGGTTGATCGGGATCGATCGGCCTGTCGCGTGGGTCAACTGCCGGCTTCGCAGCGCAGGCTCTTGCGAAGCTCGTGATAACAACGGTACGAACTGCCTTCCATCTTCGAAAACGCCAGCAGGTCGCGCTGGTCGTCGAACGTCGCGACCCGGCCGTCGCGCACGAGCGCCGTCAGGAACTCGTTCGACAGCAGCTTGATCGCGAGCACGCGCTGCACCTTGCCGAAGCTGTAGTGCGCGTCGTCGGTCTGGCTGCGTGCGGCGTCCGCGATGAAGCGGTGGACGGCGCGCGCGTCGGCGTCGAGCTCGACGCGGCCGGTTTGCGCGAGCCATTCGACGTGCGCCATCAGCGCGCGGACGAAGTAGGGGCGCACGACGGTCAGGTACTTGTTGAACACGGTCGGGCCGCCGATCCGCAGGCGATCCTCGGCGCTCACGCGCACCTGGCCGCCGACGTTCGCGAGCTGCAGGTTGCCCGCCAGGAACGGCGCGCCGCAGGTCGTGCGCTCGAGCTTGCGGTATTCGTCGGGCCACACGAGGTACGCGGCCGGGAACATCACGCCCGGCAACCGCGCGGCGACGACCGCCATGCAGTCGCGATGCGCTTCGATGCCCCACACCTTGTCGACGGTGAGCGCAAGGCCGTTATCGTCGCTGCGCACGACCGTGCGCCAGGCGGCGAGGGTCGGGCCGCCGCCGTCGCTCATCAGGAACGCGAAGTTGTGGCCGCTGTCGATGCAGTCGCATGCGCGACGGTTCTGGTCGTCGGAGAAGAACAGCCCGAACATGATGCGGATGAACGCACGCATGAACGGCTTGAACAGGTGGTGAAATCCTTCGCGTTCGATCTGGCCGAGCAGCGCTTCGGTGAGCGGCGCCTCGTCGTGCCGCAGCGGCGTCGATGCGGATGAATCGGGCAGCACGTCCGGCGTGGCGGCGCGCAGCGCGATCACCATCTCGCTGTCGAGCAGCCGCACGGCGGCCGCCTCGACGAGCCGGGCGGCCGCGCGCGGCGGCGTGCCGATGGTGCCGATCGAGTCGAGGTGGCGCAGCACCGGATACGCGGCCTGGTCGGCCACGCGCAGCAGCAGCGGTGCGGGCAGGTCGACGGACGAAGCGGGGGCGGAAAGCGTGGACATGGGGCGGGGTTCCTGTCAGAAGCGCACGCGCACGGCGGCGTCGATACGGGTGCCGAGACCGACCATCCGGTACTCGGAATTGCTGTCGGAGAACGCACGGGTGAGCGCGACATCGACGCTCACGCGCTTGTTCACGTCGGCGACGACCTGGGCGATCGCGAGCAGGCCCTTGTCCTGCGGCGAATAGACGCCGCGCAGCGAATACTCGACGCGGCCGATCTTCTTGCCGAGCCGCGCGAACAGGTAGTCGCGCAGGTTGCCGTCCGCGCTCACGAAATCGGCGGTGCCGCCGAGGCCGGCCAGCGCGGCGCCGGGCGCGACGGGCAGCAGCGCGTTGTTCGCGCGCACCGCGCCGACCATCCGGCGCCACTGGTTCGCGTCGTAACGCGCCTCGTCGTGCGACCACTCGACGATCAGCGACAGGTTGCCGGGCAATGCGCTCTGCATGCCGACCGCGCTGCGCCACATGACCTGGCGGTCGTTGCGGCGATCGACGGCGTCGTAGGCGGCCGGCGAATCGAGCGGCGTGCCGTTCGCGATGAAGGCCGGCAGCGGCCGTGTCGTGCCGCGTTCGAGCCATGCGCTCGCATAGACGGTGTTCGAGCGTGCGACGTCGAACGACAGCGTCGCGCCCGCGCCGCCGCGGCCCGCATGACGTCCGGCGAGCAGTGCGGCCGAGCCGCCCGACCAGTTGTACGCGCCGCGCACGAGCTGCGTCGCGCCCTGCACGTCGCGGTTGTCGACGTCGTTGCGCAGCGTGCGGTTCTCGCCGGCGATGAACTGCAGCGTGGCCTGTTCGCCGGCCCATTTCGCTTCGACGAGCGGCGTGCCTTCGACGTCGCCGTAGCGGTCGTAGATGTCGGCCGTCGCGGCGCGCTTCTGGAAGAAGCCGAGCGGGAAGAACGCCTGCGATGTGTCGAGCGGGTCGATCCGCTTGCCGGCGGTGAGCGTGATGCCGTTGTCGAATGCATAGCGCACGCCGGCCTCGTTGAAGCGGGTGGCCTGCGCGCCGAGCGAATGGTTGCTCGTGACGGCGCGCGCGTTCAGGAACAGGTTCTCGCCGTCGATGCGCGCGAGCAGGCCCGCTTCCTGCTGGTTGCGCGGCTGGTCGCCGATCAGGCTGCCGAGCAGCGCATGGCCGTCCATGCTGTCGACCGAGCGTGCGTAGGCGATGCCGTTCAGCGTGCTCAACTGTTCCATCAGCGATTCTCCGTGCGCGAGCGTGCAGCCGAGCGCGAGCGGAACGGCGAGTACGACGCCGAGCCGGAGGCGACTGGACGGGGGACGAGGGCGGTCACGACGGGCGTCGGCATGGGCGTCGTGGTCACTGGCCATCGGCAAGCGTGTCGGGGTTGAACCAGCCCGACGGAATCTTGCGCGGCTGGCCGTCGAGGATGTCGACGACGCTCGCGCGCTGCTTCTCGATCTCGTTGCGATAGGTGATCTTGCGGATCACCTTGCGCCCGTTCGCATCGACCGGCGCGGAGAAATCGGCGCTGCGGAACAGCAGGCCGCTCGCGAGGAAGAACTGCGCGCGCACCGGCACGTCGGTGTCGGGCGTGACCCACAGCTTGATCGTCGGGTAGACGTTGTCGGGATCGGTCGCGGTCAGGTCGAGCTCGGTGGCCGGCTTGCCGGCGATCGTCGTCGCGCCGGGCGCGGCCGACGCGCGATAGCTGTCCGCCCAGTGCGTGCGGGTGATGTCGCTGATCACGACCTCGCCCTGCAGCCGCTGCATCCCGTTGATGCGTACCGCGCTGCGCGTGTTCGGCACGTAGAACCAGTGGCCGCGCGTCGTCGCGAGATACTTCTGGCCGTCGTTCTCGCCGCTGCGCGTCAGCGCGAGCGTGTCGCCGTTGCCGCGCGTGTAGACGAGATAGCGCGTCGCGTCGCCGGATTGTCCGCCGACCTCGTTCGTGATCTGGATGTTGGTCTGCGTATCGGCGGCCGTGCTGCGGTACGCGTCGGCACGGGCGAGCATGGTCTGGGCCGCCGGTGCGTCGGCTGCGTGGGCGAGCGGCGCGCACGCGACGAGGGCGGCGACCATCAGGCGAATGCGGTTCATGGGGCGAGTCCTTCGAGGATGTTGCGTTTGGCGAGCCCGAGCGTCGCGAGCAGCGCGGCGGCCACGCCGAGCACGACGAACGCGCCTTCGACGGCGGCCACGGCGGCCGGCGAAACCGTGAATTCGAGCAGGATCGGCTTCACGCGGCCAGGTGGCGCGGGCAGGTGGATCTGCGCGTGGTTGAGCGCGACCATCGTCAGCAGCGCCGCCGCGATGCCGGCGGCCGCGCCAAGCAGGCCGAGGAACGCGGTCTCCTGGATCAGCACGCCGCGCACCGTCGCGGCCGGCACGCCGAGCGCGCGCAGCGTCGAGATCTCGCGGCGGCGCTCGACGATGCTCATCAGGATCCAGTTGCTCATCGACAGCAGGATCGTCACGCACAGGATCGCGCCGAACACCGAGAACTGGTTCTTGTACAGCGCGACGACCTGGTGATAGAGCGACACGAGCTGGTCCCAGGTCTTCACGTCGAGCGCGGGCAGCGCGGCGCGCAGCGTCGCGGCGGCGGCCGGCGTGCGCGCCGTGTCCGACAGGAACACCGCGATGCGCGACGCGCGGTCGGTGCGCAGCAGCGCCTGCGCGGCCGCGAACGTCACGTTGACGATCCGTTCGTCGACGTCCTTGTTGCCCGTGCTCATCACGCCGACGATCTGCGCGTCGGTCGCGTTGATGCCGCCGTGCGCGGTCGAGGCCATCAACTGCACGACCGAGCCGACGTGCACGCCGAGCTTGCGCGCGAGTTCGGCGCCGACGACGACTTCGGTGCCGGCATTCGCGGGCGACAGGTAGCGGCCCGACAGCACCGTGTGATAGTCGAAGAAGCCGGGCGGCTCGCGGTTCGGCTCGATGCCTTCGCCGACGAAGCCGTAGCTGAGATCGCCGTTCGAGATCAGCCCGTCGAAGTCGATGCCGCGCGCGGTGGTGGCGACGCCGTGCAGCGCGGCGACGGCGCGCGCGGCGGTTGCCTGCTCGTCGGCGGTCAGCCCGTACTGCAGCGGCCGTTCGCCGATCAGGTCGAGATAACCGTGGTGCAGCACCTGCACGTGGCCGACGCCGCTGTCGATCGAGCCTTCGCGCACCGCGTCGAAGGTCGCGATCACGTAGCCGAGCGCGAGGCTCGACGCGAACGCGGCGACGCCGATCATCGCCATCGTCAGCACGGTGCGGCGCTTGTTGCGCCAGAGGTTACGCCACGCAAACGTCGACCAGTTCACGATTCACTCCCGGTACGCCGTCGCGCATCTCGATGCGGCGCGGCAGGTGCGCGCACAGACGATCGTCGTGCGACGCAATCAGAAAGGCGGTGCCCAGCGTGCGGTTGGTGTCGAGGATCAACTCGGCCACCGCGCGCGCGTTGGTGCTGTCGAGGCTGGCGGTCGGCTCGTCCGCGATCACGATCGCCGGCTCCTTGGCGAGCGCGCGCGCCAGCGCGACCCGTTGCTGCTCGCCGCCGGACAGCTCGCCGGGGCGGTGGCGTTCGCGGGCGGCGAGCCCCACCGCGTCGAGCATCGCGCGGGCCCGCTCGCGGCGCGTGCGCGGCGTGCCCCACGCGAAGCAGCCGAGCTCGACGTTCTCGAGCGCCGACATCACCGGAATCAGGTTGAACTGCTGGAACACGAAGCCGATGCGCTCGCGGCGGATCCGTTCGAGCGTGTCCGGCGCGTCGTCGATCCGACGGCCTTCGAGCCAGCGTTCGCCGTTGCTCGGCACGTCGAGAAAGCCGGCCAGGTTGAGCAGCGTGCTCTTGCCGCTGCCCGACGGGCCGACGAGCGCGACGACGTCGCGCCGGCCGATCGAGATCGTCGCGTCGCGCACCGCGACGACGCGGCCCGCGCCCTCGTACACGCGCGTGACGTCGCGCAGCTCGAGCACCGGCGTGAGCGGGGCGGCCGTCATGCGTACGCTCCCTGGCCGGCTTCGACCGTCGCCGCGTGGATGACCGGCAGCGCGCCGTTCGCATAGAGGTCGCGGCATTTCAGGCGCTGCAGCTTGCCGCTCGTGGTGCGCGGCAACGAGCCGGGCTCGACGAAGCACAGATCCTGCGCGGCGAAGCCGATGCGCGATGCGAGCAGCTGCTGGCACTCGGCACGCGTCTGCGGCGTCGCGTCGGCGGGCCGCGCCTCGATCGCGACGACCAGCCGCTCGGTGCCCGTCTCGGGGTCGGGCAGCCCGAACGCGATGCACGTGCTCTTGCGCAGCGTGCGATGCGATGCCAGCGCTTCCTCGATGTCGTGCGGGAAGTAGTTGCTGCCGCGGATGATGATGACTTCCTTCTTGCGCCCGAGGATATGGAGCTGGCCGTCCGCGACGTAGCCGATGTCGCCGGTGCGGAACCAGCCGTCGGCCGTCAGCGGCGCGGCGATCGAGCCGTCGTCGGGATTCAGGTAGCCGAGCATCACCGACGTGCCGCGAATCGCGACTTCGCCGACGGCGCGGTTCGCGAGCGCGTGGTCGCCGTCGTCGAGGATGCGGAAGGCCATGCCGTCGATCGGCGTGCCCATCGCGAGCACGGTTTCGGTCTCGGTGTCGGCACCATCGTTCGCGGCGGCCGGTTGCGCGTCGCGGCGCTCGATCAGCGCGCGCCGGTCGAGCGTGTCGGCGATCACGTACGGTGCGCCGTCCACCGTGCCTTCATGCCACGCGCGGTGCATCGACACCGCGAGCGTCGATTCGGCCATCCCGTAGCACGGCTGCAGCGCCGATGCCGCGAGGCCGTACGGCGTGAACGTCGCGGCGAAGTCGCGCAGCGTCGTGTCGTCCACGCGTTCGCCGCCGATGAAGATGTTGCGGCATGCGGACAGGTCGACGCCTTCCATCGCGGCGGCATTGAAGCGGCGCACGCAGTAGCGCAGCGCGAAGGTCGGCACCGACGTCGTGGTCGCGCGCGCCGACGCGATGCGTTTCAGCCAGCCGAGCGGATTCCGGATGAAGCTGTTCGGCTGCATCATCAGCAGCGGCGCGCGGTAGTGCAGGTTCGACAGCAGCGTGAGCAGCCCCATGTCGTGATAGAGCGGCAGCCACGAGGCGGTGCCGTCACCCGCCGCGATGTCGAAGCGGACCGACCCGCCGATGCCGAGCACGTTCGCGATCACGTTCTCATGGCTGAGCACCGCGGCTTTCGGGTGCGACGTCGAGCCCGACGTGAGCTGCACATGGTGCGGGTCGCGGCCGCTTTTCGCGCTGATCAGCGCGCGTGCGCCGGCATCCGCGGCGCTCGACAGCGTGTCGAGATCGACCACGCGCGTCGACGCCGCGGGAAACGCGTCGTCGCGCCACGCGGCGGCCTGTGCATCGGCGGCAATGACGAGACGCGGCCGGTACAGCTCGCACGCGACGTCGATCACTTGCCTGCCGGCGGTGGCGCGGCGCGCGGGAACGGGCACGGTGCAGGGCAGCGCGCCCGTCATCACGCAGGCCATCATCGCGACCGCGTGCTCGACCGACGCGGGCAAGGCGAGCATCACCAGGTCGTTCTCGCGCACGTCGAGTTCACGCAGCGCGCCGGCCTGGTGAAACACTGCTTCCGCGAAGCGCCGGTACGTGATGCCTGCCTCGTTGCCGCCCTCGTCGACGAACGTCATGCGATGCGTGGCGCCCGCGACGTCCTCGAGCGATTCGATCAGGCGATGAATGGTGGATGCGCACTTCGTCACGAGAATCTCCCGTTGAGGAACACGGCCGCTCGTGCCACGGTGCCGGCGGCGCCGTTCGTCGAGTGAGGGGGATTCTTGCCGGATCGACATGACGCGACAAACGGAATATTTGCAGGCTATGCATGAGCGGCACGCATCCACTCGGGTCTGCCCCGCACGGATGCATGTGAAGCCGCGCCAGGTGAATGACCGGTACGCATTCGACCGGTCGTCTAGTTCACGATGTGGTGCGCTCATGCGCGGGCGTCATGCAATGCGTTCGGAAAATTCGTTTGTCCGAAGCATCGACTCACAGAAGAATTGCAACCCGGCAGCGCGCCAGCGTCGCCGTGTCATGGCGCCGGGCAGGGTCCGGCTCAAGGAGAGCGTCTTGTCCGTCACCTCATCGCTTGTCGCCCGTCAGAAACCGGTTGCAGACATGAAGAGCCGCCCGAGCGGCGTCGTCTTCTCGCTGAAGCTCGCGGTATACGTCGCGCTCATTGCGCACGGCATGCTGTTCGCGCTGTCGACGTATGTGATCCTGAAGATCGTCGGGATCCTGCTGATCGGCGCGATGTACGCACACGGCGTCGAGCTGCAGCACCAGGCGCTGCACTACCAGGGGTTCCGGAGCAAGCGGCTCAACATGGTGTTCGGCGTGCTGCTCGGCATGCCGATGCTGGTGTCGTTCCACGCGTACCAGGACAGCCACCTGCGTCATCACCGGCTGCTCGGCACGCCGGAGAACAAGGAGTTCTTCGACTACGGCGACCAGTACGGCGCGAGCCCCGTCGTCAATCTCGGGCTGTGGGCGTGGCGGCTGTCGATGGCCGCGCACTATATCCAGTTCGCGAAGAACGTCGCGAAGCTCGTCGTGCCGGGAGCGCGCTTCGGCGACAACCCGCTCGTGTCGCGCGCGATCCGCCGCGATCACCTGCTGATGGTCGCGGCGATCGCGCTGCTGGCCGGCGTGTCGGTCGTGCTGCATACGTGGTTTGTCGTGTGGGTGTGGGTCGTGCCGCTGGTGTTCGTCGCCGCGCCCGTGCATGCGCTGGTCGAGATGCCCGAGCACTACCGCTGCGACCTGACGAGCACCGACCCGTTCCGCAACACGCGGACGATCGAGAGCAACGCGTTCATGACGTGGTTCACGAACGGCAACAACTATCACGTCGAGCATCACATGATGCCGAACCTGCCGATCGAGCGGCTGCACGACCTGCATGGCGCGATCGGGCCGCGCATCCGCTATTACCACCGCACGTACCGGCAGTTCTATTACGCGCTGCTGCGCGGCAGGCTGTCGCCGCGCACGGTGGACGACGATGCGGACGAGCGTGCGCCCGATGCCGAAGCGGCGGCGCCGGCGTCCACGCAATCGGCATGACCGCGACGGGGCCGGCCGCCCGCGTGCGTGCCGTGCCGGAACGTTGTTCAACGACGGTGACGACGATGCTCTATCCGGAATTATTCAAGTCGCTCGAAGCGGTGCGCTGGAACATGGAGAAGGACATTCCGTGGGACAAGTTCGACGCTTCGCTGCTCACCGACGAGCAGGCCGAGACGATCAGGATGAACGCGATCACCGAATGGTCGGCGCTGCCCGCGACGGAAATGTTCCTGCGCGACAACCGGCACGACAGCGACTTTTCCGCGTTCATGAGCGTGTGGTTCTTCGAGGAGCAGAAGCATTCGCTCGTGCTGATGGAATACCTGCGCCGCTTCCGGCCGGAGAGGGTGCCGACCGAAGAGGAACTGCACGCGGTGCGCTTCGAATTCGACCCGGCGCCGCCGCTCGAGACGCTGATGCTGCACTTCTGCGGCGAGATCCGCCTGAACCACTGGTACCGCTGCGCGGCCGACTGGCACACCGAGCCGGTCATCAAGCAGATCTACGAAACGATTTCGCGCGATGAAGCGCGCCATGGCGGTGCCTACCTGCGCTACATGAAGAAGGCGCTGAACGACTGCGGCGACGTCGCGCGCGCGGCGTTCGCGAAGATCGGCGTGCTGATGGCGTCGGCGCGCCGCACCGAGAAGCCGCTGCACCCGACCAACCTGCACGTGAACCAGGCGCTGTTCCCGCGCGATACCGTGCAGTCGCGCCTGCCCGATCCGGAATGGCTCGAGCGCTGGCTCGACGAGCAGATCCGGTTCGACGGCGAGTGGGAAAAGAAGGTCGTCGAGCGGATCCTGCACAACCTGTCGATCCTGTTCGAGCGCACGTTCGCGACCGCGCAGGAGCTGAACCGCTATCGCCGCGAAGTGACCGCGCGGACGAACCGTGTGGCGGATGGCATGGTGGACGCCATATAGCGGATGCGTGTTCCGCCCAGCATGGGCGGAACCGATTCCGGCCGGCAAGATGACGTGGTGAGCACGGCGTGCCGTATCCGGCCGGCGGGATATTCATTTCCGGACACAATTGGTTCATCAATTTCCTGTTATTGCATGGTTGAATCCAATTTCATGCGTTTAGTATATTTTTATAAACATGAAATTCCGGATTTAAATGGTATTCCGCGTGTATGTTGAGGTGTGTTTTCTTTCCGTAATGCGGCAAATTAATCAATATGTCGGGCGACTGAAATTGTATTGTAGGCGCGGGTGCGTGATTCCGTTGCGACGTCGGGATGTCCGTCATGACATCGTTTTTTGCCCGCAATGCGCTGTTTTTGCGGGTATTTTCAGGCCGTTCCCGGCGCCATTCCACCCGGATATTTATTTACAAAATCACTACTTCATAATTTTAATGTAAGAATTTCCGTGGTGGCTAAAATCGATAGATAAATACAAGTGTCACGATTGAAAATAAGAATGATCCGCATCCATCCTTCAATATAAAATCGCTTCAGAATCCAAATAGGAGAAACGATTCAGGGGAACGAAAGGCGACTTGCCTGTCGATGGGTGCAACTTTGAGGCGGCGGTATGGCTAATGTGAGATTGGCAAAACGATTGAGAAGTATGCCTTCGCTGGATTTCCTGAGAGGCTTCGAATGCGCGGCGCGTCATTTGAGCTTTACACGCGCCGGGCAGGAACTGAACGTCACGCAATCTGCCGTGAGTCGGCAGGTCAAGGCACTCGAGGAGCAACTCCGGATCGAGCTCTTTCACCGGCACATTCGATCCCTGACGCTGACCGACAAGGGACGGGAGCTGTACGACGCGATCTCGTTCGCGTTGTCCGACCTGGAATCGGTGATCGGCAAGCTGTCGTCGAGCGTGGGACAGCGCGCGATCTCGTTGTCGACGACCGTATCGTTCGCGGCGCTGTGGCTGATTCCGCGCCTCGGTTCGTTCCGCGCAAGCTACCCCGACATCGACGTGCGCGTATCGGCAACGAGCGAAATTGAAGATCTTAAGCGCAAACGTTTGCACCTGGCCGTACGATATGCGGGGCCGTATACGTCGACGGACGATACGGACGTGCTGTTTCGCGAGCGCGTCGTGGCGGTCTGCAGCCCGAGCCTGATGGCGACGGCGGGCGATGCGGCGTCGATGAAGCCGGAGGACCTTGAAAAGCACGTGCTGCTGCATCTCGACGATCCGCGCTGCGAATGGCCGTGGCACGGGTGGAGCCATCTGCTGAAGGAACTCGGCGTGCCGCGCCTGCGGCCCGCCGGCGCGCTGCATTTCAGCCAGTACGACCAGCTGGTGCAGGCGGCGGTCGACGGGCACGGCATCGCGATCGGGCGGCGGCCGCTGGTGGACGGGCTGCTGAAGCAGGGCCGGCTCGTCGAGCTGTTCGCGCACTGCACGGTCGCATCGGGCAGTTACGTGCTGGTGCAGAACCCGGATGCGTGCAACGAGTTCGACATCGCGGTGCTGACCAACTGGCTGCTCGAACAGGCGCGCCATCCGCTCGCGTCGGGCCAGGAAGCGGCCGGCAGCAACGTGCTGCCGATGTATCGCGTCGGATAGGACGGCACGCGTCGTGCCGTCGCGCGCGACGCCGGTGCGATCGACGCGCGATGCGGTGACGAGCGGCGCCGTGCCGCCGAATAGCGCCCCCACGCGTTGAAGCCGGTCGCGAGCCCGTGCGTGATTGCCATACGGGGGGGGCAACGCGCGGTCGCGGCAGCCCGTGGTACCTGGTGAAATCGATCGTGCCGATCGCCGCACGTCCGGCGACGTTCACGATCACGTCGTTGCCTTCCGTCGCGATCCGCCCGTCGTTAAAAAAGCGGTCGCGCAGCGCGCGCGGCATCGACGAAAAAAGCGCGCGGCCGCGCGGCACGCGCGCAAACTCGGAGATCGTTCGGCGGTGGCGAGTCAGTTGCCGTTCGACGCGACGGTGTTGGCCGCGCCCGTGCAATCCTTCTGATACTCGTTCATCAGGCGCGCCTGCGCCGAATCGATATCGTCCGGATAGCTGCTCTCGTCGCCCGACGACGGGTTGTAGCCGACGGATTCCAGTTCGTTCAGCTCGTTGATCAGTTGCCGGTGAGAGACCGGGCCGTGCGTATGCACGAACGGATAGTCGTGGCATTGCGCCGGCGTGAGCGTCGGTGCGGCATGCGCGGCGAAGCTCATCGCGAGCAGCGCGGAACAGGCGAGGTAACGGGCGGGATGTTTCATCTTCGACTCCTGGGAAGCGTTGGGAACCGGCCGTACGGTGGATTGCCAGCGTCGACCTCACGACACAGGTTAGGCACCGTGGACTATCGAAACGGCCGCGCGAAGATGAAACTAGTTTTATCCGGACCGACCTCGCGCGGAAGCGAACGTCGTCGTACGCATCGAACCTTAAAGAAACCTTCATGCACGCGCGACCGAACGGTTAGCCGTGCGGGCGTATCGTCGAACCCGTGATCAATCGACGCTGCGCATGGCGCGGCCTGCATCGGGGTAATGCAATGAAAGAGACCGTCAGGATGGCCGCGCTCGTCGCGCTGGTGTGCGCACCGCTGCTGGCGTTCGCGAAGGTGCAGGGAACGGGGCTCGCGATTGCCGACGTGACGCTCGCGCACGAGAAGGCCGAGCGAATGCAGCGTGTGGAGGACGCGACACATCGCGTCGCTTCGCATCGCGTCGACCAACCGGGCGTGGAGCCGCACCGAAGCTGATGCGCGATTCTTTACCGATACCTTTCTAAGCGAGCGATCGCGACCGTCCGTGCGCGACAGCGACGGGCCGTGCGGCATCCTGTCGCAACAACGCGCGCCGGTAACGCCGGCGGGCGTTGCCGCCGTAGATGAAACTTTCTTCATGAAGTCGACGCGCACGATTTACACGCGCGCGTGTAGTCTCCATCCGAACGCGCGCGCCCTTCGGGTGTCGAAGCGCGTGCGTCCCTTCGCTGAAGACGAGAATCGTAAATGGCATCATCAGTTTCCCCCGGTAACACGCCGGCCCTGCCCGACAGGCTGGCCAGGAGCGGTACGGCCATGGCGCACGTACTGACGATCGAAGACGACGAGATCACCGCGAACGAAATAGTCAGGGAGCTGCAAGGGCGCGGCTTCACGGTCGAATGGGTGGCGAACGGCCGTGACGGCATGGCCCGCGCGCTCGGCAACGAGTTCGACGTGATCACGCTCGACCGCATGCTGCCGGTCGTCGACGGCCTCACGATCCTGACCACGATGCGCAGCGTCGGCGTGCGCACCCCGGTGCTGATGCTGAGCGCGCTCGGCGATGTCGACGAACGCGTGCGCGGCCTGCGTGCGGGCGGCGACGACTACCTGACCAAACCGTTCGATCCCGAGGAAATGGCGGCGCGCCTGGAGGTCCTGCTGCGCCGGAGCCAGACCGCGCCGGCGCCGTTCGCCACGACGCTGACCGTCGGCCCGCTCCGGCTCGACCTGATCTCGCGCAAGGTGTTTCGCGACGGCGATGAAATCGCGCTGCTGCCGACCGAATACCGCGTGCTCGAATACATGATGCGCAATGCCGGCCAGACCATCACGCGCACGATGCTGTTCGAGGCCGTATGGGGCTATCACTTCGATCCCGGCACCAACCTGATCGAAGTGCACATGGGCCGGCTGCGCAAGAAGATCGATCCGCCCGATGCGAAGCAGATGATCCAGACGGTACGCGGCGCGGGCTACATCCTTGGCTGAGTTCGCGACCTTGACGTCCTCGACGGATCACGTCCCGCCGGCGCCGAAGCGTCGCTGGTATTCCAGCACGTTCCGGCTCGTGTCGGTCTATGCGGTGACGTTTTCCATTTCGGTGATGCTGCTGCTCGGTTTCATCGCATCGATCATCACGCACGACATGGAGCGCGAAACCGACGTGGTGATCGACTGGCAGATGATCTACTTCGATTCGCTCCAGGACAGCCAGCTTGCCGCGGCCATCCAGCACCGGATCGAGCACGAGCGGATGCACACCAACTACTACGGACTTTTCACGGCCGACGGCAGGCATGTCGCCGGCGACGTGCTGGCGATGCCCGACGGCATCCGGCCGGATCGCAACGGCGTGACGCTCGACCACACGATGACGATCGCGGGCGACCAGGTGCCGCCGGTCGTCCGCACGATGGCGGAGCGGCGCGCCAACGGCGACGTGCTGGTGCTCGGGCGCGACCTGACGCACATCCTGCGGATTCGCGCGGCGATCATCCAGGCGCTGGTCGGCGGCGGCCTGTTCTGCCTGGGCGCGGGCGTCGTCGGCGGCCTGATTCTCAGCGTGCGGCAGATGCGGCGCCTGAAGGAAGTCCGGCGCATCACGCAGCGCATCGCACAGGGCGACCTCGGGCAGCGGCTGCCGATCGGCGGGCACGACGAGATCGACCTGCTGTCGCATCTGGTCAATCACATGCTCGAGGAAGTCGAGCGCCTGATGAACGAGGTGAAGGGCGTCTGCGACGGCATCGCGCACGACCTGCGTACGCCGCTCGCGCACGTGCATACGCTGCTTGCGCATGCGGCGGAGCGCGCGGACGGGCTCGACGATGCCGCGCTGGCGACGCTCGTCGCCCGCGCACGCAACGAGACCGACGTGCTGCTCAGCCGGTTTCGCGCGATGCTGCGCATCGCCGAAATCGGCTCGCTGCAGCGGCGCGGCGGGTTCGCCGAGCTCGCGCTGGAGGATCTCGTCACGGACGTCGGGCAACTGTTCGAGCCGCTCGCCGACAGCCGTGCCATCCATTTCGTCGTGCTGGTCGAACCGGTCGCGCGGATTCACGGCGATCGCGCGCTGCTGTTCGAGGCGCTCACGAACCTGCTCGACAACGCGCTCAAGTACACGACCTCGGGCGACACCGTGCGCCTCGAACTTCACGATACGCCGTCCGGTCCGCGCATCGACGTGGTCGACAACGGCCCGGGTATCGCGCCGAACGAGCGCGAGGCCGTGCTGCAGCATCGTTACCGCAGCCGCCGCACCGGGCATCTCGCCGGGGCGGGGCTCGGCCTGAGCATCGTGTCGACGGTCGTCAACGTGCACGACTTCACGCTGCGCATCGGCAATGCCGAGCCGGGCACGCGCGTGACGATCGAATGCTGGCCGAGGTCGCTCGGATGACGGTCGTTCGGATCCGGCTGCACGTGCGCGCGCATCGCTGCCGCGAAGGGGGCTGACGATGCGCGTGCTGCTCGTGACTTCGCCGCACCCGGAAGCGGCGTGGCTGTACAAGGCGCTGCAGGAGAGCGGGCACAGCCTGCAGCGTGCGGACGATCTGCGCGACGGGTTGTTCCTCGCGTCGCAGGAGACGTTCGACGCGATCGTCGCGACCGCGTTCGAGCCGGGCAGCGATGCCGCGCTGATCGCGATGCTGCCGCGTTTCGTCGCCGACGGCGGCGGCGCGGCACTGGTGGTGCTGATCGGCCAGGCGTCGGCGCGCGAGCGCATCCGCGTGCTGCACGCAGGTGCCGATGCGTGTTTCGGCGCGCCGTATTCGTTCATCGAGCTGCACGAACGCCTGCAGGCGTTGCAGCGGCTGGCCGGGCCGCGCGACGCGGAAGGCCCGGTCGCGGCGGTGTCCATGCTGGAGACGCTCGCGCGCGAACTCAAGGACGGCAAGCTGCGCCTCGCCGTGACGCGGCGCGAATGCCTGCTGCTCGAATGCCTGATGCGCCACCCGAACGCGCCGGTGCCGCGCGACCAGTTGATCCGGTATGTGTGGCAGGACAAGGACGATGTCGACCCGTCGAGCGTCAATCTCGTGGTGTCGCGGCTGCGCCGCAAGCTCGCGCGTCATCTGCCCGATGTCCGGATCGATACGGTGAGCCGCTACGGCTACCAGGTGACGCTGCCGGACGCATAGCCGCGCGGCCCGGGCCGTCCCCCTGTACGAACGGGCGCGTTGCCGATGGCAGCGCGCCCGTCGTGCGTTTACGAGCCGAAGAACGGCACACAGAAATCGGGCGGGCCGACACAATCGCCGGGGCCGTCGGGTTGCGCGCCGGCGCAGCCGGACAGCATCACGCCGGCCGCGATCGCGACGAGCGCAGCACGGGCGGAACGAACGAGCAAGGGACGAAGCTTCATGAGTGACGGGTGATGCGAGGGGTGGGCGGCGCGCGCCGGGCAGCACGCCCGGCCGCACGGCGGTGCGCATCAATGCGAATAGAGCGTGGAGTCGAGGTACTTGATCTGCCCGTCCTGTTCGGCGTGCACGAGTTCGGCGTAGACCTCGGCACGCGTCTTCTCGTGGATCGGCTGTCCGTACGGCGGCACCCACTGGCCGGCGGCCTGCGCGCCGGGCACGCCGTCCTTGGTGGCGGCCGGCGTCATCTGCGTCGCCGGGGTACTCGTCTGCGCGAACGCGGGAACGGACAGCGCGGCACACGCGGCGAGCAGCGTGGAAGCGACGATCGTGGTGTTTTTCATGTTCGGAATCCTCATGATGATTGACGGGATCATCCCCGGTGCGGCCAGTCGATGCCGCGCATCGGGTTGAGGACAAGCATAGGGGAGCGGCGCTATCGGATCGGCATACGCAACGTGAAAAGAAATTCATGCGCGGGCGCGTTCCGCACGGACATGAATGCGGCGTATCGCGAGGATGAAGAAGGTTTCATTTTTCGGGCCGTTTCGATAACGGCGCTGTCATGCCCGCTGCCTAAATTGTGCGCCATCGCATCGCGGACGGATCGGCCGTTCCACACCGGCCGGCGATGCGAGAAGACCGATCCACTCTAGCGAAACCATCATGAAGAAACTTCTGGCAATCCCGGCAGCGGTTGCGTGCCTGCTTGCGGGCGCGGCGCATGCGCAGAGCAGCGTCACGCTGTACGGCACGATCGACGCGGGCCTGGACTACATCAGCAACCAGAAATCGGCGGCCGGCGCGGGGCCCGCTTACGGCGTGCAGAGCGGCAACGTCAGCACGTCGCGCTGGGGGCTGCGCGGCAACGAGGATCTCGGCGGCGGCCTGGCCGCCGTGTTCACCCTCGAGAACGGCTTCAACGTCGCGAACGGCAAGTTCGGCAACGGCGGCGACGAGTTCGGCCGTCAGGCCTGGGTCGGCCTCGCGAGCCGCCAATGGGGCACGGTGACGCTCGGCCGGCAATACGATTTCCTGGTCGACTTCGTCGCGCCGCTGTCGGCGACGGGCTCGGGATTCGGCGGCAACCTCGCCGATCACCCTTACGACAACGACAACCTCGCCAACGACACGCGGATGAACAACGCGGTGAAGTTCCGCAGTGCAGACTATGGCGGCCTCACGTTCGGCGGCGCGTACGGTTTCAGCAACCAGGGCGGCGGGTTCAGCAACAACAACGCGTACAGCGTCGGCGCGCAGTATGTGAACGGCCCGGTCGACCTGGCCGTTGCCTACCTGCAATCGAACCAGCCGGGCGGCGTGAATGCGCCGCAGAACACCGGCGGCTCGCTCAGCAGTTCGGATGGCGATGCGATGCTCGTGGGCGGCCGCTGGCGCACGTTCGGCGCCGGCGCGCACTATGCGTTCGATCATGCGACGATCGGCTTCGTCTATACGAGAACGATCCTGAACGACCCGCGCGAACTGTCGCAGAGCGGCGCGTACGGCACCGTGAACGGCCAGTTGCTGACCTTCAGCAACTACGAACTGAACGGGCGCTACTTCCTGACGCCGGCCTTCTCGCTCGGCGGCTCGTATACGTTCACGCAGGGCCGCTTCGACGATGCGGGCCGCAGCATCGCGCCGAAGTGGAACCAGTTCATGCTGCAGGCCGACTATGCGCTGTCGCGCCGCACCGATCTCTATCTCGAAGGCGTGTATCAGCGCGTGACGGGCGCGGACGGTGTCGCGGTGCTCGGCAACGCGGGGATCTTCAATCTGGCCGCGTCGGGCAACGATCGCCAGGCGGTGGTCGCGGCCGGCATCCGTCACAAGTTCTGAGTGCGCCGGGCCCGCGAAAAAAAAGCACCCGTCGCGATGACGGGTGCATCCAAACGCGACACGCTCCCCACGTGCCGCAACGGGCTCAGGTCGTCGAACGCGCCGGCGTCGCGCCCGGCGCTTTCGCGCCGGACGCTGCGTCGTCGGCCGACCACCCTCCGCCCAGTGCCGCGATCAACCCCACCGCCGCCAGTTGCCGGCGCGTATCCAGTTCCAGCATCGCCACCTTCGTATCGAGCTCGGTGGTTTGTGCGGTCACCACGTCGAGGTAGCTGACGACGCCGTCCCGATAGCGCGACATCGACAACTGCAACGTGCGTTCGGCCGCGTCGAGCGCTTCCTGCTGGCGATCGGCTTCGTTGCCGAGATGGTGCGTGAGCGCGAGGTTGTCTTCCACCTGCTGGCACGCGTCGAGTACCACCGCGCGGTATTTCGCGCCGTTCTCGGCCAGCTGCGCGTGCGCCTGGGCCGTGAGCGCCTGGCGGCGGCCGCCGTCGAACAGCGTGAGCGCGAGGCTGGGCCCGATCGACCAGATCTCGTTCGGCGCGCTGAGCCAATGGCCGAGCCCCGAACTCTGGTACCCGCCGATCAGCCCGAGCGTGATGTCGGGGAAGAACGCCGCGCGCACCACGCCGATCCGCGCGTTTGCGGCCGCCATGCGGCGTTCGGCGGCCGCGACGTCGGGCCGCCGTTGCAGCAGCGTGGCGGGAATGCCGGCCGGGATCGCGGGCAGATACGCGACGCTCAGGTCCGGCGCGAGCGAGAACGACGAGGCCGGCACGCCGGTGAGCGTCGCGATCGCGTGCTCGTACAGCGCGCGCCGAGCCCGCACGTCCTCGGCCGACGCGCGGGCCGAGTCGAGCTGCGTCTGCGCGCGCGAGACGTCGAGATCGGATGCGATGCCGCCCGCGTGCCGGCTCATCGTGAGTTTCAGCGCACGCCGGTACGTGTCGATCGTGTCGGACAGCAACTGCTGCTGCTGGTCGAGCCCGCGCAGGTTGAAGTACGCGTTCGCGAGGCTGGCCTGCAGGCTCAGCTGCACCGATGCGAGATCGTCGGCGCTGGCCTGCGCGTTCGCGCGCCCGGCCGCGACCTCGTTGCGCACCTTGCCCCACAGGTCGAGGTCGTAGTCGAACCCGGCGTCGAGCGTGTTCGAGCCGTACACGTTCGGCTGGTTCGAGCCGCGCAGCGGGCGCGTGGCCGATTGCCGGTTGCTCGAGACCTGCGCGCCGAGGCCGATGGTCGGGAACAGCCCTGCGCGCGCCTGATCGAACAGCGCGCCGGCTTCGTCGTGGCGGGCCACCGCGGCGGCCACGTCGGGGTTGGCGGTTGCCACCCGCGCTTCGAGCCGGTCGAGCACCGGATCGCGGAACGCCTTCCACCAGCCGTCGCGGGCGATGCGGTCGGCCGGCTGTGCCGGCTGCCAGCCGCCCGCTTCCTTGAAACGGGCAGGCAGCGCGGTGGTCGGCGCGTGATAGACGGGCGCGAACGAGCAGGCGGAGAGGAACGCGACGCCGGCGAGCATCGCGCAGAGCCGACGCGGGTTAGCCATTCGCACGCTCCGTGTCGCGCACGGCCGCCGCGACGGTGCCGGCCGGCGTCGCGAGCCGGACGCGGTCGCCCGCGGACAGCGAGTCGGGCGGGTTGTCGATCACGCGATCGTCGGGCGCGAGGCCGGTCGCGATCTGCACGTGCGTGCCGAGGTCGGTCGCGATCGTGACGGGCTTGAGCACCGCGCGATCGTCCTTGCCGACCACGGCGACCTGCAGGCCGGCCTGGCGGAAGATCAGCGAGCTGGCCGGAATCGTCAACGCGTGGCTGCTGCCGGCCGGCAGCGCGAAATGCACCTCGGTGTATTCGCCCGGAATCAGCTTGCCGTCGCGGTTGTCGACCATCAGCTGCACGAGCAGCGTGCCGGTCGAATCGGCGATCGAATCGTCGGTGTCGGCGAGCGTCGCATGGAAGGTCTCGCCCGGATGCTCGGGCACGGTCAGCGTCGCGCTCATGCCGGGGCGGATCGCGGCGGCCTCGTTCTGCGGCACGCTCACGTAGACGCGCATCCGGTGCACGTCGGACACGGCGAACAGTTCGGGGCCCGTGCCGCCGCCGGCCGAGATCAGCTGGCCGATGTCGGTCTTGCGCGCGGTGACGACGCCGTCGAACGGCGCGACGATGCGCTTGAATGCCTCCAGCGCGTCGAGACGCCGCACGTTGGCCTCGTTGGCCGCGACGATCGCCTGCTTGGCGGCGAGGTCGCTGGTCTTCTCGTCGGTTTCCTGCTGCGACACCGAATCCTGCGCGAGCATCCTGGTCCAGCGCGCGGCCGTGGACGCGGCCAGCTTCTCGTTGGCGAGCGAGCTCTGCAGGTCGGCGCGCGCCTGCTGAAGCTGCTGGTCGAGCTCGGGCGTGTCGATCAGGCCGAGCAACTGGCCCGACTTCACGTGCGCGCCGATATCGGTGTACCACGCATGCAGGTAACCCGACACCTGCGCATGGATCGGTGCGCTTTCGAACGCGGACAGGTGGCCGGGCAGCACGAGCGCGGCGCCGTCGCCGCCGGTCGTCGGCGTGTACGCGGCCACGGTCGGTATGGCCTGGTCGGCGGACCAGGTCGTCATTTCCTGTTTCGCGTGTGCGCGGCCTGCGATGCCGGCCGTCACGATGCCGGCTGCGACCAGCGCGGCGATCGTGGCGACGAGCTTGAGGTTGGGCAGCCGTTTCGGCGACTTGATTTCGATCTCAGTGGACATGGGAAGCTCCGGACGCGGAAGGGGAGGAAGCGCGGGGTGCGTCGTGTTTCAGCGCATCGCGCCGATGCACGAGGCTGAACACGACGGGAACGAAGAACAGTGTCGCGATCGTCGCGCACGCGAGGCCGCCGATCACGGCGCGGCCGAGCGGCGCGTTCTGCTCGCCGCCGTCGCCGAGGCCGAGCGCCATCGGCGCCATGCCGATGATCATCGCGAGCGCGGTCATCAGCACGGGCCGAAAGCGCGTGAAGCCGGCTTCGAGCGCCGAGGCGAGCGCGTTGCCGGTTTCGGCGAGGCGCTCGCGCGCGAAGCTGACGACGAGGATCGCGTTCGCGGTGGCCACGCCCATGCACAGGATCGCGCCGGTGAGCGCGGGCACCGACATCGGCGTGTGCGTGGTGAACAGCATCCAGACGATGCCGGCCAGCGCCGCCGGCAGCGCGGAGACGATCACGAACGCATCGGCCCACGAGTGGAAGTTCACGACGATCAGCAGGTAGATCAGCACGATTGCGCCCACGAGCCCGAGCAGCAGGCCGGTGAACGCGCTGTTCATGGTCTGCACCTGGCCGCGCAGCGTGACGGTCGAGCCCTTGGGCAGGTCCTTCGCGGTGGCCTTGACGACGCTGCCGATTTCCGCGGCGACGGCGCCGAGGTCGCGGCCCTGGGTGGTCGCGTAGATGTCGAACAGCGGTTCGATGTTGTAGTGCGACACCACCGCGTTGCCGACGCCGCGCGTGATCGTCGCGAGACCGCCGAGCAGCTGCGACTGGCCGTTCGCGCCGGTGACGGGCAGGTTCTGCAGCGCCGACAGCGTGGTCATCCGGTACTGCGGCGTCTGCGCGACGATCGGATAGGACACGCCGTTACGCGGATTGAGCCAGTAGGTCGGGTCGACCTGGCTGGTGCCCGCGAGCGTCGCGACCACCGAGTTCGTCACGTCCTGCTCGGTGATGCCGAGCTGGTCGGCACGCGTCCGGTCGACCGCCACCGTGAACTGCGGATAGGTGCTGGCCTGCTGGATGCGCGGGTCGGCCACGCCGGCGATCAGGCGCAGCTTGCGATACAGCTCCCGCGCATAAGCGAGGTTGGCCTGCTGGTTGGGGCCGGCCACCTGCAGGTCGACCGGGGCCGGTGCGCCGAAGTTGAGGATCTGGCTGACGATGTCCGCCGGCAGGAACGAGAACGTCGTGCCCGGATAGGCGCGCGGCAGGCGTTCGCGCAGCTCGCGCACGTAGTCGGCGGTCGGCGCGTGGTCGTGCGACAGCGAGATCAGGATGTCGCCGTCCTGCGGTCCGAGCGTGCCGCTGTTGTTGTAGGTCAGGTTGATCCCGCTGTTCGGCAGGCCGATGTTGTCGACCACTTCGCGCAACTGCGCGGGCGGGATCACGCCGCGAATCGTGTTTTCGATACGGTCGAACTCGGCGGCGGTTTCCTCGACCCGCGTGCCGACCGGCGCACGCACGTGCAGCGAGATCTCGCCCGAGTCGATCGTCGGAAAGAAGTTGCGGCCGAGCCACGGGACGAGCAGGAACGATGCGGCCACCACGCACAGGAACGCGACGACGAACGGCTTGCGGCGCGTGAGCGCGAGGCCCAGCAGGATCCGGTACGACGCGCGCACGGACTCGAAGCGGCGCTCGAATGCACGCTGGAAGCGCACCAGCGGATTGCGCGACGGCGGCACGTCGTGCGCGCCGGCATGGCCCGCATGCGAATCCATGATCGCCGCGAGCTCGCCCGACGCATGGCCGGCCGACGCGTGCGGCTTGAGCAGGTATTGCGCGAGCATCGGCACGAAGGTGCGCGACAGCACGAACGACGACATCATCGAGAAGATCACGGCCTTCGCCATCGGCACGAACAGGAAGCGCGAGATGCCGTCGAGCATCAGCATCGGCACGAACACGATGCAGATGCACAGCAGCGAGACGAGCGCCGGCATCACGATCTGCTTCGCGCCGTCGACGATCGCGGTGCGCGTGTCCTTGCCCTGTTCGAGGTGCCAGTTCACGTTCTCGATCGTCACCGTCGCATCGTCGACCAGAATCCCGACCGCGAGCGCGAGGCCGCCGAGCGTCATCACGTTGAGTGTTTCGCCGGTGGCCGCGAGCAGCGCGATCGCCGAGAGCACGGCCAGCGGGATCGACGCGGCGATGATCAGCGTCGAGCGCCACGAGCCGAGGAACAGCAGGATCATCAGCGACGTCAGTGCGGCGGCGATGATGCCTTCCCGCGCGACGCCGCTGACGGCGCCGTTCACGAAGGTCGACTGGTCGCCCATCGTGACGAGCTTCAGGCCCGGCGGCAGCGTCTGTTCGACCAGCGGCAGCTTCGCCTTCACGCCCGCGATGATGTCGAGCGTCGACGCCGAGCCGTTCTTCAGGATACTCATCAGCACCGCGCGGCGGCCGTCCACGCGCACGATGTTGCCCTGCGGCGGGTAGCCGTCACGCACGTGCGCGACGTCACGGATATAAATCGTCGTGCCGTCGACCGACTTGATCGGCAGGTCGTTCAACGCGTCGAGCGAGAGCGGGCTGTTGTTGAGCTTGATGTTGTATTCGAAGCGGCCGATCTTCTGCGTGCCGGCCGGGATGATCTGGTTCTGCTGCGCGAGCGCGTGCGCGACGTCCTGCGCCGACAGCCCTTTCGACTGCAGCGCCTGCGGGTCGAGGTCGATCTGCACTTCACGCGACTTGCCGCCGTACGGCGTCGGAATCGCGACACCGGGCACCGACAGCAGCTGCGGTCGAATGAAGTTGACCGCGTAATCCGCCAGCTTCTGTTCGTCGAGCGTGTTGCTGGTCAGCGCGATCTGCAGCACGGGGACGGTCGACGCGTTGTAGTTGAGGATCTGCGGCGGCGTGGTGCCGGGCGGCATCTGTTTGAGCACGGTCTGCGAGATCGACGTGACCTGCGCGGTCGCCGTGCGGATATCGACGGTCGGCTGGAAGAAGATCTTCACGATGCCGTAGCCGCGGAACGATTGTGATTCGATATGCTGGACATCGTTGACCGTCGTGCCGAGCGTGCGCTCGTAGTACGTGATCACGCGTCCGGACATGTCGTCCGGCTGCAGGCCGGCGTAGTTCCAGACGACGCTGATCACCGGAATGCGGATATCCGGGAAGATGTCGATGGGCGTGCGGAGTGCCGCGAGCGGACCCGCGATCAGGATCAGCAGCGCCAGCACGACGAACGTGTAGGGCCGGGTGAGCGCGAGCCGGACAATTTTCAGCATGGGGTGCTGCTCCGTTCAAAAGCGTCGTGAAGAAGAGCCGGATGCGCGCGGCTTCGGGAAAACACCGATACGCAGCCGATGACCGCATTCTGCGGAGCGGCCCCTAACAGCCGGTCGCTAAAAAAATGAAAGAAGTTTTAGGTGGCGGCGGCCGGATTCAGCCGAGCATGTAGCCCGCGCCGCGGATCGTGCGGATCAACGGTGCCGCATCCGGCCGGTTCACCTTCTTGCGCAGGCGGCCGACGTGGACGTCGATCAGGTTGGTGCCCGGATCGAAACGGCAGCCCCACACCGCCTCGAAGATCATCGTGCGCGTGAGCACGCGCCCGGCGTGGCGCATCATGAATTCGAGCACGCGCAATTCGGTCGGCAGCAGCGCGAGTTCGCTCGCGCCGAGCGTGACGCGGCGCCGCACCAGGTCGAATGCGAGCTCGCCCGTGCGCAGCACCGTCTCGACCGGCGCGCCGCGCGGCCGGCGGCGGATCAGCACGTCGATGCGCGCGCACATCTCGTCGAGCGAGAACGGCTTGACGAGATAGTCGTCGCCGCCCGCGCGCAGCCCCTGGATGCGCTGGTCGACATCGGACATCGCGCTCATCACGAGCACCGGCGTGTCGAGGCCGACGCCGCGCATCGTCGCGAGAATCGTGAGCCCGTCGAGATCCGGCAGCATGCGGTCGAGCGTCACGACGTCGTAGTCCGCACTCATCGCCCTGGCCATGCCGTCGCGGCCGGTGCGCGCGACGTCCACCTGGTGGCCGGCGGCGCGCAGCGCCTGGGTGATGTGATCCGCGATCAGCGGATCGTCTTCGATCGTCAGGATGTGGGGCATGGACGGAGCGGCCCGGGCGGAATCAGGCGGCGGCGCGCTCGGGCGCGCGATAGTGTTCGACCACGTAGTCGATGAAGCTGCGGACCTTGGTCGACAGATGGTTGCGGCTCGGGTAAAGCATCGAGATGCAGCGCGCGCCGCCATTCACTTCGTAGCGTTCGAGCAGCGGCACCAGCGCGCCGCGTGCGAGATCGTCGGCGACGAGCGGGTGCGGCAATTGCGTGATGCCCATGTGATTGAGTGCCGCGATCCGCACCATCATGCTGCCGGTCGAGGCCAGCGCGTTGCCGGTGTAGACGCGGTAGGAACCGTCGACGTCCGAGAATTCCCAGCTGCGCGCGGTGCCGTTCGACACGGTCAGCAGGCTGTGTTCGTTCAGTTCGACGGGATCGTTCGGCGTGCCGTGGCGCGCGAGGTACTCGGGCGATGCGACGACCACGTCGCGCACGCTCGTCAGCATCCGCGACACGAAGGTCGCGTTGACGAGGCGGCGATCGTCGCAGAAGCAGACGTCGTAGCCGCCCTCGACCATGTCGACATGCGTGTCGAACGTGGTCACGTCGAACCGGACGCGCGGATGCCCGTCGCGATATGCCGACAGCAGCACGCCGAGGCCGGCCGCGACGGAGGTCGCCGACGCGGCGATCCGCAGCGTGCCGCGCGGGTCGCGCGTGACCTGCACGAGGTTCGATTCGATCTCGTCGAGCTTCTCGATGATCGTGCGGCAGCCGTCGAGATATTCGCGGCCGGTCTCGGTGAGGGACAGGCTGCGGGTCGTCCGGTTCAGCAGTCGCATGTTCAGGTGCGCTTCGAGCATGCCGACGCTGCGCGTGACCGCGGCCGCCGACATCCCGAGCTGGCGCGCGGCGAGATTGAAACTCGACAACTCGACTACGCGCGTGAACACGCGCATCGCTTGCAGTTGGTTCATGGTTCGCCGAAGGAAAGAATTGACCGTTCGCATGCGCCGCCGACGCATCGCTCGATGCGTGCCGCCGCGCGTGACCGGCAAGGTAGCGAGCCGATTATGGGATGCGGGCCGGCGCCGGACGCTTAAAAAACGACGCGGAATGGATGAAATTTCGTTTAAGGAAGCGGCGGACGACGCGGGGGATGACGCGTGCGCGTGCGGGACGGCGTTCTTGCCTGTTGCTGCGATTCACTGAACACGCGTGTCGTCGAAGGTCTCGACCATACCGTCGAGATCGTCGTGCGTCGCGACGACGAATACGCGTTTGCCGCAACGGCAGACAACCTAAAAATAAATTAATGAAGCTGCATCAAATCTTCAGGTGCGCGCGTGACGCGGCTGCCGATAATGGGCCGATACGAGTAGCCACGAGGAACGCAATAATGACGCAGCCGCTGAGTATCAAGATGATCCAGGAACACGGCAAGCCGGTGGTGCTGGTGTCGATCGAACGGGGTGCCGCGGTGCTCGATCCGGAGGACGTCGATGCGGTCATCCAGTATCTGAGCCTGTTGCGCGCGTCGATGCAGCCGGCCGTGCCCGAGATGCCGCCGCGCGCGCAGCAGTTCGTGACGGAGATGGACCCGTGCTGGTATGCGGAGCGCCATCCGCTGTACGGCGGCGCGGTGCTGTTGCTGCGGCACACGGGGCTTGGCTGGGCGAGTTTCGCACTGCCGCCGCGCAGCCTCGAGCGTCTGCACGGGTCGCTCACGCAACTGCTCGAGGACGAGCAGATGGTGGTCAGCCTGCCGAACTGATTCGACGCGCGGGTCGATCGCACCGGCCGGGGCCGGCTTCCGGTACACGGCAAGCCGGCCCCTTCGCGCGATCGCCTAGAACGTGTGGCGCAGCCCGATCCGGCCGACCGCCTGCCGGCCGCTCGACGACGGATCGAAGCCCGCGACCTGCGCGACGGCGCCGCCCGACGCCATCTGCAGTGCCGCGAGTGCGTAGACCGCCGTGCGCTTCGACAGTTCGTACTCGGCGCTCGCGTTCAGCTGACGGTATTTGGGTTCCTGGCCGGTCGCGTGGTCGCGGCCGGTCGTGTAGGTATAACCGAGGCCGAAGTTGAGCTGGCTCGTGGCGGCGAGCGTGCCGGCGACTTCGTAGTTCTGGAACTTCACGTCCTGCTCGTCGTCGCCTTGCTGGAAATCGACGTCGGTGAAGTTGCCCATCAGCTTGACGTTGCCGAGCTGGTACGACGCGCCGGCCGCGAAGATGTTCTGGCTGCGCGCGTTCATGAGCGCGTCGCCGTATACCGCGTTCGTGTATCCGCCGCCGTTCTGGTAGCTCTGCACGGCCTGCTCCGGATCGTTGACGCGCAGGTAACCGACACCGGCCGAGAACGGCCCGTTCGTGTACGCGAGCGCCGCGCTGTACGCGGCGTTGTCGGAGAAGCGGCCGGGCTGCCCGCCGAACGAGTAGAGCGCCTCACCCGTGAAACCAGCGATCGTCGGGCTCGTGTATTTCACGGCATTGCTGATCGCGAAGCCGTTGTCGAGGTTGTCCATGTCGTTCGGGTGCGAGAAATACCAGCCCCCGTAATAGTCGTTCAGCGAATACGGCTCGATCAGGTCGACGATCGGATCCCACTGGCGGCCGAGCGTCAGCGTGCCCATGCGCTGATCGGACAGCCCGACGTAAGCGTTGCGCGAGAACGCGAGGCCGCTGCCGAGCCCGCCGTTCGTGGAATTGAAGCCGCTTTCGAGATCGAAGATCGCGGCGAGCCCGCCACCGAGATCTTCCTTGCCGCGCAGCCCCCAGCGGCGGCCGGCGCTGACGCCGCTCGCCATCTGCCACAGGTGCTGGCCGCCGACGTTCGACGCGAAGTCGATCCCGGTGTCGATGACGCCGTACAGCGTGACGCTGCTTTGCGCATTCGCGTGGGAGAACAGGCCGCAGCAGGCGAGTGCGCACGTCATGCGCAGCAGCCGTGTCGTTTTATTCATGGATGAAGGTCTCGAACGTAGGTTGACGGATATTGTTCGCAGTCCTTGTTTAAAGGGCTGGTCGTCGAGAATATAGCTGCGTCAAAAGCGTGCGGATCGGCAATTCAGTCTTTCAGTTTTTGCGTTGGTTTCGTGCCTGTGGGCGGTCGACAACGCGGGTGTTGGGCGCTGTGGGTTGTTCGTTTCGGGGTTGCGGGCTTGGGCGATGATTCGTTCGCCCTTCCGGGAAGCGGGCATGCTCCTGGCCGCTTCGCGGGGGAGTTGACGCCGCGCTTCGCAACGCGACCGACATCGATGCGCAGTGCGTCAGCGCTTGAATAGGCCCGGATCTCGAGGCTACCGGTCGACCATGACCTGCCAACTATTTTCAGAACAGGCGTAATTTTCAGAGAAATAATCATTCGTACCGGTTCGGGTTTTGAATGATTGGCGGGCTTTATTCAATTCAAATATCAACCGACGAATCAAATTATCGAACAATGGAGGCGGCCATGCCGGTGGCTCCCGAACGCGAAATTCCGGGATCGATCATTCACGATCGTCAAGCGCCAGAATCCGCGTTACGTCAGGGCTGACGAGCGAAGCAAGCGGGAATGGATGATTCGATGCCGCGAATCAAAAGATTAACAATGACGGACGTTTATTTTTCCGGTTTTTGCGGATAAGGTTCGACTCGGTGAAAGTGATTTGTCAGAAAGCATGATGATTGTTTATTGCTTGCCGCGGTTTCATTCGACCGCCGCTTTCGCCGATCAGCATGCGCGACGACGCGTCGACAGGAATCTCTTCACGGAATCTTGCGACAGGCTCGATGTGCGCATATCCGTTTCGACATTCATGCCATGAGAGGGCTCATGAACAAGAACATCCGCAGCTACGTTGCTTCCGTCATGCCACGCGCGCTGGCCGGTGTCGCACTGCTGATCGCGGCGGCCGGTGCGCACGCGCACGGCCGTTTGACCGAACCGCCTTCGCGCATCGTGCTGTGCACGCAAGGCCAGAATCCGAACTGCCCTGTCGACGCGTGGCACGCGAACGCGATGGAGAACGGCAAGTTCTTTCCCGCGACGCAAAGCGGCCTGTCGGACCCGTTCGCGCCGGATGACGCGAAGAATGCCGCGCCACCGAAGGACGGCGAAATCGCCGGCGCCAGCACGAATGGCCCGCTGCCCGTGCTGAACGAGCAGTCGCCGGGCCGCTGGCAGAAGATCCCGCTGCGGCCGGGCGCGGTGCAGAATTTCAAGTGGGAGTTCAGCGCCGTGCACAAGACGCGTCGCTGGAACTACTTCATTACACGCGCCGACTGGAACCCGTCGGAAAAGCTCACGCGTGCGCAGTTCGAGCCCACGCCGTTCTGCACGATCCAGAATCCCGGCCAGCCATACTGGGACCCGAACGCGAACCTGGTGCCCCAGCAGCCGACCATTCACGCGTGCCGGCTGCCGGTGCGTAGCGGCTACCACGTGATCCTTGCGGTCTGGGAAGTCGCGGATACGGCGATGGCGTTCTATCAGGTCGTCGACGCGATCTTCACCAATGGCGATACGACACGCAGCCCGTTCTGATACGGCCGCGACATGACGCGCCCGGCGATGCCCGGCGCGTCATGAGATGAAGAACCCGTGTGAGGGGCGCGGTGAGCGTCACTGACACGGCAACCGGCTTAGCCGGCGACCACCTGGTTGCGGCCTCCGGGTTCGATGGATGCATCAGGGTCGGCAGCCAATACGATGAAGCTCGATCGCGTCCCTTGAATTTCGTTGATTTGAACAATCAGCCAAATGGCTGCGGAATATCCGGTTGAATTATCGAATGGCGATAATTGCAATATGGCCATACGATCGCGTGAATATTTAAGGTTTCGATATGGGTGAAAATACTCGATTCAAGGGTTGATGCCTGACGATTATGTAGTATAACCAAACGAAACGCGGGCGTCGGATTGAAGCATCACTACATCGGTCGGCGAAAGACCCGTGTCAGCCGTCGCGTGTCAGGCCCGCTATCCCCGGCCTGCGTGACGGCTACACGTACCGCCTGCAGCGCGCTTGTGACGGACATCCGGACTTGCGCGTAAGTGGCGTGCACACACTTCACCAGCATAGACCGAAGTCGTCGTTTTTTTCGTCGTAGATATAAAAACAGAATCAATATCGGAATTTGTTTCAGGTGGCAATTTGTAAGGTTGATTTCTTTTGAATTCGACCTGGGCGAAGCTTTGTCGATCGAAAGGGGAAACCACCGGTTGGATGAGCCCCAAGGCTGATCTGGTCGCGATGTTGATTTGGTAGTCCGTATCAATGATGCCGACGCTTGCCGTCCGCGTGACGTGGCGGGTTTCCGTTACGCCTGCGCGGGCGGAGCGCGTCTTCCTGACATATTCCCCGGCATGTATCGCGTGGAAGAGCGATGCCGGTAATGCGTAAAACGCGATGAGGGCATGAAAATGAAGAGCAACCGATCCGGAATCATGCAGCGCTCGACCTTGAAGGGCGCGCTGGCGCTTCTGTTGGCATGGTCGTCCTTCGGCACTGGCACCGGTACCGCCGCGGCAGCCGGGGCGGGTACCGGCACGGCGCCGGCATTCGTCTATAGCCCGTACAAGGACGCGACGATTTCGATGAACTGGAACACGAACGTCATCTCGTCGAACGTCACCGGTCAGATGAGCCCGGTGCTGTCGGTGCTGCCAGCCGGTGTCCGCACGCTGACGCTCGCGTTTGCGACCGGCGAATGCGGCAGCGAGAACTGGGCGGGCGTCGACGGCGGCGCGCTGGCGGCCGCCAACGTGCCGCTTTTCACCGCGGCCAATGTGAATTACGTGATTTCCACCGGCGGCGCGGCCGGCATGTTCACGTGCGGGTCGGATGCGGGCATGGCGGCCTTCATCAATCGTTATGCGTCGAGCAACCTCATCGGGATCGACTTCGATATCGAGGGCGGGCAGACACAACAGGTGATCGACGATCTCGTCCGGCGCGTGGCAGTCGCCCAGCAGAATTATCCCGGCCTGCGTTTCAGCTTTACGCTCGCGACACTGGCCCCTTCCCAGCAGGGCGCGACCACGGCCAGCTCCTGGGGCGCCAGCGCCCCCGACAGCTTCAACGTGTATGGGGACTGGGTCATGCAGGCGATCCAGGCGCACGGCCTGAAGAACTACACCATCGACCTGATGACGATGGACTACGGGTCGGCGGGGGCGGGGAACTGCGTGGTGGCGAACGGCACCTGCCAGATGGGACAGTCGGCGATCCAGGCGGCGATGAACCTGCACGATCACTGGGGCGTGCCGTACAGCCAGATCGAGCTGACGCCGATGATCGGCGGCAACGATGTGAGCGGCGAAACCTTTACGCCGGCCGATGCGGACACCGTTGCGCAGTTCGTGAAACAGAATGGCCTCGTGGGTGTCCACTTCTGGTCGTTCGACCGTGACGTCGATTGCCCGCCCGGCGCCGCATCGTCGACGTGCAACTCCATCGGCGGCGTCGGTACGCTCGGTTATACGAACCGGTTTGCCAACGACCTCGCGCCCGGCAATTGAACGAAGCGGGGGCAGCGCGGCGGATCGGTGTCGGCTTCTGCGTCGACCGTACCTTCAAGCCGCGGCGGATCGCCCTTTCGGCTCGGCGAGGTGTGCCAGCCCGAGGCCCTCGAGCACCTGCGCCTGAATCGATGCCGCTTGAGCGTTGAGGGCGTCGGCGCCGAATGACTCGCCCACGATCAAACGCGGCGGGCGAGTACCGTTGGCTTGTGCGACAAGCTGCACGATCGCGTCGGCGACGTCGTGCGGGTTCGGCGCGTGGTCGCTCGCGAACAGCGCCATGAGCGTCTCCACCATCTTGTCCGGAATCGCACCGGCGTCGCCGTAGCCGGGTACGCGCGCGGCATCGGCCGGCCGCTGCGCGCTGGCGAAAATATTCGTCGGATAGTTGCTGGGTTGAACGAGAACGACGTCGATGCCCGACGTCGACAACTCATAGCGGTAGCTGTCGGTCAACGCTTCGAGCGCGAACTTCGATGCGCCATAGAGACCGAAGAACGGAAACGTCACGCGGCCGAGTATCGAACCGACGTTCACGATCAGGCCTTCGCCCTGTTTCCTGAAGGTCGGCAGCACCGCGCGCGACGTTCGCTGGATGCCGAATACATTCACGTCGAAGAGCGCCTGTACCTGCTTTGTCGTGAACGCCTCGGAAATACCCGCTGATCCGATACCTGCGTTGTTGACGAGGACGTCGAGATGTCCGGCATTTTCCAGCACGGAAGCTACGCCTCGCTCGACGGACGCATCGTCCGTCACATCCAGTTCGATGACGTGCATGCCTTTCGCTTGAAGGGCATCGGCATGCGGCCGGTTTCGGCCGGCGATGTCGCGCATCGACGCGAATACCCGGTGCCCGGCCACCGAGAGCGCTTCCGCAGTGTCGCGGCCGAAGCCGCTGCTGGCGCCGGTTATCAGAATAGTTTTGGACATGTCGAGTGTGTTCCAGCAAAACAAGGTTGGAGAGCCGCAACCGAATCAGCGCGAGCATGTCCGATGCGGTCGAGATGAAATGGACGGCGTCGTTGGAGAAATCTTCGCCGCATTGCTGTGCAGTCTAGGTTTTTCACGGAAAGCGGGCTATAGTCGTAAATGACATTAATAGATGTGTTTACGACATGAGATTGTCCATTCTGGCGCTCGAAGGGCTGTTCGACACCGGCCTGACGGTGTTTTTGGATACCTTCGCGATGGCCAACGAACTGGCTGCCGCTCAGGGCTTTGCCGCGCCGCCCTTCGACGTCGAAGTGGTCGGCGTACGCAGATGCGTCCGTACCGCGCACGGACTGTCCATGCTGGTGGAGCCCGCAAGCAGCGCACGCCATGCCGACTGGGTGGTCGTGCCCGCGCCCGGCATCAGGCAGCCGGAGCGCCTGATCGAGGCGCTGGAGCGTCCGGACGTGCGCGATGCCATGGCGTACCTTCGGGCGTGGCATGCCGATGGCGTCGGTGTCGCCGCCGCTTGCATCGGTACGTTCGTGCTGGCGGAAGCCGGGCTTCTGGATCATCGCGAGGCGACGACCACCTGGTCGCTCTCGCCCTTCTTTCGGCAACGTTATCCTGCAGTCGATCTGGACGATTCACGCATGGTCGTCGCCGCGGATCGCCTGGTGACGGCGGGGTCGGCCATGGGCCATCTCGACCTTGCGCTGTGGTTGCTGCGTCAGGCGAGTCCCGAACTGGCCACGCTCGTTGCCCGTTTCATGCTGATCGACAAGCGTTCGTCACAGGCCGAATACATCGTTCCGGATTACCTTGCCCATGCGGATCCGCTGGTCGCTCGATTCGAGCGATGGGCCCGCGAGCATCTTTCCACGGGTTTTTCGCTTCAGGCGGCGGCCGCCGCATTGGCCGTAGGACCGCGCACGTTGCAGCGCCGTACCGAGGCGGTACTCGGGAAGTCGCCATTGGCGTTCGTCCAGGATCTCCGCATCGAACGGGCGCAGAATCTCGTGTCGATGGGTTACGACCTGGAGACGATTGCGAGCGAGGTCGGCTACGCGGATGCGGCGACGTTGCGGGCCTTGTTGCGCCGTAGGCTCGGCCGCGGGGTGCGGGAATTGCGTGCCGGCAATCGATAGCGTCCGGCCTTGAAAAGCGGTGTTGCCGTACGCTGCGAAGGCAGCGCCAAGGGGCCGCGAGCGCCGCCGGAACGGCACTAGCGCATGCCGGCGCGGCCGTGAATATCCGTCAGTTCGACCATGAAATCCAGGAACGCCCGCGTCTTGGCCGGCACGTGATGCCGGGATGGGTAGTACGCATATAACGGATACCGCTCGTCGGCCCATTCGGGAAAGAGATTGATCAACCGGCCGTCGGCGATCAGCGGCTCGGCACCGAGCAGCAGCATCTGTGCAATGCCGGAACCGGCGAGGCACGCGCCGAGCAGCGCGCCCGGATCGTTGACCGTGAGGCGTCCCCGGGTGTCGACCACGATGCGTTTGCGCCGACGATGGAATTCCCAGGCGAACGGCTTGCCTGTCTCCGGGTTGCGAAATTCAAGGCATCGATGGCTCCGGCTTTCGAGATCCTCGGGTTTGGCCGGCCGTCCCCGGCGAGCGATGTACGAGGGCGCCGCGACCGTCACGACGCCGGTATCGAGCAGCTTTCTCGCAATCAGGCTGGACGATCGCGGTTCGCCGAATCGCACGGCGAGGTCGAAGCCGTCCATGACGAGGTCGCCCAGGCTGTCTCGCGCGATGAGCTCGATTTCGAGGTCGGGATGTGCGTCCATGAACGCATCGAGTCGTTGCCCGAGAACGGCCCGGTAAACGACGGGATCCAGGTTGATTCGCAGCTTTCCGCGCACGACGGAGGCGCCGCCCGCGGCCGCCGCGGCTGCTTCCTCCAGCCCGGCAAGATGCGGCATGACCTGCTCGTAAAACCTGCGGCCCTCTTCGGTCAGCGACACCGACCGCGTCGTTCGATTGAACAGCCGGATGTTCAGCCTTCTTTCCAGTCGCGCAATCGCTCGACTGACGCCCGGCGGCGTCATGCCTATTACGTCGGCTGCAGCCGCAAACGTGCCGGCATCGACCACGGCGGCGAACACGCTGATGCTGCCGGACAGTTTCTCGCTACTGGATCTCATGGTTGTTCGAGTGCATACGGTGGCGGATCGCGGGCGACCCACGGAAGGCCGACACGCCGACGCCGGATAGCGCGGCCATGCCGGTCGTCTGCGTCGATCATGCCGAATTAGTGACGCGTTGTCACTTATCTGCTTCCATCCATGTCGTTTTGTTTCGCTCGATGTTTGGCCAGAATGCGACCGACGTATTCACACACGGAGAACGAGCATGTATGCGATAACAGGCATCACCGGCAAGGTCGGCGGCGCATTGGCCAGCGAACTGCTGGCCTCGGGGCGGTCGGTGCGCGCGGTCGCGCGCGACGCGACGCGGGCAGGGGCGTGGGCGGCGCGCGGGTGCGAGATTGCGACCGCCGTCATGGAAGACCCATCGTCGCTCGCCGCCGCGTTCACGGGCGCTGCGGGCGTTTTCATCCTGCCGCCTTCGGAGTTCGATCCGGAGCCCGGGTTTCCCGAGGCGCGGAAGGTGATCGAGGCCGTGTCCGCGGCGCTTCTGCAGGCGCGCCCCGAAAAGGTCGTTTGCCTGTCGACGATCGGTGCGCAGGCTGACGAGCCCAATCTGCTCACGCAACGCACGCTGATGGAACAGGCGCTGCGCGAGATGCCGATGCCCGTGACGTTCCTGCGGCCCGGCTGGTTCATGGAGAACGCCGCGTGGGACGTCGCGTCCGCGCGCGACGATGGCGTCGTCGCCAGCTACCTGCAGCCGCTCGACAAGCCCGTGCCGATGGTCGCCACCGCGGACGTAGGTCGCGTCGCGGCAGAACTGCTCCAGCAGACCTGGCGCGGTGTGCGTGTCGTCGAGCTCGAGGGCCCGCGCCGCGTGAGCCCCGACGATCTTGCACTCGCCTTCGCTCGCGTTCTGGGGCGGCCGGTGCGCGCGGAAGGCGTCGACAGGCGAACGTGGGAAGCGCTGTTCCGCGCGCAGGGCATGAAACATCCACTACCCCGCATGCGCATGCTGGACGGCTTCAACGAAGGCTGGATCGATTTCGAAAGTAATCCGGAAGAAATCATGCGCGGGCACATCGCACTGGATGCGGTTCTCGGCGAGCTTGTGTCGCGTGCGGTCTGAGTGAATGCGGTGGGCGACGTGTGGCGCGTTTGTGCCACGCGCCAACGATGCATCGTCGCGGTCGAACGACTGCCGGATTCTGTTTCGATCTTGTGTCGTGATTGTCGCTATTAATGTCATTTGTGACTATGGATCAGGCCTCGTCGCGAGTCTAGACTGCGAAGCATTTCCGGCATCCGCAGATCTCTGCCGCACCTTCTGTTCGACAAGGCCCATCCGATGACATTTTCGCCAGAACTTCACCTGCTGACGCTCACTGCGCTCGCAACGCTGCTGATGTGGATTCCGTACATGCTGGCCAGGATCACGACGCGTGGCCTGATGGCGGCCCTGAACAATCCCGATCCGTCCCGTCCGCCCGATCCGCCGTGGGCGGAGCGCGCACGTAGCGCGCATGCGAACGCGATCGAGAATCTCGCCGTGTTCGCCCCGCTCGTGCTGATGTGCGCGATGACGGGGGCGAGCGGCCCGGCGACGGTGTTCTCGGCCAAGCTTTATCTGGGTGCCCGGTTGGTTCACTACGTGGTCTACGCCGCCGGCATTCCCGTCGTTCGCACGATCGCTTTCCTGGCCGGCTTCGCGGCGACGCTCACGTTCGCTGTTGCGTTGCTCGGACACGCGAGCTAACCCCACGCACTTGCGTTTCACTTGCCCGTTTACTTCAGAGGTCACCATGAAATCGACTCCCGGCAACATCCTCGACACGATCGGCAACACGTCACTCGTCCCGTTGCGAAACGTCGTCCCGAAGAACGGCGCACGCCTTTTCGTCAAGCTCGAAAGTCAGAATCCAACCGGCAGCATGAAGGATCGGATCGCGCTCGAGATGATCGAAGCTCCCGAGCGGGATGGGCGTCTGAAGCCAGGCGGCGCAGTGGTCGAATACACCGGCGGCAGCACCGGCGTGTCGCTGGCGTTGGTGTGTGCCGTCAAGCGGCATCCGCTGCATCTGGTTTCATCGGATGCGTTCTCGAAGGAAAAGCTCGATCACATGCGCCTGCTGGGCGCGAAGCTGACGCTCGTCCCCAGCGACAACGGCAAGCAAACCGAGAAGCTGACGAAGGACATGATTCGCGAAGCGCATCGAATTGCCGGCGAGACGGGCGCATACATCACGGCGCAGATGGAAAACACCGATCAGCTCAACGCCTATACGAAGATGGCCGACGAGATCTGGGAGCAGACCGGCGGCCGCCTCGACGGTTTCGTCCAGAGCGTCGGCACGGCTGCGTCGCTGCGCGGGATTTCGCGGCGCTTGCGCGAACACGATGCACGCATTCGGATCGCCGGTGTGGAACCCGCCGAATCCGCGGTACTGTCGGGTGGCCCTACCGGCGCGCACAAGATCGACGGGATCGGCGCGGGTTATGTCGTGCCGCTTTGGCGCGACGGGATTGCTGACGAGCTCGAGCGTGTCTCCACGGAGGAGGCGAGAGCCATGGCGTTCCGACTGGCCGCCGAAGAGGGGTTGTTCTGCGGTACGTCGACCGGAGCCAACGTAACTGGCGCATTGCGACTCGCCGAACGGCTTGGCCCGGATGCCACGATCGTGACGATCATGTGCGACACCGGCATGAAGTACCTGAAGTCGTTCGCGCCAACGACGGGCTGAAGGCCATTCGTCGTAGCCGCATCGTTTTGCACCGAGACCGGTTTCGTCATGCGCAGCAGGTGAACGACGGTCAGCGCGACCGGCACGACGCTGACGATCCAGGGTCGGGCGCGGCGCCGTGCTGGCGGGAAGGCCTCGGGTTCACTCACGTCCGCCTCACGCTTGGATGATGCATCGCTTTACTGACCGACATGAAAGGATTCCTGATAATAAAGAGGTGGAGCGAATGAAAAGGGACGGCGTCTGCGACGCGGCCCTCTACCGCTGAGCGACGATCGACCGGTGCCGCATCGGGATGCGCGTGCGACGGCGGACAGTCGTTACGGTTGGTCGGCAGCAGTGCGTCGGCTTCGGCATCGGCATCGATCGGTTGCCGGCGGACTTCGGCGCGCGTGAGCGACGCCAGCGTGGACGGTGTGAAGGTCAGCGTGCCGAACGGCAGGGGCGGTGCCTGTTATTAACCTATATGGATCCGGCCATTGGCGGCATTGGCGGATTTGACCCGCAGCATATTCAAAGTGATGCGCAGGTGATGCGTGCCTTTACCGCGCGATTCTCTTCACGGCTATTGGGGCCATCCTGATCGTCGTGACCCGATTAAGCGATTAATAGCACGTAATCGAATCAATCACGCGGAAAGTTACGCTTTGCTTTTCGGAATAAAAAATGTGTGATTGAGTAACATTGATTGCGTCTATTGTTATTCGCGCGCAGGCATTTTCAGGCACGACATAATTCGGTTCGGCGGCGTACAATTCGCTGCGAAACGGCAATGCCGTGACAAATTCATCATTCCCCCAAATCCCGTTGAAACCAGTTGGTTTGCTCTGATCGCCATTAGCATGGTTGCCGGGCACAGCTAGCGCCTGTCGCGCACGCCCACAGCAGCCCGAATGCAGAATGACCCCAACCGATACGACAACTCGCCCCGACACATGGCGACCGTCATCGACACCAAGGAAGCAAGATGCCGACATTCCAGGTGATGTTGAAGATGGCACTCTACGTTTCGCTGGTCCTGGCCACGCCAGGCCCGACAAATACCTTGTTGCTGTCCTCGGGAATCAGGGTCGGCTTCCGGCAATCGTCGCGACTCCTGGTGGCGGAGGCATCGGGCTACGGCTTCGCGATATCCCTGTGGGGTTTCTTCCTGGCGACCTTCGCGGCCACGCGGCCCTGGCTTTACGATGTGCTGAAGCTGGGGAGTTCGGCCTACATCTTCTATCTCGCCCTGCAACTATGGAAAAGCCCGCACCTTGACGGCATCCGGGCGGGCACCATCGGCTTTCGCGACATGTTCGTCGCGACGACCATGAACCCGAAGGCGTTGTTGTTCGCCACGGCGATCTTTCCCCCGCAGGCTTTCGTATCGGTTCCGTTCTATCTCTGCTCGATCGCGGTCTTCACGGTGCTCGCCGTGACGATCGGTTCGATGTGGCTTGTGGTCGGCGGCGTCCTGACGGCGCGCCGGTCGCTGGCCACCCATACCGGAACGCTGCTTCGCGGCGCGTCGGTCGTGCTGGCGATGTTCGCGGGCACGCTGGCGTTTTCCGTACTCAACCGCTAAGGCCTGTCGGGCAGCACCCTCTCATCGCCGGGGGCAGGTCAAGTTCGCCGAAATGCGCAAGGGTCGACATCATCGTTTCGCAAATGGTGGCGACCTCATTCGTTTCCCGTTAATTGGGTAGTTCGTTTATCGTTTTTATACAATAAATCGATGCGTTTGCTAAAAGTGAAATGATTGATTTTTAAAAATGTGAATGTTCATCTGGAAAATATCTAGTCGATATTTTATGGATTGAATAATTCTCTGGGGCAATGAAAATTGATATGAAATTTTGCGAGGTGTGCCGTCGTGAACGCTGTTAAGGTGTGTCCGGCAGGTTACGCGAACGGTATGAAAAGCTTCGGGAATCTGAAGTTTCATGTGAATTCGATGCGCTAATGGCAATTGCCGCATCGGCAAGCCAATCCATTCCCGGTGCGTTACCGGACGATTTACGCGTTCAGCTCGATCAGGCGGCACTATCCCTTCAGGTTTCAAATCCTATGAGAACCGTGTCATGAGCAACCCGATCAAGAATATCGTCATCGTGGGCGGCGGCACCGCGGGCTGGATGGCCGCTTCGTACCTCGTCCGGGCGCTCCAGCAGCACACGAGCATTACGCTCGTCGAGTCCGCGGCGATCCCCCGGATCGGCGTGGGCGAGGCGACCATCCCGAGTTTGCAGAAGGTGTTCTTCGACTTCCTCGGAATACCGGAGCGGGAGTGGATGCCCCAGGTGAACGGCGCGTTCAAGGCCGCCATCAAGTTCGTGAACTGGAGGAAGTCCCCCGAGCATGCGCGCGATGATCATTTCTACCACTTGTTCGGCACCGTGCCGAACTGCGACGGCGTGCCGCTTACCCACTACTGGATGCGCAAGCGCGAACAGGGCTTCCAGCAGCCGATGGAGTACGCGTGCTACCCGCAGCCCGGGGCGCTCGACGCCAAGCTCGCACCGTGCCTGTCCGACGGCACCCGCCAGATGTCCCACGCGTGGCACTTCGATGCGCACCTGGTAGCCGACTTCCTGAAGCGCTGGGCCATCGAGCGCGGGGTGAAACAGGTGATCGACGAGGTCGAGCAGGTTCACCTGAACGAACGCGGCTACATCGCCAGCCTGTCCACCAAGGAAGGGCGCACGCTGGAGGCGGACCTGTTCATCGACTGCTCCGGCATGCGGGGGCTGCTGATCAACCAGGCGCTGAAAGAGCCCTTCATCGACATGTCCGACCACCTGCTGTGCGACAGCGCGGTCGCCAGCGCCGTGCCGAACGCCGATGCGCGCGTGGGAGTCGAGCCGTACACGTCGGCGATCGCCATGAATTCGGGGTGGACCTGGAAGATTCCGATGCTGGGCCGGTTCGGCAGCGGCTACGTCTTCTCCAGCAAGTTCACGTCGCGCGACCAGGCCACCGCCGACTTCCTCAACCTCTGGGGCCTCTCGGACAAGCAGCCGCTCAACCAGATCAAGTTCCGGGTCGGGCGCAACGGGCGGGCCTGGGTCAACAACTGCGTCGCGATCGGGCTCTCGTCGTGCTTCCTGGAGCCGCTGGAATCGACGGGAATCTACTTCATCTACGCGGCGCTTTACCAGCTCGTGAAGCACTTCCCCGATACCTCGTTCGACCCGCGGCTGGCGGACGCATTCAACGCCGAGATCGTCCACATGTTCGACGACTGCCGGGATTTCGTCCAGGCGCACTATTTCACCTCGTCGCGCGACGACACGCCGTTCTGGCTCGCGAACCGGCACGACCTGCGCCTCTCGGACGCCATCAAGGAGAAGGTTCAGCGCTACAAGGCCGGATTGCCGCTGACCACCACGTCGTTCGACGATTCAACGTACTACGAAACGTTCGACTACGAATTCAGGAACTTCTGGTTGAACGGAAACTATTACTGCATCTTTGCGGGCCTGGGCTTGCTGCCCGACCGGTCGCTGCCGCTCTTGCAGCACCGGCCGGAGTCGATCGACAAGGCCGAGGCGATGTTCGCCCGCATCCGGCGCGAGGCCGAGCGTCTGCGGACGGGCCTGCCGACCAACTACGACTACCTGCGGTCGCTGCGCGACGGCGGCGCGGGGTTGTCTCGCAGCCAGCCCGGGCCGACGCTCGCGGCGCCGGAAATCCTGTAGTGGAGCGCACCCTCGACCGCGCATGCGCATTCGCGGCGACGCACGCCGCGGTGGCGGCTTGCGATCCGCTGCGGGCGCGGGCACTCGTTCTGCAACTGCCGGGCCTGAACCGCCAAAAGGACGTGCCCGGCATCGTCGGCCTGTTGCGCGAGTTCCTCCCGGTGCGCGGCGCGCCCGCCGGCTGGGGCTTCGTCGAAGCCGCCGCCGCGATGCGGGACATCGGATTCTTCCTGGGCTCGCTCAAGCGGCACGGCCACGAGCCCGTGGACGCGGTGCCCGGGCTCGAGCCGGTGCTGCTCGACCTGGCGCGCGTGACCGGCCTGCCGCCGCGCGAGACGCTCCTGCACGTGACGGTCTGGAACCCGGCGGCGGCCGACGCGCAGCGGAGCTACACCGGGCTGCGCGACGAAGCGCACCTGCTCGAGAGCGTGCGCATCTCGATGGCGGCGCTCGAGGCGGCCATCGGGATGACCGTCGAGCTTTACGACGTGCCCCTGCGGTCGCCGTCGTTCGCCGAAGGGTGCGACGAGCTGGCGGACTATCTCCACAAGATGGTCGAATCGATCGTTTACGCGTACCGCTATATCTCGGTGCAGGTCTTCTACGACGAGCTTCGGCCGTACTACGAACCGATTCGGGTCGGGGGCCGGAGCTACCTCGGCCCCGGCGCGGTGGAAATGCCGCTCTTCGTGCTGGAGCACGTGCTGTGGGGGTCGCAATCGGACCACCCGGGTTATCGGGAATTCAAGGAGACGTACCTGCCCTACGTGCTTCCCGCGTTCGGGGCGATCTACGCGCGGTTCGCCGGGGCGCCGTCGCTCGTCGACCGCGTGCTCGGCGAGGTGCAGGCGTTCGGCGCGCGGGGCGAGCCCGTCGTGGCCGGGCTGGCGGCCCTCGACCGGGTCTTCGAGATCCTGCTGCGCTTCCGCGCGCCGCACGTCAAATTGGCGGAGCGGGCGTACGAAGTCGGGCGAAGCGGCCCGACGATCGGCAGCGGGGGGTACGCGCCCAGCATGCTCGGCGATCTGCTCACGCTCACGCGTGCCGTGCGGTCCCGCCTGCGCGCCGCGCTCGACGAGCCCTGATACCCGATTCCCGACGCGTGCGGCCATGTGTTCCATCTCACAAGGAGAGTGTGCCCCCATGACTCAAAAGAGCCCCGCGAACGGGCGCGACAGCAACCACTTCGACGTGATCATCCTCGGGTCGGGCATGTCCGGCACCCAGATGGGGGCGATCCTGGCCAACCAGCAGTTTCGCGTGCTGATCATCGAGGAGTCGTCGCACCCGCGCTTCACGATCGGCGAATCGTCGATCCCCGAGACGTCCCTGATGAATCGCATCATCGCCGATCGCTACGGCATTCCGGAGCTCGACCGCATCACGTCGTTCTACGCGACGCAGCGTTACGTCGCGTCGAGCACGGGCATCAAACGCAACTTCGGCTTCGTGTTCCACAAGCCCGGCCAGGAGCACGACCCGAAGGAATTCACGCAGTGCGTGATTCCCGAACTGCCGTGGGGCCCGGAGAGCCACTATTACCGCCAGGACGTCGACGCCTACCTGTTGCAGGCCGCGATCAAGTACGGCTGCACGGTGCGCCAGAAGACGAACGTGACCGAATACCATGCCGACAAGGACGGCGTCGCGGTGACCACCGCCCAGGGCGAACGGTTCACCGGCCGGTACATGATCGATTGCGGCGGGCCGCGCGCGCCGCTCGCGACCAAGTTCAAGCTCCGCGAAGAGCCGTGCCGCTTCAAGACGCACTCGCGCAGCATTTACACGCACATGCTCGGGGTCAAGCCGTTCGACGACATCTTCAAGGTCAAGGGGCAGCGCTGGCGCTGGCACGAGGGAACCCTGCATCACATGTTCGCGGGCGGCTGGCTCTGGGTGATTCCGTTCAACAACCACCCGCGATCGACCAACAACCTGGTGAGCGTCGGCCTGCAGCTCGACCCGCGTGTCTATCCGAAAACCGACATCTCCGCACAGCAGGAATTCGACGAGTTCCTCGCGCGGTTCCCGAGCATCGCGGCGCAGTTCCGGGACGCCGTGCCGGTGCGCGACTGGGTCAAGACCGACCGCCTGCAATTCTCGTCGAGCGCCTGCGTCGGCGACCGCTACTGCCTGATGCTGCATGCGAACGGGTTCATCGACCCGCTGTTCTCCCGGGGGCTCGAGAACACCGCGGTGACCATCCATGCGCTCGCGGCGCGCCTCATCAAGGCGCTGCGCGACGACGACTTTTCTCCCGAGCGCTTCGAGTACATCGAGCGCCTGCAGCAGAAGCTGCTGGACCACAACGACGACTTCGTCAGTTGCTGCTATACGGCGTTCGCGGACTTCCGCCTGTGGGACGCGTTCCACAGGTTGTGGGCGGTCGGCACGATCCTCGGACAGTTCCGGCTCGTGCAGGCCCATGCGAGGTTCCGCGCGTCGCGTGACGAGGGCGACCTCGACCACCTCGACAACGACCCTCCGTACCTCGGATACCTGTGCGCGGACATGGAGGGGTACTACCAGTTGTTCAACGACGCCAAGGCCGAGGTCGAGGCCGTGAGCGCCGGGCACAAGGAGGCCGGGGAGGCCGCGGCGCGGATTCACGCCCTCATCGACGAACGCGAGTTCGCCAGGCCGATGTTCGGCTTCGGGTACTGCATCACCGGGGCCAGGCCGCAACTCAACAACTCGAAGTACAGCCTGGTGCCGGCGATGAAGCTGATGCACTGGACGCAAACCAGCGCGCCGGCAGAGGTGAAACGGTACTTCGACTACAACCCGATGTTCGCGCTGCTCAAGGCGTACATCACGACCCGCATCGGCCTGGCGCTGAAGTAGCCGGCCGACACCGCCAGGAAAACGATGAACGACGTTCAATTCGATCAAGCGGTCGCCACGGAGCAAGCCCCGGGGGTGTACGACGCGACCACGCGCGTGGCCGCGAGCTGGTACGTCGCGATGCGCTCGGACGACCTCAAGGACAAGCCGGCGGAGTTGACGCTGTTCGGCCGTCCGTGCGTGGCGTGGCGCGGCGCGACCGGGCGGGCGGTGGTGATGGATCGCCACTGCTCGCACCTCGGCGCGAACCTGGCCGACGGGCGGGTCACGGACGGGTGCATCCAGTGCCCGTTTCACCACTGGCGGTACGACGAGCAGGGCCGGTGCGTTCACATCCCCGGGCACAGCCAGGTGGTGCGGCAGCTGGAGCCCGTTCCGCGCGGCGCGCGTCAGCCGACGTGGGTCACCGCGGAGCGGTACGGCTACGTGTGGGTCTGGTACGGCTCCCCGCAGCCGCTGCACCCGCTGCCCGAAATCGCCGCGGCCGACGTCGACAACGACGACTTCATGCACCTGCACTTCGCGTTCGAGACGACGACGGCGGTCTTGCGGATCGTCGAGAACTTCTACGACGCGCAACACGCGACCCCGGTGCACGCGCTCCCGATCTCGGCCTTCGAACTCAAGCTGTTCGACGACTGGCGCCCGTGGCCGGAGGTCGAGCCGCTGGCCCGGGCGGGCGCGTGGTTCGGTGCCGGGATCGACTTCACCGTGAACCGGTATTTCGGGCCCCTCGGCATGCTGTCGCGTGCGCTCGGCCTGAACATGTCGCAGATGAACCTGCACTTCGACGGCTACCCCGGCGGGTGCGTGATGACCGTCGCGCTGGACGGAGACTTCAAATACAAGCTGCTCCAGTGCGTGACGCCGGTGAGCGACGGCAAAAACGTCATGCACATGCTCATCTCGATCAAGAAGGTGGGCGGCGCGCTGCGCCGCGCGACCGACTACGTGCTGTTCGGGTTGCAGACCCGACAGGCCGCGGGGTACGACGTCAGGATCTGGAACGGGATGAAGCCGGACGGCGGCGGTGCGTACAGCCGGTACGACAAGCTCGTGCTCAAGTACCGCGCGTTCTACCGGGGCTGGGTCGACCGCGTCGCCGAGACGGGCGCCCGACCGCACCGCCGCGAGTGAGCGGCGAGGCGTGAGGCGAGGCGTGAAGCGGCGGCCGGGAACCGGCCGATGAGCAGGATCGCGCCGGCAACGCATGCGGCCGGCACGCCCGGGCCGAGCACGGGCCATTTTTTCGCGTTCATCGTTTCACGTCGTCGGGCAGGCGGGCGGCCGTCGGGCCGGTGCGCTCAAGCGCCTGAGCCACAAGGATTTCGCGGGCCCGGCTGCGGGCGCCGCGAAATCCGCCGACAGGCGCCGGGTCGGCGCGCGATCCGGCTGTCGGCCGGCGGCCGAACATGGGCGGAGATCAATTGCCGGCCGATGCCGTCGCGACCGGAGCCGCTTCGGGATGCGCGCGCGCGTAAAGCTGGCGATTGCGCGCGATCTGCGCGTGCGACGGCGGATAGTCGTTCCGGTCGGTCGGCAGCAGGCCGCCGGCTTCGGCATCGATCAGCTGCTGGTAGATTTCGGCGCGCGTGAGCGGCGCCTGCGTGGACTGGGCGAAGGCCTGTGTACCGAACGGCAGGCTCAGCGCGGCGGCGACAAAGGCAGTGAAGAGTTTCATGGCGATTCCCTGGTGGGTTGAACGAACGGGCGAGTGGGGCGGCCCCACGTATCCCATTCTGGTTGCCGCGGCAGTCACGACGCTGACCCGCCGATTACAGATTTGTAATCCGCCCGTTTCGCGCTTGCACGATGCGGCTCGCGCGCCGCGTTTCCCGGTAACATCGGCGCATGTCACCACCCCATGCGACGGAGCCGACCATGCGCATCCTGATAGTCGAAGACGAACCGAAGACCGGCGCGTACCTGAAGAAAGGGCTCGAGGAATCCGGCTTCAGCGTCGATCTCGCAAAGGATGGCGGCGAGGGCCTGACGCTCGCGCAGGAGGAAAGCTACGACGTGATCGTGCTCGACGTGATGCTGCCCGTGCTCGACGGCTGGAGCGTGCTCAAGCGGCTGCGCGACACGCATGCGACGCCCGTGCTGTTCCTGACCGCGCGCGACGACGTGCAGGATCGTGTGCACGGCCTCGAACTCGGCGCCGACGACTACCTCGTGAAGCCGTTCGCATTCGTCGAGCTGCTTGCGCGGATCCGCACGCTCGCCCGGCGCGGGCCGCCGCGCGAGACGGAACGCATCGCGGTGGGCGACCTGGAGATCGACGTCGTGCGCCGCCGCGTGAAGCGCGGCACCGTGCGGATCGACCTGACGCCGCGCGAATTCTCGCTGCTGCAACTGCTCGCGCGCCGGCAGGGCGAGGTGCTGAGTCGCACGCAGATCGCGTCGTATGTGTGGGACATGAATTTCGACAGCGACACCAACGTCGTCGAAGTCGCGATCCGGCGGCTGCGCGCGAAGATCGACGACGATTTCGCGGTCAAGCTGATCCATACGGTGCGCGGCGTCGGCTACGTGCTCGAGCCGAAGGACGCCGCATGACGCTCGGCCGCTTGATCGGCCGCTCGATCGGCGCGACGCTCGCGCTCGCGTTCGGCGCGACCATGCTCGCCGTCTTCGCGCTTGTCGGCACCTATGTGTATACGGCCCTCGAGCGGCAGGTGAGCACGCAGGACGACCTCGACATCGTGCTCGCCGCGCGGCACACGCGCCGGCTGGCGGGCGAGCTCGATTCGCTCGACGCGGTGCGCACGCATGCGGACCGGCTGACGAGCCAGGTGCTCGGCAACGCGGCGCTGTCGATCGCCGTCGTCGACGGGCAGGGCAACGTGCTCGCGCGCCACAACGTCGAGCGCACCGGGTTCGAGGACTCGCCCGAGCCGGCGGCAGCCGCATCGACGCCCACCTCGCCCGCCTCGCCCGCCTCGCCCGCGCTGCCGGCATTGCCCGACGCCGCGCTGTTCCCGCCGCACGCGACGCCGGTGCCCGCGAACGAACGGATCACCACCGACCGGATCGCGACCTGGACGGCCGGCGGCGGCGTGTCCGTGCGCGGCGTCGTCAGCGATGCGCAGTTGCGCGACCACTCGACGATCCGGATCGCGATCGCGCGTAACATGAGCGATCGCGCCGCGATGCTGGACGGCTACCGCGACCGGCTGAAGATCGCCGGCGGTCTGGGTGCGCTGTTCGCGATGCTGCTCAGCTACGGGCTGATCCGCACATCGCTCGCGCCGCTGCGCGAGATCGTCGCGAACACGGGCCGGATCACCGTCGACAAGCTCGATACGCGGCTCGACGCGTCGCGTGCGCCGCGCGAGCTGACGGCGCTCGTCGACGCGCAGAACGCGATGCTCGGCCGCCTGCAGCAGGCGTTCGGACACCTGTCGCAATTCAGCGCGGATCTCGCGCACGACCTGCGCACGCCGCTGAACAACATGCGCGGCGCGACCGAGGTGGCGCTCGCGCGGCCGCGTTCGACCGACGAGTACCAGGCACTGCTCGAATCGAATCTCGAGGAATACGACCGTCTCGCGCGGATGATCGAGAACGTGCTGTTTCTCGCGCGCGCCGAGCATCCGGGTTTCGTCACGCGGCAGCGTGCGTTCGACGTGCATGACGAACTGGAGCGTATCGCCGGTTATTTCGAAGGGCTCGCCGACGAAGCGGGATCGACGCTGCGCGTCGACGGGCACGGGCAACTGACCGCCGATCTCGAACTGTTTCGCCGCGCGGTCAGCAACCTGCTCGCGAACGCGCTGCGCTATACGCCGGCGGGCGGCGTGATCACGCTGCGTGTCGACGAAACGGTGGATGCGGTGCACGTCGTCGTCGCGAACCCGGGCGAGCCGATCGATCCCGCGCTGCTGCCGCGCATCTTCGAGCGTTTCGTGCGCGGCGACCCCGCGCGCAGCGGCGGCGTGCCGGGCGGCACGGCCGGGCTCGGCCTCGCGATCGTGCGTTCGGTGATGGAATTGCACGGCGGCACCGTACGCGTCGAAAGCGACGCGGCCGGCACGCGCTTCATCCTCACGTTCGTCAGGACGCCGACGACGTAGCGGCCGCGTGCGCGGCGGCCGTTGCGTGCGCATCCATATCCGTATCCTTGTTCCAGCCGCCGCCGAGCGCCGTCAGCAGCGCGACCGCCGCCTCCATCCGGCGCGCGGCGATCTGGTCGGCCAGGCGCCGGTTCGACAGCGCGATCGTCTGCGCGGTCACGACGTCGAGATAACTGACCGCACCGGCGTTGAAGCGGTTGGTCGTCAGCTTCAGCGACAGGTCGGCCGCGTCGGTCGCGCGCTGCTGGCTGTTTGCTTCCGATGCGAGCGCATCGAGCGCGGACAGTTGATCCTCGACCTGCTGGAACGCGGCCAGCACGGTCTGCCGGTAATCGGCGACCACGCCGTCGTACTGCGCATGCGCGGCGTGCAGCGACGCGCTGCGGCGCCCGCCGTCGAACAGCGTGCCGGCGAGCTGCGAGCCGAGCGACCAGAACAGGCTCGGCGCGGTGAGCCACGGCGCGAAGAACGAACTTTCGAGTCCCGCGCTCGCCGACAGCACCAGGTCGGGGAAAAACGCGGCGCGCGCCTCGCCGATCTGCGCGTTCGCGGCCGCGACGCGCCGCTCGGCTGCCGCGATGTCGGGCCGCCGCTCGAGCAGTTGCGACGGTACGCCGGCCGGGATCGCCGGCACGTCGAATGCCTGCACGCGCGGCGGTAGCGTGAAGGTCGACGCGTTTTCGCCGACCAGCGTCGCGAGCGCATGCTGAAGTTGCGCGCGCGACGCGTCGATGTCGGTGTCCTGCGTCTGCGTCGATTCGAGCTGCGTCTCGGCTTGTGCGACGGCCGACGCGTCGATCGCGCCGTCCGCGAGTTGCTGCTTCAGCAGCTTCAGGGCATCGGCATACGCGCGCACCGTTTCGTCGAGCAGTTGCTTCTGCGTGTCGAGCGAGCGCAGCGCGAAATAGTCGGTCGCGAGCTCGGCCGTGACGGACAGCCTCACGGCCTGCAGGTCGGCCGCGCTCGCGTCGGCATTCGCCTGCGCGCCCGTCACGGCGTCGCGCACGCGGCCGAACAGGTCGGGTTCCCAGCTCGCGGCGACGCCGGCCTGGTAGTCGGGCGTCGTCTTGCCGGCGAGCGACGAGCCGAGCTTGTTCTGCGACAAGCGCGAGCGGCTCTGCGCGACGCCGGCCGTGACGGTCGGCAGGAACCCCGCACGCTGGTAGCCGACCATCGCGCGCGCCTGCTCGAGATCGGCGACAGCTTTCTTCACGGTCTGGTTCGAGATGTCGACGCGCGCTTCGAGCGCGTTCAGTGCGGCGTCGTCGAAGACGGTCCACCACGGGCCGCGCGACGTGGCATCGGCGGGCGTGGCGACGTTCCAGCCGGGTTGGGTGGTGGGGGCGGCCGAAGCGGGTACGCCCGCAGCCGGTATGCCCGAAGCCGGTATGCCCGCAGCCGGGACGCCCGCATAGTGCGCAGGCACCGCGACGGTGGGGGGCGAGTAGGCGGGTAGCGTCGAGCATGCGGTCAACGCGGCGGCGATGCCGAGCGCGACGACGCGGCGTGCGAACGGAAGCGGATGAAAGAGGCACATGGTGGAGATCTCGCGGGTTGTCATGAACGGTCAGCCGTGGGACTGCGTCGACGTCGCAACCGACGTGGCAACCGGCGTCGACGCGGGCGCCGCGACGGCGGCCGGTACTGCCGCAACCGCGCGAGGCGCCGCCGGCGCACCGGTAGCCGAGCCGGCCCGCGCAGCCGCCTGCGCGGCGCCGGGCTCGACCGCCACGATCTTCACGGTCTCGCCGTCGGCGATCGAATCGCCCGGGTTGTCGATCACGCGATCGGTCGCGGCCAGCCCCGCGACGATCTCGACGTGCGTGCCGAAATCGCGGCCGATCTGCACGGTCTTCAGCGCGGTGGTGCCGTTCGCGGCGACGGTCGCGACCGTCACGCCGTTCGGCCGGAACAGCAGCGCGCTGACCGGCAGCTCGAACGCGGGCGCCGCACTCGCGACGAGCAGGTGCGCCTGCGCATACGCGCCCGGCATCAGCGCGCCGTCGTGGTTGTCGACGTCGATCTCGACCCGCAGCGTGCGCGTCACGGGATCGATCGCGCCCGCGCTGCGCGCCACGCGCGCGGCGAAGCGCCGGCCCGGATACTGCTGCGTGGTCAGGTACACGGGCGTGCCGGCCGATACGCCGGCAGCACTATCCTGCGGGACGTCGACGAACACGCGCAGCGTGTCGGTCTGCTCGAGATGGAACAGCTCGCCCGACAGCCCCGGGCTGCCCGGTGTGCCGCCCGCCGTGACGAGCGTGCCGACGTCGACGTTGCGCGCGGTGATCACGCCGTCGAACGGCGCCGTCACCGATTCGTACGACACGAGTTCGTTCAGATGGGCGGCATTCGCCTGCGCGGAGGCGAGCATCGCGCGCTTCGCGTTCATGTCGGCGACCTTCGTGTCGGTGTCCTGCTGCGATACCGACTGCGTCTTCAGCATCTCCTGCCAGCGCTGCGCGGTCGATTTCGCATAGTCGTAGTTCGCCTGCGCGGTCGACGTGTCGGCATGCGCCTGACGCAACTGCGCGTCGAGGTCGGGCGCCGTGATCTGCGCGAGCGTCTGCCCCGCTTTCACGTGCGTGCCGATATCCGCACTCCAGTGCGCGATGTAACCGCTCGTGCGCGCGTAGATCGACGCTTCCGCGTAGGGCATCACAGCACCCGGCAGCGTGAGCGTCTGGTCGGCCGGCGCGACGCCGGGCCGGATCACGGACACCGGCAGCGCCTGCTGCGCGGCCACCTGCACGCGCTGCGCGGCGCGTGCATCGATACGCGGCACGATGCCGGCGGCCAGCAGCGCGGCGGCGAGTGCGAACGCGGCCAGCGGCACGGCGAGCCTGCGGCCGCGACGGGGCAGCGGCGCGTCGGGTGCGGTGTCGCGCGCGACAGGCGGCACCGCCGCCGTTTCGGCAGAAAGCGGGGCGAGAGGTTCGGTCGAGTCGTTCATGATGGGTTCGAAGTCGGGCGAGTCGGAGGAAATCGGCGGGTATCCAGTCCAGCTATCCGGGTATCCGTGCTCAGGGCAGGGCCGGCGTGTCCGGCACGCGGCGTGCGGCGGCCGCATCGCGTCGCCGTTCGAGCCACGCATGGACGAAGCCGAACACGACGGGTACGAACAGCAGCGTCGACACCGTGCCGAACGCGAGGCCGCCGATCACCGCGCGGCCGAGCGGCGCGTTCTGCTCGCCGCCGTCGCCGAGGCCGAGCGCCATCGGCAGCATGCCGATCAGCATCGCGAGCGCGGTCATCACGACCGGGCGGAACCGGCTGAACCCCGCATCGAGCGCGGCCTGCCACGGCGGCGTGCCGCCGGCGCTCAGCTCGCGCGCCGCGTTGACGACGAGAATGCTGTTCGCGGTCGCGATGCCGATGCACAGGATCGTGCCGGTCAGCGCGGGCACCGACAGCGTCGTGTTCGTGACGAACAGCATCCACGCGATGCCCGCGAGTGACGCGGGCAGGCCGCTGACGATCACGAGCGGGTCGAGCCACGACTGGAAGTTCACGACCATTAGCAGGTAGACCAGCGCGATCGCCAGCACGAGGCCGCTCAGCAGCCCCGCGAACGACTGGTGCATCGCCTGCACCTGGCCGCGCAGCACGATCGACGAGCCGGGCGGCAGTTGCGCGCGAGCGGCGTCGACGAGTTTCGTCACGTCGGCCGTCACGCCGCCGAGGTCGCGGTCCTGCACCGACGCGAAGATGTCGAGCACCGGCTGCACGTTGTAGTGCGACACGACGGCCTGCTGCTCGGCGCGCGAGAAGGTGCCCAGCGTGCCGAGCAGGTTCTGCGCGCCCGCGCCGGCCGCGGGGCCGCCCGCGGGCGTCTGCGGCGATTGCGCGGCGGTCGGCATCGCGATGTTCGCGAGCGACTGCAGCGAATTGACGTCGTACTGCGGCGCCTGCACCAGCACCGGGTAACTGACGCCGTTGGCGGGGTTCAGCCAGAAGTTCGGCGTGGTCTGCGAGCTGCCGGACAGCGCGATCAGCAGGTTCTGCGCGACGTCGCGCTGCTGGAGCCCGGCCTGGATCGCCTTGGTGCGATCGACGTCGACGTTGATCGCGGGTGCGTCGCCGGGCTGCTGGATGCGCGCGTCCACGAGGCCGCGCACGCCGCGCAGTTGCGCGAGCAGCCGGTTCGCGACCGCGCGGTTCGCATCGAGCCGGTTGCCGACGATCTGGATGTCGATCGGCGCGGGCAACCCGAAGTTGAGGATCTGGCTGACGATGTCGGCCGGCAGGAACGCGAAGGTCACGCCCGGGAACGCCTGGTTCAGCAGGTTGCGCAGCTTCGTCACGTACTGCGCGGTCGGCCGGTGGTTCGGCTTCAGCGTGATCATGATGTCGGCGTCGCCGGCGCCGACCGGATCGGACGAGTCGTAGGTCAGGTTGATCCCGCTGACCGGCACGCCGATGTTGTCGAGCACGCCGGCCAGTTCGTTCGCGGGGATCACCGAGCGGATCCGCGTCTCGACCTCGTCGGTCAGGCGCGCGGTCTCCTCGATCCGCGTGCCGGTCGGCGCGCGCAGGTGCAGCCGGATCTCGCCGGTATCGACCGACGGGAAGAAATCCTGCCCGGCGACGGCGAACAGGCTCGTGGAAGCCACGCAGGCGAGCAGGAACGCGGCCGCGAAGCGGCGCCGGTTCGCGATCGCGGCCGACAGCAGCGCGCGATAGCGCGCGCGGACCGCTTCGAAACGGTGCTCGAAGGCGGCCTGGAAGCGCGCGAAGCGAGCGAAGATGCCGCGCGGCGGCTTGCCGTGCCCCTTGGCGCGCATCAGCACCATCGCGAGCGTCGGGATCAGCGTGCGCGAGAAGAAGTACGACGCGATCATCGCGAAGATCACCGCTTCGGCCATCGGCACGAACAGGTAGCGCGCGACGCCCGTCAGCAGGAACATCGGTGCGAACACGATGCAGATCGACAGCGTCGACACGAAGGTCGGCACGGCGATCTCGCCCGCGCCGGTCAGGATCGCCTCCTCGAGCGGCGCGCCGCGTTCGAGGTGGTGCGTGATGTTCTCGATCGCGACGGTCGCATCGTCGACGAGAATCCCGACCGCGAGCGCGAGCCCGCCGAGCGTCATGATGTTGATCGTCTCGCCGAGCGCGGCCAGCGCACACAGCGAAGTCAGCACCGCGAGCGGGATCGTCACCGCGATGATCAGCGTCGCGCGCCAGCTGCCGAGGAACAGCAGGATCATCAGCGCCGTCAGGCACGCGGCGATCAGCGCCTCGCGCGCGACGCCCTGGATCGCCGCTTTCACGAACACCGACTGGTCGCCGAGCGGCGTGATGTGCAGCGCCTTCGGCAGGCCGGCCGCGATCTTCGGCAGCATCGCCTTCACCTGGCCGATGATCGTCAGCGTCGATGCGCTGCCGGTCTTCTCGACCGTCAGCAGCGCCGCGCGCTTGCCGTCGCTGCGCACGATGTTGGTCTGCGGCGCGTAGCCGTTGCGCACGTGGGCCACGTCGCGCACATAGACGACGTTGCCGCCGACGGTCTTCACCGGCAGGTCGTTCAGCGCGGCGACGGTCTGCGTACTGCCGTTCATCTGCACGTTGTATTCGCGCGCGCCGATCTTCGCGGTGCCGCCGGGCAGGATCAGGTTCTGCGCGTTGATCGCGTTGACCACGTCGATCGGCGCGAGCCCCTTGGCCTGCAGCGCGCGCATGTTCAGGTCGACGACGATCTCGGGCACCTTGCCGCCGAACGGCAGCGGCACGGCCGCGCCCTGGACGGTCGCGAGCTGCGTGCGGATGAAGCTGTTGCCGAGGTCGTACAGCTGCTGCTCGGCGAGCGTGCTGCTCGACAGGCCGAGCTGCAGGATCGGCACCGTCGACGCGTTGTACGTGATGATGTTCGGCGGCAGCGTGCCCGGCGGCAGGATCCGCAGGATCGACGCGGAGTTGCTCGAGGCTTCGGCGATCGCGCGATTGATGTCCGCGCCGGGGTGGAAGAAGATCTTCACGACCGACACGCCGTTCAGCGATTGCGATTCGATGTGCTCGATGTCGTCGACGTCGGACGTGAGCGCGCGCTCGTAGTTGGTCGTGATGCGCTTGGCCATGTCCTCGGCGGAAAAGCCGTTGTACGACCAGACGATGCTGACGACCGGGATGTCGATGTTCGGAAAGATGTCGGTCGGTGTGCGCAGGATCGCGAGCGTGCCCGCGATGAAGATCAGCAGCGCAAGCACGACGAACGTATAGGGCCTGCGCAATGCCAGCCGGACGATCCACATGATGATTTCCTCGAAGCAGGGCAAGGGCGCCGCGATGGATGCGACGAGCGTGCAGTCTGCCGGTGCCGCGTTGACCCGGCCCTGACTCGAAGATTACGAAACGGTTATCTGCGCGTGGCGCCACAGATTTCAGGATTGTCATGTGGCGGTCAGCGTCGTGCCGGCCGCAGTCACCAGAATGAATACGTCGGGCGGCGAACCGCTTCCGCGGCACCGCCGGCGGCGCATCGACGATGCGTCCTCATCGAACCGTTCTGGGGAGTTTCATCATGAATCGCAGACTGATCGCAGCGACCGCGCTGCTCGCCCTCGCCGTCGGCACGCCGGTTGCCGCTTTCGCGCAAGCGTCGTCGTCGGGCCCGACCCGTGCCGACGTGATCGCCGAGCTCGTTCAGGCGCAGCGCGACGGCACCGTGCCCACGTCGAACTGGGACTATCCGCCGAGCCCGTCGACGATTGCGCGCAATCGCGAGCTCTATGCGATCGCGCACGGCGAGCAGGCCACCGCGACCGCGTCGACGCCGGTGCCGGCCGTCAGCGCGCAGTGACCGGAGACAGGCGATGAAACGCCTTTTCCGGCTGGCGATCGCCGCGCTGCTCGCGGCGGCGGTCGCGCCGGCCTTTGCACGCGGGATGCCGCAATTGCCCGATGACGACGGCGGGCGCGCGAGCGTGCTGCAAGCGTTGAATCCGGCGCGCGCGGCCGACGCCGGTCGGCCGCATGCGGCCGGCGTCGTGCCGAATCGGGGGGAGAGACGCCGCGCGGTCGCGACAGCGGCATCGACCGGCGGCTCGGCGTGGCCGGCGATGACGATGGGCGGTAATTCTGGCCGTCGTGAGCGACGGTCGGATAAAAGCGCGCGGTCGGCGCGTTCATGCCGGTATGGGCGCCGGGAATGAACGATCCCCAAGCAAAGGCGAGCACCTGCTGGGGCCGGAACGTCGACTGCATCCCGTGCGCGGCCCGGAGTGACCGTACCGCCAGGCAAAAACTCGTGGCAATAACCCGTAGCGATCGAAGCGATCCGTCAGCCAGCAGATCGCAACCGAGCCCGGCGTGCCGGCCCAGTTCACGAAGCCGCCCATGATCGCGCCTTGTGCGCTCGTATAGCCGGTGCTTTTCGCCATCGTCGGCAGCCAGTTGTACAGCAGGTAAGGGACGAACAGCCCGACGAAATAGCACGGCCAGATCAGGGCCGTGTCCGCGAGATAGCGCGACGAGAGGATCGTGCCGCCTTTCACCTTCGGTTGCGCGGGCAGGAAGAATGTCGTACCAGCTGCCACGCGCGTGCGGCCGATCGCGGATGGGATTTTCGCGATCAGGTCGGGACGCGGGTTCTGAAGCGAGGCGCGGTGCTTGATTTGCTGTGTTGGCCGTTCCGCAATGGTTCGTTGCGGAACTCATTCAGTTTGAATCAAATTGGTCTGCAATGAGGCGGACCTGATAGCGGTTCGCTTTTCATTTGACAGCACTGAACAGCCGGCACTGATTGCGACGTCGTCTGCCTCTGGGCGGTTCAACCGGATACGAAGCCAGTGAGGCCGATTGAGGTGTCGTCGACATCAGCATCGACTGTGGCGGCTACCGCAAAGCACCCAAACATTACATATTTCATTCTCGTTGGCATAAATAGAAATTATAAAGAAAGGAATGTGTTTGGAAAATGGAATATTGAAGATGTCGAAAGGATGTGGCTGGCGGATTCGTGAATCGCACTTCAACTTTTGTCAGTCAATATTGTTGTTTTAGAGATTAAATACATTCTCGCGACTTGTTGTTGCCGCTAGAATTGCGGCGGCAAGACGGGGTGCCGTTCCCGTGAGAGTGCGGACCACTACTGGCTCGCAAAAAACAAGAAGATGGATAACGAATGAACATGACCGAAGTGGCTCAGGCGATTCGTGGCGGCCTGATCCAGCATGATCGCCTGCTCAAGACGAGCATCCCGGTTTTGCCGGAGAACGCACTCGTACCGCGGCGCGCTGTGACCTACGCCGAGCTTGGTCGCGACTTTAGCGTGACGCTCGACATGGTCTCCACGGCGGGCGACATCGAATTGAAGACGCTGATCGCCCAACCGATCACGCTCTGGATTCAACAAGCGAACAAGTCCTATCGACCGCTCAACGGCTACATTCATACGGCTCGAAGACTTGGTGCTGACGGTAGCCTTTCGAGCTATCAGCTGACTTTCGCTTCCTGGATGCATTTCCTCAAATTTCGCAACGACATGCGGTACTGGCAGGACAAAAGCGTCGACGCCATCATCACGGACGTATTTAACGTGCATCCGCAGGCACAAGGGCAGTTCGAATTTGCATTGCTAAAGCCGCTGCCTTCGCGTTCATATTGCCGCCAGAGCGAGACCGACTGGAATTTCATCCATCGTTTGCTGGAGGAAGAGGGTTTGTTCGGCTTCTGGCGGCACGACAACGACGGGAAGTCGCATCGATTTGTCGTGACTGACGATATCTACTCGCTCGATGAGATGTCACCTGGTTCGGTCGGGTTCTCAAGGTCGGGTACGCGTGGCGAAACGGATGCATTTGCGCAGTGGGCGGGTTCCCGGACGTTGCAGAGCACCGTTCACACGACACGCACGTTCGATTACAAGGCGCCTTCGTCCGTCGTCAATCCCAAAGGCACGACTTTGCCCACAATGTCCGGTCAAGGGAATTTGCCGGAGCAGGCTGAAGTCTACGAATACACCGGCGCCTATACGTATCTGGACCGGAGCCGCGGCGAACACCTGTCAAAGATTCACCTGGAGGAATGGGAGTCGCGAGCGAAGCGATTCTTCGGCGTCGGTGGTGTCCGCGCGATTGACGCCGGTTGTCGCTTCACTCTGATGGGACATCCGGAACATGATCGCGACTCAGCCAGCCAGCGCGAATTCGTCGCGATCAAGGTGCAGCGGCACATCGAGAACAACCTGCCGTTGCCCATCCAGGAAGCGAACTTCCCGCATAGCTTGCAGAGCCAGCTTGCGCACGCGAAATCGGCACATACGGGTGAGGCCGTTGTGCACGGAGACGGATCGGCGGGATTTTACGTGGTCGAGGTGGAAGCGCAGCGGGTGACCGTCCCGTATCGGAGCCCGTTCGAACACAAGAAGCCGGTGATGGAACTGGAGACCGCTATCGTAGTTGGCCCCCGGGGTGAAGAGGTATACACGGACGAACTGAACCGGGTCAAGGTCATGTTCGTGTGGGATCGTCAAAACCCGGCCGATGCGAGTGCTTCATGCTGGGTAAGAGTCGCGCAATCGGATACCGGTGGCGGGTACGGGAGCGTTCACGTTCCGAGGGTCGGTGAGGAAGTCTTGGTCGGATACGTCGGCGGGGACTGTGACAGGCCGATCGTTCTCCATCGCGTCTACAACGGGAGCGTCCGGCCCCAGTGGCACAGCCACGGCGTCTTGTCCGGCTATCGGTCGAAAGAATATGGCGGCAGTGGTTACAACCATCTCGTGATGGATGACTCTACCGGCCAGAACCGAGCGCAGCTGTACTCGACGAGTGGCGATTCACATCTGCATCTCGGGCACCTTGTCGAGCATGCCGACAACACGCGGGGAAGCTATCTCGGAACGGGCTTCGATCTGAAGTCGACAGCATACGGCGCGATCCGTGCAGGTAAAGGATTGTACATATCGACGCATCAGGCAACCGCGGGACAACCGCTGGATGCAGGCGAGGCGACGGAGCAACTCGTCAATGCGTACGGGGTGCTCGACGCGCAGTCGCAGGCGAGTGTGGCGAGCCAGGCGGAAAGCCTGCAGCCGGGCAGCGATGCGCTGGCCGGATTCCGTGATGCGACGCGGCACAGTGTCACCGCTGCGTCGCATGGCGGGCGGACTGCTGGCGGTGGCACGGGCAGCGCGAACAGCTTTGCGAAGTCGGTGATGCTGATGGCGAGTCCGGACGGTATCGCGCTGTCGACGCAGCAGTCGACGCAGATCACGGCAGACGAGCACGTCACTCTCGTCAGTGGGCAAAACATGCACGTTGCGACAGGCAAGTCTCTTGTCGCGAGCGTGGCGGAGAAACTCAGCCTGTTCGTTCAGAAAGCGGGGATGAAACTGTTCGCGGCCAAAGGCAAGGTCGAGATCCAGGCACAGGGTGATGCGATGGCGTTGGCGGCATTGAAAGACATTTCGATCTCGACCAAGGACGGCCGGATTGTTCTGACCGCTCCGAAAGAAATATGGATCGGCGCGGGCAACTCTTACATCAAGATCTCGACGAACGGGATTGAGAACGGTACACCGGGGCAGATCCTGGAGCGGTGCGCATCGTGGGAAAAGCAAGGCGGCACGAGCGTCTCGCCTCCGCAGCAGGCATTTTTCGAAAGCCAGCAACCGTTGCAGTACAGCCAGCAACTGGTGCTCGACGAAGTCCTGCACAAACCGGATGGCGTTGCGCAGGCGGTCGGTTATCGATTGGTCGGTGACGCGGGGGTCATTCTCGGCAGCGGCATGCTCGACGGCAGTGGACAGACTTTGCGCGCCTTTACCGATACGCCGCAACAGATCCACGCGATCTTCGATCTGAACCATGGCAAATGGAAGACGATGATGTATCAGGAGCCGTTCTACATGAGCGCCAACGAGGTCGATCACCCCAATGCGGGCGTGTTTGACTATGCGGATCATGCGATGACGGACGATGCCGGCGACACGACGGGCGAAGACGATTCGATTGACGCAGACGATTTGCCGGATACGGAAAACACGGCGGCCTGACCTCCATCCGGAAGCAGACGGGTGGGCATTTGATGTCACGAAAGGCAGTTAGGGAGATAAGGCAAAAGCAGATGAAAGCACGAGAGCAGATCAAGTACTGGATACGCGCTGTATTGGGCGCGATGCTGGTCCATGTAACGGTTGCATCGGCGCAGATGATGGAGTTTCCGCTCGGTGCGCCGGAAGGATTCAGTGCCGATGCCATCAATCCGCTCGGCAATGACCGTTACTGCATCAGCGGACATGTCTATGACGACACCGTGCCGAGCCGATCCGCAATGGTCGTGCTGTTTGATGCAGGTAGCCGCCGGGTGGAATGGCGTACGGCCATTCCATTTGGCTCGGGTCATGTCAGCAATTCGGCGGTGGCCTGCGGTAGCGATGGCCACTCGATTTTTGTGGTGACCGAGGAACACACGCAGGGCAGCGAGTCGCTCAATCAAACGAGCGTCGTCGTGAACCGCCTCTCCGTTGCGGGCAAGCTCGAAAAGCGGCAGCCGATTCATGCAGGCTTTGACGAGTGGTTCTACATGCTGGACGTGGGTCCTGCCAGCGTCAATGTCGCAGGGGGCACTAGCGCGACATTGCAGCGTGGCGGGCCATTTGGCACATTCGTCGCGCACCTCGATGCCGATCTCGAGCAGCCGACACTGACGCAGCTTTCGAGTGGAGCATTCTGGACCGACGCGTCTGCCCGTCTGGATGGCCGGCGCCTTCTGGTGGCAGGCAAGTTCCTGCCGAATGCCGGAGCAGGTCACAACGGATACGCGGTGTCGCAGATTGATCTCGACAGCAAGCGATATGTCCGTTCCGCGTATCCGTTGCCCGGGAATGTGACGTCCGCGAGTGCGTTTGTGTCTTCCGACGGTCTTGTGCATGACGTTGGCGTCACGCCTGCTGGTGTGTTGACGGTCGTGATGGTTGACCCTTCGGGAAAGACAACGTCCATGTTCTCGACGGCAAATGGCACGCTCTGCAGCATCGATGCAGTCGCTCGCGGCAATCGTACCGTAAGCGTCATCGGTGACGCATGCAAGGGTAATCGCACAGTGTTGCTGTCCGTCGATCCGGCCTCGCATGCTGTGAGCACCGTCCATACGTTTGGCAGCGAGATGGATGCGATCGGGTTCGACGGCAGTAATTGGGTCGGCGTGGCGAAAACCAAAGGGCATGGCGCTGTATTTCAGCGGGGAGCGAGATAAGTTATGGCGGGCGACAAGAAGTATACGTACGACGACGAACTCGAATTCATCAAGAACCTGTATTGTCCGGCCCGACAGGTCGCCGACGAGACAGGCTGCTCGTGGAAACTGATTCTTGCGCAGGCTGCGCAGGAAACGGGCTGGGGGGAGCACGTTCTGGAGGGAACGAACAACTTTTTCAACATCAAGGCTGACGCGTCGTGGCACGGTGAGTCGCGTAACTTTACCGTCCCGGAAGAGAGGGAGGATGGTAGTAAGTATTGGGTGACGGCCCCGTTTCGCGTGTATCCATCCATGCTGGAGAGCTTGCGAGATCGTCAGAAATTTCTCGCATCGAATCCCCGCTATGCTGCGGCGGGTCTTTATAGCGAAGGAGTAAAGGGCAATCTCGAAGCGGAAGCACGGGCGCTGCAGTCGGCCGGTTACGCCACGGACAAGAAATACGCGAAGAACATTATCGAAGTGGCCGGTGGCAAGTCGATGAAGCGGGCTATCGAACGGGCGCAGAAGGCTGGCTGCAAGGGCTGTCTGCCGACGGTGAACGTCTACGTGCTCGACCAGGCCAAGGCTCATCTGGTCGACACCAAAATAAGGGCAACCCAGGGCGGTAAAACTATCGACCTGGTCACGGACAAGAACGGGCAAGTGCAGGTACAGGCCGCGCTATCGGGTGGGCCAGTTTCCTTGCAGGCCTGGTCGGAACACGATCACAAGTGGGTACAAATCGAGCAGACCGTGACGCCGACGACGCCCGCTACGGCCATTACGGTCGTTGCGCCCACAATCGTCGTGCCGTCGGCAACCGAATTACACAAGCAGCCACTTGCGCCTGCGCCGACGGAGCCTCGGCCGGCAACGAGTCATCCTGCGGCGCCTACCGAGACTCCCGCTCCCGCTGCCGCTGCCGCTCCCGCTCCCGCTGCCGCCGCTTCGCACGCTAGCGTAGCCGGCGCCGCTCCGCATGGCTGTACGGAGACCTATATCGTTCAGAAAGGCGATACGCTCAGCAAGATCGCAAAAAAATACTCGACGAGCTATCGCGTGCTCGCGCGTCTGAACGGCATTGCATCGCCGTACTTTCTGTATCCGCATCAGGTACTGACCGTACCGAAGGCACATGCGCACCCGTCTTCGTCATCGGGCGCGGCAACGGCCGCCGCACCGGTGGCTGCAGGCTCTTCATCTGCGGTGGCACCTGTGGCCACCGGAGCGCCCGTCGCAGTGGCGGCTCCCGCGACATCTGCATCGACCGCTGCCTCGTCTCATGCTGCGGAGACTCACGGGAAAGCCGTTCATACAGCCCCTGCCGCACCTGCAACGAGCGCGCCCGCGCACCCAAGCACACATCCGGCAAGCGGGACTGCCGGGTCATCACCCGCGCCAAAGCCGGCGCCGGAAGTGCACGCTGTCCGTTCCCGGGACGAGAGCGATCACCCGAAAACCGAGGCACTGAGTGCCAGTCATGCACCGTGGATGACGTATGCAGAGGAGGAGCGTCGCGTCGGCATCAAGCGCAAGGGAGGAGACGTTTCCACCGAGCACATCAAGGAGTATTTCGGTGCGACGTCGCAAACCAAGGCCGATCCGAATTCCGCCGCATACTGTGCGGCATTCGTGAACTGGTGTCTGCAGCGCGCGGGCTATGAGGGGACGAAGGGAAAGACCAATGCGATGGCAAGCAGTTTCCTGAAGTGGGGGAAGCCGACCAAGGGGAACAAGCCGGTATACGGCGCCATCGCCGTCGTGCGCTTCGGCAAGAGCGCGTACCACGTTACCTTTGTCAACGGTGCCCATCGCTTCGATGCTCATCAACATCTGCAATCGTTGGCAACGTTGGGTGGCAACCAGGGCAAGGCGCATGAGGTGAACAAAAGCCATCTGCCGCCGTCTTTGGTGGTAGCGTATCGTCTCCCGATCGGCTATGACGCAACGGATGACGACTATCAACTGGCGCTTGTGCCGGATGACGGCAGCACATCGATGACGGCCGCATCGACTCGTTAGATGTACTTTTACCCGAGGTAAGGTGTTGCGATGTCCCGCGAGACGTTCGCTGCTCGATGACGGGGCGATCCCGGTTATTTATTTCTCTCGAATCTTGATGATAAAGCTATCCAAGCTCACTGCATGCGCCTTGATCCTCGTCGCGACCGTCGCCAACGTGACGTATGCCCGCGATCTGGACAAGAGCGACCCTGACCGCGCCCATATACTGGCTGCCGTTCACCGGCTGAACGACAGCGAACCGGACCTGAAGGATTACCGCTATTTCGTGGTCGACCTGATCAAGGATCGTGATGCCGCCTTCGCATGTGTTGCATTGACGGATAAGGACGGCAGCCTGGAGATGACGGATGACCAGGTCGAGATCATGAAGTTCGCGCTTGAAAGGCGCAACGCGCAATGGGTAGCAACCGATCTCGGCGGCGTGGGATTTGCAGACGGTGCGAAGCCGGTGCAATCGGATTGCAAGGTGGAGGGCCGTATCGTCAACACGCGCGATGATGTCAATGTCGCGTTGAAGGCAACGGGACACAAGTCGTTATCCGCTCGTTGACCTCGGAGATGGTTGGCGAGACCGAGAGGAAGGTGGCGGCCTGCCGGATCTGAGTTCTGTCGCGACGGCTCTCGTCACGTATTCGCGGAAACCTCCGCCGCAGAAATCACGGCCGTTCCCTTGGATTCATCGGCCAGCGCCCGGCGCATCACGAGCCCCGCTACCGCGCCGATCAGCGGCACGTCGGCCATCAGCGGAAGAATCTGGCCGAGCCCCAGCCCCGCGCTGAGGAGGGCCGCGCCGGCAAATGCGCTGCCGATCGCGCCCAGCCCTCCGAACGCATGTATCCGCTCAACCCGGTCGAACGCGCGACGGTCCGGTAGAAGCGCGCAGTCAACGCGTTCATGCGGGTATTGGTGCCGGGAATGAACGATCCCCAAGCAAAGGCGAGCACCTGCTGGGGCCGGAACGTCGACTGCATCCCGTGCACGGCCCGGAGCGACCGTGCCGCAAGGCAAAAACTCGTGGCGATCACCCGTTAGCGGTCGAAGCGATCCGTCAGCCGGCCGCTCGCGACCGAGGCCGGTGTGCCGGCCCAGTTCACGAAGCCGCCTTGCGCGCTGGTATAGCCGGCATTTTTCATGGCCGGCGCCTTTCTCCATCTCCGCCGCACCTTCCCCAGCCCGTTTAGGTGTTTATACGTATGCCGATTCCGATATCGTCCGAATCCAATATTTCATTGGAAGGTTATCGGACTTGTTCATAGACTGATGCGGGGCATGCAGACCGGGCCGGCCGCACGCGCCAGCCCGGTCTGCAGTACCGACCCGCATCCCCGCGCCAAGCAGAACCACAACAGCGCAGCGGCATACAACGACATCATCGGAGACGGACCATGACATTTTTCAGGAAGCTGACGGCCGGCGCGCTCGTCGCCGCGGCGACGGTGTTCGCGCACGGCGCGTTCGCGCAGCAAAAGCCGATCACGCTCGGGTTCTCGCAGGTCGGCGCGGAAAGCGCATGGCGCACCGCGAATACCGTGTCGGTGAAGGGCGCGGCGAAGGACGCCGGCATCAACCTGAAATTCTCGGACGCGCAGCAGAAGCAGGAGAACCAGATTCGCGCGATCCGTTCGTTCATCGCGCAGAAGGTCGACGTGATCGCGTTCTCGCCGGTCGTCGAATCGGGCTGGGAACCGGTGCTGACCGAAGCGAAGGCCGCGCATATCCCGGTGATCCTGACCGATCGCGCGGTCGACGTGAAGGACCCGTCGCTGTACGTGACGATGATCGGCTCCGACTTCCTCGAGGAAGGGCGGCGCGCCGGCCACTGGATGGAAGAGCACTACAAGAACGACCCGGGCCCGATCAACATCGTCGAGCTGCAGGGCACCGTCGGCTCGGCGCCGGCCAACGATCGCCGCGCGGGCCTGCTCGAAGTGATCAAGAACAATCCGAAATTCAAGGTGATCGCGTCGCAGAGCGGCGACTTCACGCTCGCCGGCGGCAAGCAGGTGATGGAAGCGTTCGCGAAGACCTACGGCAAGCAGATCAACGTCGTCTACGCGCACAACGACGACATGGCGCTCGGCGCGATCCAGGCGATGGAAGAGGCTGGCATCAAGCCCGGCAAGGACGTCAGCGTCGTGTCGTTCGATGCGACGAAGGGCGGTTTCCAGGCGATGATCGCCGGCAAGATCAACGTCGACGTCGAATGCAGCCCGCTGCTCGGCCCGCAACTGATGAGCGCGGTGAAGGACGTGGTCGCCGGCAAGCAGTTGCCCAAGCGCATCGTGACCAACGAGACGGTGTTCCCGATGAACGTCGCGGCGCAGGTGCTGCCGACCCGCAAGTACTGATGTCCCGCACGGGTGGCGGCGCGGTTGCCGCCCGAGTCGCAACCGCTTTGCTACCGCTTCGCAACCGTTTCGACGGAGGGGTCATGACGCAATCGCCGGTGGTCGAGATGACCGGCATCGACAAGTCATTTCCGGGTGTCAGCGCGCTGCAGCGCGTGGACTTCCGGTTGTTTCCCGGCGAGATCCATGCGCTGATGGGCCAGAACGGCGCGGGCAAGTCGACGCTGATCAACGTGCTCACCGGCGTGCATGCGCACGACGCGGGCGAGATTCGCGTCGGCGGCCGGCCCGTGCGCTTCGCCGCGCCGCGCGAAGCCGAGGCGGCCGGGATCCAGACGCTTTACCAGGAAGTGAACCTGTGCACGAACCTGTCGGTCGCCGAGAACATCTTCGCGGGCCGTCAGCCGATGCGGCGCGGTGCGATCGACTGGAACGCGATCCATGCGCGTGCGCGCGCGGCGCTCGCGGAACTCGACCTGTCGCTCGACGTCACGCGCTCGCTCGACGCGTACCCGATCGCCGTGCAGCAGATGGTCGCGATCGCGCGCGCCGTTTCCGTCGACGCGCGCGTGCTGATCCTCGACGAGCCGACGTCGAGCCTCGACGACGGCGAGGTCGCGCGGCTGTTCGACGTGCTGCGCCGGCTGAAGGCGTCGGGCATCGCGATCCTGTTCGTCACGCATTTCCTTGAGCAGACCTATGCGGTGTCCGATCGGATCACCGTGATGCGCAACGGCGAGCGCGAAGGCGAGTACCTGGCGCGCGACCTGCCGGTCGACGCACTGGTCGCGAAGATGACCGGCCGCGAGCGGATGTCCGATACGCTGCAGGCGGGTGCCGCGGCCGCCGTGCGCACCGCGGGCGACGCCGCGCCGTTCCTGTCGATGCAGCAGGTCGGCCGGCGCGGGATGATGAGCGCGCTCGATCTCGACGTGCGGCCCGGCGAGATCGTCGGGCTGGCCGGGCTGCTCGGCTCGGGGCGTACCGAAACCGCGCAGCTCGCGTTCGCCGCGGAGCGCCCGGACACCGGCGCGATCGAGATCGACGGCACGCGCACGCGGCTCGCGTCGCCGCACGACGCGGTGCGGCACGGCATCGCGTACTGCCCGGAAGACCGCAAGAAGGAGGGTATCGTCGCCGCGCTGTCGATCCGCGAGAACATCATCCTCGCGCTGCAGGCGCGGCGCGGCTGGTGGCGGCTGATCGGGCGCGCGCGCCAGCGCGAGATCGCCGAGTCGTATATCGCCCGGCTCGGCATCAAGGCGCGCGACGCGGAGCAGCCGATCGGCCTGCTGTCGGGCGGCAACCAGCAGAAGGTGCTGCTCGCGCGCTGGCTCGCGACGGACCCGAAGCTGCTGATTCTCGACGAACCGACGCGCGGGATCGACGTCGCCGCGAAGTTCGACATCATGGAGCGCGTGCTCGCGCTGTGCAAGACCGGGCTCGCGATCCTGTTCATCTCGTCGGAGATCGGCGAGGTCGTGCGCGTGAGCCACCGGATCGCGGTGCTGCGCGACCGTCGCAAGGTCGCCGAGCTGAGCGGCGCCGATGCATCCGAGGAGCAGGTGTACCGTCTGATCGCGGGAGGCCAGTCATGACGCCACTGCGCACGCTGTTTCGTCATTCGCTCGCGTGGCCGGTGCTGACGCTCGCGCTGCTGTTCGCGCTCGATGTCGCGCATCGTCCGGGTTTCCTGTCGATCGCGCTGCTCGACGGCCACCTGTTCGGCGCACCGGTCGACATCCTGAACCGCGCGGCGCCGCTCGTGATCGTGTCGCTCGGGATGACGCTCGTGATCGCGACGCGCGGGATCGACATCTCGGTCGGCGCGATCGTCGCGATCGCCGGCGCGGCCGCGGCGATCGTGCTCGACGGCGATCCGTCGCGGGTCGGTGCCGCGCTGGCCGCCGCGCTCGGCGTCGGCTTGCTCGCGGGCGCCTGGAACGGGCTGCTCGTCGCGTTCGTCGGGATGCAGCCGATCATCGCGACGCTGATCCTGATGGTGGCCGGCCGTGGCGTCGCGCAGCTGCTGACGGGCGGCCAGATCATCCCGATCGGTGCGCCCGGCTATCTCGCGCTCGGCGGCGGGTATCTCGCGACCGTGCCGTGCGCGGTGTGGATCGCCATCGCGACGATCGCCGCGACCGCGCTGCTGGTGAACCGCACGGCGCTCGGGCTGTTCATACGCGCGATCGGCGTGAATCCGGTCGCGACGCGGCTCGTCGGGCTGCGCGCGGGTGCGGTCGTGTTCGGCGTGTATCTGTGTTCGGGCGTGATGGCGGCGCTCGCCGGCATCCTCGCGAGTTCGAACGTGCGCAGCGCCGACGGCAACAACGCCGGGCTGCTGCTCGAACTCGATGCGATCCTCGCGGTGACGCTCGGCGGCACGTCGCTGCTCGGCGGCCGCTTCAGCCTCGCCGGCTCGGTGCTCGGCGCGCTGATCATCCAGACGCTCACCTACACGACCTATTCGATCGGCGTGCCGCCGGAGGCGACGCTCGTCGTCAAGGCGGTCGTCGTGATCGTCGTGACGCTGATCCAGTCGGAGGCGGCGCGCGCGCTGGTCGTCCGGCATGCGTCGCGGCTGCTGCCTTCCGCGCGTTCGCGCGCCACCACCGGAGCGACGCCCCGATGACCCGATTCCTTGGCCGGCTCGCCGACCCGCGCACGCTGCCGATCGTCGTGACGATCCTGCTGTTCGTCGCGCTGTTCGGTTTCGGATCCGTGATGTACACGGGCTTCTTCTCGATGCAGGTGCTCACCGGGCTGCTCGTCGACAACGCGTTCCTGCTGATCGTCGCGATCGGGATGACGTTCGTGATCGTGTCGGGCGGGATCGACCTGTCGGTCGGCTCGGTCGTTGCGCTGACAACGATCTTCTGCGCGGTCGGCGCCGAGCGGCTGCATTGGCCGGTGTGGGTCATCGTGCCGCTCGTGCTGGCGTTCGGCGCGCTGTACGGCGCGGCGATGGGCGCGCTGATCCATTACTTCCGGCTGCAGCCGTTCATCGTGACGCTCGCGGGAATGTTTCTCGCGCGCGGCGCGTGCTTCCTGATCACGACGCAGTCGATCACGATCAACGAGCCGACGTTTCATGCGATCGCGGGCATCAGCGTGCCGGTCGGCGGCGGCACGCTGAGCGCGGGCGCGCTGATCGCGCTCGCGACGCTGGCCGCCGCGATCTACGTCGCGCATTTCACGCGGTTCGGCCGCAACGTGTATGCGGTCGGCGGCAACGAACGTTCGGCGCTGCTGATGGGCTTGCCGGTCGCGCGCACGAAGATCGGCGTCTACGCGCTGAGCGGCTTCTGCTCGGCGCTCGGCGGCGTGGTGTTCACGCTGTACGTGCTGTCGGGCTACGGGCTGCAGGCGCAGGGGATGGAGCTCGACGCGATCGCCGCGACCGTGATCGGCGGCACGCTGCTCACGGGCGGCGTGGGTTACGTGATCGGTTCGGTGTTCGGGGTCGGCATCCTCGGCACGATCCAGGTGCTGATCACGTTCGACGGCACGTTGAGCTCGTGGTGGACGCGGATCGTGATCGGCGCGCTGCTGTGCGTGTTCTGCGTGCTGCAGCGGGTGATCGAGCGGCATGCCGCGCGGCGGCGCACCGGCGGCACGGGGCTGGGCGAGCGGCCGCGGCCGGCCGACGCCGCATCGGCACGGCCGGCCGGCGCGGGCGAGGATGCGGCGCTCGTGTCGACGATGCGGCGCGCGTAGGGGGATCACACCGGCGATCGCACCGGGGATCGCACTGCGCGTGCGGTGCAGCGGAACGGAATCGACCGGGCAACGGCGCGCGACGTAGCCGCGCCGTCGCCGTGCACCGCGTCAGGCGCGAACGCCGACGCGGTACTGCGTGGTCTGTCGATAGACGGCACCCGGTTGGACGATGACGGCGTCGCGCAGGCCGTCCATGTTGACCTGATCCGGAAAGCCGCCGGCTTCGACGCACAGCGCGGCGTGTCGCGCGCAGCGCGTGCCGCCGCTCACGCGCAGGCCGTCCAGGTAGTTGCCCGTATAGAGTTGCAGGCCGCGCTGATCCGTCGACACGAGCAGCTCGCGTCCGCTTTCCGGGTCGTAGATCGCCGCGACGGGCCTGAGTGCGTGCGCGCCGTCGCGCAGCACGAAACAGTGGTCGAACCCGCGCGCCCGCGCGAGCTGCGCGTGCGGCCAGTCGAGGCGCGCGCCGAGCGGCGCGCTGTGCCGGAAGTCGAACGCGGTGCCGGTCACGTCGGCGGTGCCGGTCGGGATCAGCGCGTCGTCGACTTCGAGGAACGCGTCGGCGTCGATGCTCAGCACGTGGCCGCGCACGTCGCCGCCCGCGCGGCCGCTGAGGTTGAAATAGCTGTGATTCGTCAGGTTGAGCGGCGTGGGCGCGTCGGTGACGCCGGTGTAGTCGATCGTCAGCGTGCCGTCGTCGTCGAGCGCATAACGCACCTGCACGCTCACGTTGCCCGGAAAACCCGCGTCGCCTTCCGGCGAATCGAGTTGCAGCGTCAACCCGCCGCAGTCGTCGACGACGGCCCAGCGCTGGCGGTGAAAGCCGTTCGCGCCGCCGTGCAGCAGATTGCCGCGCTCGTTGCGGTCGAGCCGGTAGTCGACGCCGTCGAGCGTGAAGCGCGCGCCGGCGATCCGGTTCGCCCAGCGGCCGACCGTCGCGCCGAGGTAGGCGCCCGATTCGACGTATTCGGCGGGCGTGTCGTGCGCGAGCACGATATCGGCGAAGCGTCCGGTGCGGTCGGGCGCGAGCCACGACACGACGGTCGCGCCGAGGTCGCTGACGACGACGCGCATCCCGTGCGCGTTACGCAGCGTGTAGCGCCGCACCGCGTCGCCGTCGGGCAGCGTGCCCCACGGTTCGGAAGGGACGCGTGCGACGCCGGGCGCCGGGCGGGGAGAGTCGGTATCGATATGCATGGGTGGATTCGATGGGTAGGGCCGGCTTCAGTGCGCGGCGATCGTGCGTTCCTGGTATTCGCGCGGCGTGCATCCGAGCTCGCGGCGGAATACCGCGTACATGTACTGAAGCGACGTGAAGCCGCAGCGGATCGCGACTTCGGCGCTCGACGCCTGCCGGCCGGCAAGCAGCGCCTGCGCCGCTTCGAGCTTGTGGCGCAGGATTTCCTGGTGCACGGTGCGCTGCAGTTCGCGCCGGAAGTGTTCCTCGAGCAGCGAGCGCGACACGCCGACGTAGTCGGCGACCTGTTCCGTCTTGATGCCCTGGCACGCGTACTGGCGAATGAAGTGGCGCGCGCGCATCACGTAGGGGCTCGTGAGCGGCTGGTGGCGTGTCGATTCGAGCACGTTGATCCCGACGGGCGGCACGAGAATGCGCCGGTCGGGAAAACGCACGCCGCGCAGCATCTGGTGCAGCAGGTGCGCGGCGGTCCGGCCCATTTCCTCGGTGCCCTGGATCACGGACGACAGCGGGATGCGCGTCAGCGTGCGCGTGAGCGGATCGTTGTCGATGCCGATGATCGCGACCTGTTCGGGCACCGCGAGGCCGGCGATCAGGCAGGCCTGCAGCAGGTGCCGCGCGCGCGCGTCGGTCACCGCGATGATGCCGACGGGTTTCGGCAGCGCATGCAGCCAGCCGATCAGCTGCTCGATCGCGTGATTCCATGCCGATGCGCTCGTCGACAGCCCGCGGTAGATCGGCGCGTCGAGGCCGTCCGCGCGCGCGAGCCGGTCGAATGCCAGCTCGCGCTGCTGCGCCCAGCGGTTCTGCTGCGCGTCGGGCAGGCTGTACATCGCGAAGTGCGCGAGCCCGGCGCCGATCAGGTGCGTGTAAGCGAGCGACACGAGTTTCGCGTTGTCGGTCGCGATATACGGCACGCCGTCCGGATACTGCGCGGGATCCTCGTAGGACGAGCCGAGCGCGACGACCGGCAGCGGCGAGCCGGCGAGCGCGTCGGCGACGGCCGGATCGTCGAAGTCGGCAATGATGCCGTCGCCGTCGAAATGCTCGATGCCGGCGAGCCGGCAGCGGAAGTCGTCCTCGAGGAACAGGTCCCACACCACGCGCGTCGAGCGCAGGTACTGGCCGATGCCGCTGATGATCTCGCGGTCGTAGACCTTGTTGGCGTTGAACAGCAGCGCGATGCGGTGCGGTGTCTGGCTGGAAGGGGCGCGGGTCATCTCGGTCTCGAGGCGCGTGCCGTGCGGGGCGTCGCGCCGTTGTCTCCGGGGGCGCGGACGGTGCCGCGCGCTGGTCTGGTGTCCGGCGATTGTAGGACGGAACGCGTGCGTTGCGCAGCGCGCTGGCAAGAATCGTTAAGCATGCTGCGCAATTTCGCAATTGCGGGGGCGGGGGCGCGCGGGCACGATCCAGCCAGACCGAATTCGGCCCGCACGCCAACGCGCCGCGCGCCGCACTGCAACAAGAAACCGGACGGAGACGCCATGTCGTATTTCGAACAGATTCCCGCGATTCGCTACGAAGGTCCGCAATCGGACAACCCGCTTGCCTACCGCCATTACGACCGCACGAAGCAGGTGCTCGGCAAGACGCTCGAGGAACACTTGCGCATCGCGGTGTGCTACTGGCATACGTTCGTGTGGCCGGGGCACGACATGTTCGGCCAGGGCGCGTTCCGGCGGCCGTGGCAGCAGCCGGGCGATCCGCTCGAGCGGGCGCGGCAGAAGGCGGATGCGGCGTTCGAGTTCTTCACGAAGCTCGGCACGCCGTTCTATACGTTCCACGACACCGACGTCGCGCCGGAAGGCGACAGCCTGCGCGAGTACGTCGAGAACTTCGCGCGAATGACGGATTACCTGGGCGAGCGTCAGCAGGCCACCGGCGTGCGGCTGCTGTGGGGTACCGCGAACCTGTTCTCGCATCCGCGCTTCGCGGCGGGCGCGGCGACCAACCCGAATCCCGACGTGTTCGCGTGGGCGGCGACCCAGGTGCGCCACGCGCTCGACGCCACGCACCGGCTCGGCGGCGAGAACTACGTACTGTGGGGCGGCCGCGAAGGCTACGAGACGCTGCTCAATACCGATCTCGTGCGCGAGCGCGAGCAGTTCGCACGCTTCCTGTCGATGGTCGTCGAGCACAAGCACCGGATCGGCTTCAAGGGCGCGCTGCTGATCGAGCCGAAGCCGCAGGAGCCGACCAAGCACCAGTACGACTATGACGTCGCGACCGTGCACGGTTTCCTCACGCAATTCGGATTGCAGAACGAGATCCGCGTGAACATCGAGGCGAACCACGCGACGCTCGCCGGCCATTCGTTCCATCACGAGATCGCGAACGCGTTCGCGCTCGGCGTGTTCGGCAGCGTCGATGCGAATCGCGGCGATCCGCAGAACGGCTGGGACACCGACCAGTTCCCGAACAGCGTCGAGGAGCTGACCCTCGCGTTCTACGAGATCCTGCGCCACGGCGGCTTCACCACCGGCGGCATGAACTTCGACGCGAAGGTGCGGCGCCAGAGCGTCGATCCGGAAGACCTGTTCCACGGCCACGTGGGCGCGATCGACGTGCTCGCGCTCGCGCTCGAGCGCGCCGCCGTGCTGGTCGCGAACGACCGGCTCGACGCGCTGCGCCGGCAGCGCTACGCGCAGTGGGACAGCGCGTTCGGCCGCGAGATCCTGTCGGGCGGCTACACGCTGGAATCGCTCGCCGCCGACGCGCTCGCGCGCGGCGTGAACCCGCAGCATGCGAGCGGCGGGCAGGAGCGGCTCGAGAACATAGTGAACCAGGCCATCTACGGGCTGCGCTGACACCATGTACATCGGAGTCGACCTCGGTACGTCGGGCGTGAAGGCCGTGCTGCTCGACCGCGACGGCGCGGTGCGGGCCAGCGCGAGCCGGCCGCTGGCGGTGAGCCGGCCGCGGCCGCGCTGGTCCGAACAGGCGCCGCGCGACTGGTGGGACGCGGCGTGCGGCGCGCTGGCGGCGCTCGTCGCCGATGCACGCGCGGCCGGCATCGATCCGCGCGCCATCGATGCGCTCGGCCTGACCGGGCAGATGCACGGCGCGACGCTGCTCGATGCGCGCGGCGACGTGCTGCGCCCCGCGATCCTGTGGAACGACGGCCGCGCGGATGCGGAGTGCGCGGAACTCGAGCGGCTCGCGCCCACGCTGCGCGCCGTCGCCGGCAATCTCGCGATGCCGGGTTTTACCGCGCCGAAGCTGCTGTGGGTGCGCCGGCACGAGCCGGACGTATTCGCGCGGATCGCCCATGTGCTGCTGCCGAAGGATTATCTGCGCTACCGGTTGACCGGCGCGTTCGCGACCGATCCGTCGGATGCGGCCGGCACGCTGTGGCTCGATGTCGCGAAGCGCGATTACGACGACACGCTGCTCGCCGCATGCGGGTTGTCGCGCGCGCAGATGCCCGCCGTGTTCGAGGGCAACCGCATCACCGGCACGCTGCTGCCGGCCGTTGCACGCGCGCTCGGGTTGCGCGAGATCCCGGTCGTCGCGGGTGGCGGCGACAACGCGGCCGGCGCGGTGGGTGTCGGGATCGTGCGGCCCGGCGATGCACTGTTGTCGCTCGGTACGTCGGGCGTCTACTTCGCGGTGTCGGACGGTTTCCGCGCGAATCCGGAATCGGCGGTTCACAGTTTCTGTCACGCGTTGCCGCGCACCTGGCACCTGATGTCGGTGATGCTGAACGCGGCCGGCTGCGTCGATTTCACCGCGCAACTGGCTGGCTACGACGGCGTTGCCGCGCTGCTCGCCGACGCGGAAGCGAACGCACGCGCGGAGCGCCCGTGGTTCCTGCCTTACCTGAGCGGTGAGCGCACGCCGCACAACGACGTGAATGCGAAGGGCGTGTTCTACGGGATGACGCCCGATACGCGGCGCGCGGATCTCGCGAACGCGACGCTCGAAGGCGTCGGCTTCGCGCTGCTCGACGGGATCGACGCGCTGCATGCGGCCGGGCTCGCGCCCGACGGCATCACGGTGATCGGCGGCGGCTCGCGCAGCGCGTACTGGACGCAGATGCTGGCCGACCTGAGCGGCCGCGCGCTGACCTTGCGCGCGGGCGGCGAAGTCGGCCCGGCGCTCGGCGCCGCGCGGCTCGCGCATCTCGCGCTCGAACCGGATGCGCCGCTCGACGCGGTGTGCCCGCAGCCGCCCGTCGTCGCGGTGCGGGAGCCCGACATGGCGCGCCACGCGTGGTATCGCGACGCGCGGCGGCCGACGTTTCGCGCGCTGTATCGGGCGCTCGAACCGGTGTTTGCGACAGGCGCGTGACGGGCGCGTGGCACGCCGCACGAAGCCGTGCCGCGCGGTGGCAAGACGATGGGCGACCGGCTTCGGCGGCTGCCCGGCGTTCGTGGAGTAGTCCAATAAAGAGAGGAATGGAGACATGAAATCCGTGAAACGTCGTACGGTATTGAGCTCGCTTGCCGGCGCCGCTGCGCTGGCGATCCTGACACTGGGCGCACCGCTCGCGCATGCGAGCAAGGACAAGCCTGAAATCGGCTTCTGCATCGACGACCTGCGCGTCGAGCGCTGGTCGCGCGACCGCGACTATTTCGTGGCGGCCGCGACGAAGCTCGGCGCGAAGGTGTCCGTGCAGTCCGCGGACGCGAGCGAGGAGCGGCAGATCTCGCAGATCGAGAACCTGATCTCGCGCGGCGTGGACGTGATCGTGATCGTCCCGTTCAACTCGAAGACGCTCGGCAACGTGGTCGCCGAAGCGCGCAAGGCCGGCATCAAGGTGGTGTCGTACGACCGGCTGATCCTCGACGCCGACGTCGATGCCTACATCTCGTTCGACAACGAGAAGGTCGGCGAACTGCAGGCGCAGGGTGTCGTCGACGCGAAGCCGAAGGGCAACTATTTCCTGCTCGGCGGCGCGCCGACCGACAACAACGCGAAGATGCTGCGCGAAGGGCAGCTGAAGGTGCTGAAGCCGGCGATCGATCGCGGCGACATCAAGGTCGTCGGCCAGCAGTGGGTGCCGGAGTGGAGCGCGTCGACCGCGCTGCGGATCGTCGAGGATGCGCTGACCGCGAACAACAACAAGATCGACGCGATCGTCGCGTCGAACGACGGCACCGCGGGCGGCGCGATCCAGGCGCTCGCCGCGCAGCACCTGGCCGGCAAGGTGCCGGTGTCCGGGCAGGACGCGGATCTCGCGGCGGTCAAGCGCGTGATCGCCGGCACGCAGACGATGACCGTCTACAAGCCGCTCAAGCTGATCGCGAGCGAAGCGGCGAAACTCGCGGTGGATCTCGCGAAGGGCACGAAACCGGCGTTCAACGCGCAATACGACAACGGCAAGAAGAAGGTCGACACGGTGCTGCTGCAGCCGACGCTGTTGACCAAGCGCAACGTCGACGTCGTCGTGAAGGACGGCTTCTATACCCAGGCGCAGCTGGCGAGCCAGTAACGGCGCGGCGCGCGGGCGGCCCACCGGTGCGTCCGCGCGCACACTGCGAGGCATGAGCGAATGACCGAACCCTTGCTGACGATGCGCGGCATCGTCAAGGAATTCGACGGCGTGAAGGCGCTCGACGGCATCGACCTGGTGGTGCGGCCCGGCGAGTGCGTGGGGCTGTGCGGCGAGAACGGCGCGGGCAAATCGACGCTGATGAAAGTGTTGTCGGGCGTGTATCCGCACGGCACGTGGGAGGGCGAGATCCGCTGGGAGGGCGCGCCGCTCGTCGCGTCCGGCGTGCGCGACACCGAGCGCGCGGGCATCGTGATCATCCACCAGGAACTGATGCTCGTGCCCGAGCTGTCGGTGGCCGAGAACATCTTTCTCGGCAACGAGATCACGCTGCCGGGCGGGCGCATGAACTATGCGGCGATGGTGCAGCGTGCCGAGGCACTGCTGCACGAACTGCGGATCGACTCGATCAACGTCGCGCAGCCGGTGATGAACTACGGCGGCGGCCACCAGCAGCTGATCGAGATCGCGAAGGCGCTGAACAAGCGCGCGAAGCTGCTGATTCTCGACGAACCTTCGTCGTCGCTGAGCGCGTCCGAAACGCGCATCCTGCTCGACATCGTGCGCGACCTGAAGCGCCGCGGCGTCGCGTGCGTGTACATCTCGCACAAGCTCGACGAGGTCGAGGCGGTGTGCGACACGGTGACGATGATCCGCGACGGCCGCCATGTCGCGACCGAGCCGATGCGCGCGCTGACGACCGACCGGATCATCGCGATGATGGTCGGCCGCGAGATTCGCGATTTGTACCCGCGCGAGCCGCACGAGATCGGCGACGTCGTGCTGGAAGCGCGCCACGTCACCTGCCGCGACGTGACGAACCCGCGCCGCAAGCGGGTGGACGACGTGTCGTTCAGCGTGCGGCGCGGCGAGATCCTCGGCGTCGCCGGGCTCGTCGGCGCGGGCCGGACCGAGCTGATGCAGGCGATCTTCGGCGCGTATCCGGGCGCGAGCACGGCGACTGTGCTGATGAACGGCCGGCCGCTGTCGATCCGCACGCCCGCCGATGCGATCCGCGCCGGTATCGCGATGGTGCCCGAGGACCGCAAGCGCCACGGCATCGTGCCGCAGCTCGGTGTCGGCCACAACATCACGCTGACGGTGCTGCGGCGCTTCGCGGCGCGCGGCCGGATCGACGCGGCCGCCGAGCTGGACGCGATCCGCACCGAGATGCAGCGGCTGTCGGTGCGTGCCGCGCATCCGTTCCTGCCGATCGCGAGCCTGTCCGGCGGCAACCAGCAGAAGGCCGTGCTCGCGAAGATGCTGCTGGCCGAGCCGCAGGTGCTGATTCTCGACGAGCCGACACGCGGCGTCGACGTGGGCGCGAAAGCGGAGATCTACCGCCTCGTGTTCGCGCTCGCGAAGCGCGGCGTCGCGCTGATCGTCGTGTCGTCGGAAATGCCCGAGGTGCTCGGGCTCGCCGATCGCGTGCTGGTGATCGGCGAAGGCGAGCTGCGCGGCGACTTCGTCAACGACGGCCTCACACAGGAACAGATCCTCGGCGCCGCGCTGAAATCCGGCCGGCTGCCGACCGAACCCATTGCAGCGAGTGCGACATGAATTCCGAACTTTCTTCCTCGACCCCGGCGACGCAGGACGCGGATGCGCGCCGTTCAAGCGGCCACGAAGCAGGGCAACCGGCCGGGCGCTCGACCGGCAGCCAGCTTCGCCAGGTCTTCGTGCGCTACAAGATCCTCGCGCTGCTGCTCGCGGTCGCGGCGATCTGGGCATTCTTCTCGGTGCTGACCGACGGCGCGTTCGTCACGCCGCGCAACGTGTCGAACCTGCTGCGGCAGATGTCGATCACAGGGATGCTTGCGTGCGGGATGGTGTTCGTGATCATCGCGGGCGAGATCGACCTGTCGGTCGGCTCGCTGCTCGGGCTGCTCGGCGGCGTCGCGGCGATCCTCGACGTGAACCGCCATTGGCCCGTCGCCGCGACGGTCCCGGCGGTGCTCGCGCTCGGCGTGCTGATCGGGCTTTTCAACGGTTGGTGGTCGACCTACCGGCGCGTGCCGTCGTTCATCGTCGGGCTCGGCGGGATGCTCGCGTTTCGCGGGATCCTGCTCGGCGTGACGGGTGGCTCGACGATCGCCCCGGTGTCCGACGGCTTCGTGTTCCTCGGGCAGGGCTACCTGCCGCGCGTGGCCGGCGACGGCCTCGCGCTGCTGCTGTTCGCGCTCGTCGCGCTGCTGGTCGTGCGCCAGCGCGGCACGCGGCGCCGCTACCGGCTCGCGGTCGCGCCGCTGTGGCAGGACGCCGTCAAGATCGTGGGCGCGGGGGCCGTGCTGTTCGCGTTCGTCGCGACGCTCGACCGCTACGGCGGCATCCCGGTACCGGTGCTGTTGCTGCTCGCGCTGCTCGGCGTGTTCTCGTGGATCGCGACGCAGACCGTGTTCGGCCGGCGCATTTATGCGGTGGGCTCGAATCTCGAGGCGACGCGGCTGTCCGGCGTCGATACCGACCGCGTGAAGCTCGCGATCTTCGCGCTGATGGGCTTGATGTGCGCGTTCGCGGGCATCGTGAACACCGCGCGGCTCGCGGCCGGTTCGCCGTCGGCGGGCACGATGGGCGAACTCGACGCGATCGCCGCGTGCTTCATCGGCGGCACGTCGATGCGCGGCGGCTCGGGCACCGTGTACGGCGCGCTGATCGGCGCGCTGGTGATGGCGAGCCTCGACAACGGCATGTCGATGCTCGACGTCGACGCGTACTGGCAGATGATCGTCAAGGGCGCGGTGCTGGTGCTGGCGGTGTGGATCGACGTGGTGTCGCGGTCGAACCGGCGGTGAAGCGTCGTGCGCTGGCCGCCCGTCAACGAGAGGTGGACATGAAACGGAACACGGTACCGATGCGCGGGATCTCCATGCTGACGGCGTCGCCGCTCGCGGCGCCGGCCGTCGAATACGATCGCGGGGCCGCGCTCGGCCTCGGCGATCCGCGCGACCGCCGGATCATCGCGGATGCGCTGCGCACGCTGTTGCGCGAGCGCTCGGAAGCGCTCGCGTTCGCGATGCGCGTGGCGGACGAGCATGATCGTCCAAGGCCGGACGCGAACGATTTCGCGCTGACCGACATCATCCGGCTCGCTCGCATCGTCGAGCGCGCGGAGCGATACGGCGATGCGATGAACGAGCCCGTTCCGGGCGCTGCACGCTGATACGTGAATGGCCTGGCCTCGCCGGCGCGCCGTTTGTGCGAGGTTGTGCGAGGTTGCGCGAGGTTGCGTGTCGACCGAACAATTTCGCACTGGAAATCGGTTGAAGCGGGCGTCGACACGATCCGTGATCATGGCCCGGCTCGCTTCGCCGTCGCGGCGGTTCGCGGCGGCGAAACCTCCCGAATGCGCGCGGCGACCGTTACGGCAGCGGTGCACCCCACACCGCGCTCACGTCGCCGCCGAGCCGCCATTCGCTGAACGGGCGGCGCGGCGCGATGATCGCCGGCAGGCGGCGATCGTGAAAACGTGCGTAGTACGGCTCGACCCAGCTCAGCTCGTCGCGGAACGTCCACGGAAACAGGTCCTGCCTGACCGGCGTGATCGTCCTGAAACTGTCGGGATTTTCCACCGCGTCGATCACGAGGTTGGCGAGGCGGCCGATCGCGCCGCCGTTCTCGCGGTACAGGTCGATCTTGCGCCGTTGCACGAGTTCCGCCGCGAACACGAGCGGCAGCAGCGCGAAGGTGTGATAGTGCAGCGCGCGGTTGCCGCGCTTGACCTCCCGCGCGAGCGAACCGTCGGCGCCGATGTCGCGGATGCCTTCGCGTACCCGCAGCAGGCCGGAATCGATCAGGCTCGCGTTGTCGGTCACGGTGCCGATGGCGATCAGGTCGAGGCCCGCCCAGTACACGAGGTTGTTGTGCAGGTGGTTGATTGCTTCCGAATCGCGCGTGGCGATCGCGATGCGTTCGAGCCACGGGTCGATTGCGTTGAACTGCGCGCGGTTCGCTTCGCGCATGCCGCGCGGCATGCGCAGGATCACCATCGCGAAGTCGGTGCCGGCCCACGAACGCTCGTCATACCCTTGATAACCGGTGATCTTGCCCATCAGTGCATCCGCTTGCGCCCAGCTGTCGAGCAGGGTCAGCGCGCACGACCAGTCGGCGTGTTCCGCCGCCGCGTTCAGCTTCGCGATGAAATCGCGCATCGGCTTCACGTCGCGCGCATAACCGGTCGGGTCGTCGTAATAGCCGGGCGGATCGATTGTCCGCACCGGCGCGGGCACGTCGCATGCGCGGCTGGCGGACGCGGCGCCGAGCAGCGCGCCGACGGTGAACAACGCGACCGATAGCCTTCGGAAAGAAATGACGCGCATGCGGTCCTCGAGGGGGCGGGTTGGGGGCGTCGAGCCGGAGGCAGTCTAGCGCTTCGATCTTTCAGCGGCCTTTCCTGATGGCGGCCGTTGCCGGCCGGCGCGATGTCCTGCCCGATCCGGCAGGCCGGCGGCGCGGGTCCCGGCGTCGTATGCTTTACGTTATCCTGTCGCCCTCGACCGCCTGCCCGATCCGATGAAGCGTCCGCCGTTTTCCACTCAACTCGTCATGCTCTGGGCGCTCGTCGCGACGCTCTGCGCGACGCTCGTCGCGGTTGTCTGGGTGATGGCCAGTTCCGCCGAAGGGCAGCAGATCGCCGGCGCGCGGGCCGCGGGTGAAGCGGCCTGCGAAGCGGTCGCGTCGCGCTACGATGCGTCCGCCGCGCAGGCCGGCGCGCAGCCCGATTCGGCACTGATGCATGCGATCCTCGATATCGTCCTGGCGCGCGCGCCGGACATGGAAGGCGGTTTCTGGACGGCCGGCGGCGCACCCGCGGCGAGCGGTTTTCTTGCGTATTCCTTTCCGACTTATCAAGGCAGCGGCATCAAGCGCGACGTGCCGGACGCGGAAACGCCGCTGATTCTCCGCACGCTGCGCGCGGCCGCCGCGACGCGTGCCACGGCGTCGAATGCGGTCGAGGGCGCGCAGGATGCCGTGATCGCGGCGGCGTGTCCGGTCCGCGCCGGGTCGGGCCTGTTCGTCTGGATGCTGACGCGCGCCCGCCCACCGCTCGGCCGGCACGGCGAGCTGCTGGCGACGGGCCTTGCGGGCGTGCTCGCGGTGATTCTCGCGATCGCGGCGGCGCTCGCCATCGCGCTGCGGCGCTGGAAGGGCAATCTCGCGCGGATCGAAGCCGGGTTGGCGCCCGACGGCCGCGCGCCGCAGCTGCCGTATGTCGGCGAGCCCGATCTCGACCGGATCATCGATGCGTTCAACGCGCATGCACGGCGCGCCGAGCAACTGCAACAGCAGGCCGCCGAACTCCGCACGCGGCTCGCACAGGCGGAACGCTTCGGGATGCTCGGCAAACTGGCCGCGCAGGTCGCGCACGAGATTCGCAACCCGATGGGCGCGATGCGGCTGAAAGCCGAAAACGCGCTGGCCGGCGACAGCCGACGGCAGCAGGACGCGCTGCGCGTGATCCTGGCGCAGATCGAACGCATCGATGCGCAACTGTCGGGCCTGCTCGCGCTGACGCAGCCGGTCAGCCCGCATGCGACGCGCGTCGACGTCGACGCGTGGCTCGCGCAGGTCGTCGACACGCACCGCGAGCTCGCGCAGCGGCAGGCGATCGATCTCGCATGGCTGCCCGGCGAGCAGGGCGAACGCCTTGCGCAGCCCGCCGCGTTCCCGATGTTCGATCCCGACCAGATGCGTCGCGCGCTCGACAACCTGTTGCTCAACGCGCTGCGCCATGCCGGCGACGGCGGTGCGGTCACGCTCGCCGCCGCGCGTCGCACGTTCGGCGGACGCGACTGGCTGCGGATCACCGTGTCGGATACCGGCCCCGGGGTTCCCGCCGAACAGCGCGAGCGGATTTTCGAGCCGTTCGTGACGGGGCGGGCGGACGGCACCGGCCTCGGTCTTGCCGTCGTCCGCGAAGTGGCCGCGGCGCATGGCGGCCAGGCCTGGCTCGACGACGTTCCGCACGGCGCATCCTTCGTCATTGAAATCCCATGGCAACCATCCTCATAGTCGACGACGACGCGGCATTTCGCGACGGCCTGGCCGAGACGCTCGCCGATCTCGGTCATCGGGTCGTCGAAGCCGGAGCGGGGCGCGCGGCGTTGAGCGCGCTGCGCGACGGCGGCCGCGTCGACTGCATCTTTCTGGATTTCCGCTTGCCGGACCTGGACGGGCTCGCGGTGCTCGCGCAACTGCGCGACGATCCGGCGCTGGCCGCGATCCCTGTCGTGATGCTGACCGCGCATGCGACCAGCGACAACACGATCGACGCGATGCGGCTCGGCGCGTTCGATCACCTGACCAAGCCGATCGGGCGTCGCGACATCGCGCAACTGCTCGCGCGCATCGTTTCCGCGAACGCGCCGCCGGCGGCCGTCGAGCCGCACGATGGCGGGTTTGCGCGCGAACCCGCATCGGCCCGCCCCCGGCTGCTGGGCGTGAGCGCCGCGATGCGCGACGTGCAGAAGCAGATCGGCCGGGCCGCGACGAGCGACGCGACCGTGCTCGTCACCGGCGAGACGGGCACCGGCAAGGAAGTGGCGGCGCGCGTGCTGCATGCCGCGTCGATGCGGCATGCCGGGCCGTTCGTCGCGGTCAACTGCGCGGCGATTCCGGCCGACCTGCTCGAAAGCGAACTGTTCGGGCATCGACGCGGCGCATTTACGGGGGCGCACGTCGATCGCCCCGGGCGGCTCGTCGAGGCCGACGGCGGCACGCTGTTTCTCGACGAGATCGGCGACATGCCCACCGCCATGCAGGCCAAGCTGTTGCGCGCGCTGCAGGAGCGCGAGGTGACGCCGCTCGGTGCGGATCGTCCGACGGCGATCGACATCCGGGTCGTGGCCGCGACGCACCGCGATCTCGCCGAGGCCGTCGCGAACGGCACGTTTCGCGAAGACCTGTTCTACCGGCTGAACGTGATTCCGCTGCACCTGCCGCCGCTCGCGGATCGCGTGGCCGACATCCTGCCGCTGGCCGCGCATTTCCTGGCATGCGCGGCAGGCGCGCGCCCGTTGCACCTGACGAACGACGCACAGCGGGCGTTGCTCGATCATCGCTGGCCCGGCAACGTGCGTGAGCTGCGCAACGTGATGGAGCGGGCGGCCGCGCTGGCGCCCGGGCCGGCCATCGGCGCGGCCGATCTCGGGCTCGGCGTCGTGCCGGGGCTTGCGTCCGGCGGCGACACGCTCGCGCTGCCTGCGCCGCTGTTCGACATGCCGTTGCCCGACGCGCTGGCGGCGGTCGAGCGCGCCGCGATCCTGCGCGCGCTCGAGCGCGCGAACGGCAATCGCGCGGAGGCGGCACGGCAGCTCGGCATCGGCCGTCAGTCGCTCTATGCGCGCATGGCCCATCTGGGTATCGAGCGCGACGAGTAGCGGCGCCATGACGCCTGTCGGGATTCCCGACAACGGCGGGTAATACGTGTCGGGAATCCCGACACGTGTTGCACGGTTCATCGTTCGATACACGGCCCGGCGGGCATATGCGTGCTGGCACGCGTGTTGCAGATATCACGGCATCGCAACCCGTTGCCGGAGCCCGCCATGAAGTCGACCCCACGCACCGCGCGTTCGCGGCCGCCGCGCCGCGTCGCCGTTCGCCGCAGCTGTGCCGGACTGTGTGCCGCCGCGCTGATCGCCGCGGCGACCGCCTGCGCCGCACAGATTCCACCCCCGCCGCGTGCGGACGAACCGCCCGGTGCGCCGCCGCGCGCCGGTTTCGAACCGGCTTCTCTTCCGCCGCCGCCGCAGTCGCCCGTCGCCTCCGACACACTCGTGTCCGGCACGCTTTCGCGCCTGACGATCAACCCGGAAGGCGCGGTCGACGGTTTCGTGCTGACCGACGGTACGCTCGTCGGCGTGCCGCCGCATCTCGGCACGCAGCTGATCGCGCTCGCGCGGCCGGGCGACCGGGTAACGGTGGCCGGCGAACGTCGCGTCGGCGATGACATCCACGCGCGCGTCGTGCGCAACGACCGCAGCGGCGCATCGTTGTCCGACCAGCCGCCGCCATCCGCCGCACCGATGCCGCCCGCGCTGCGCGGCGTCAATCTGGCCCGCCTCAGCGTGTCGGGTGTCGTGCGGCGCGTCACGCGCGCACCACGCGGCGAGCCGGACGGCGTGATGCTCGACAGCGGCGCGATCGTCAAGCTGACGGTGCCGGCCGCCCAGCAGTTCGGCGCGCTGCTCGTACCCGGCGCGCGCGTTGCCGCGGTCGGATACGGCACGCGCAATGCCTACGGCGAAGCGCTGCAGGCCACCGCATTCGGCTCGCCGGGCCGCGTCGTGAATCTTTATGACGACGTCGTGCGCTGATCGCGCGTCGTCTTCCCGCCATCCCACAAGGAGTCCTGCCATGCATTGGATCGATCCCGCCTGCCTGCCCGAAACGCGCGGCCGCGTCACACAGTTCCTGCTCAACCCGCACGGGGACATCGACGGCCTGATCCTGAACGGCGACCTGCAGGTTCACGTGCCGCCGCACCTGGGCCGCGAACTGGTTCGCCATGTCGAGGTGGGCGACCGCATTCGCGTGCGCGGCGTCAAGTCGCGCGGCGCCGCGATGATCGTGGCGGTGCAGCTGACCGGGCGCCACGGCGTCGACATCGTCGACAACGGGCCCGTGCCCGGTGCGCCGAAGCCGCCGCATGGCGGCCGCAAGCTGATGGAGATGAGCGGCGAAGTCGCGTTCGCGCTGCACGGCCCGAAAGGAGAGCTGAACGGCGCGTTGCTGACGAACGGTGTCGTGCTGCGGATGCCGCCGCATGCGGCAGCCGAGCTGAGCGACTATCTGCGCGCCGGTATCCACGTCATGGCGTGGGGGCAAGGCGTCGTCACGCGGTACGGCGCGGTGCTCGAAGTGAGCGAGATCGCCGAGCTCGTCGATGCGGACGACGAATGACTGCCCGTCGACGATGAGAGCGGCGCGCGCGCTCGAGGCGCTCAATTTCTTCCTGGCCGACGTGCAGGCCGGCATCGGCCCGTTCGTCGGCGTGATCCTGCTGTCGCGCGGCTGGAGTGCCGACGCGATCGGCTCGGTCATGACGCTGGCCGGGCTCGCCGCGATGGCCGCGACGCCGCCGGCCGGCGCGCTCGTCGATGCGCTACGCGCGAAGCGCGCGCTGATCGTCACGGCCACCGCCGTGACGGCGCTGGCCTCGCTCGCGCTGATGTTCGCCGACGGTTATCCGGCGGTGGCGGCGTCGCAAATCCTGGCCGCCGTCGGCGGCGCGGCGCTGGCGCCGGCCGTCGCGGGCGTGACGCTCGGCATCGCGCACCGGCAGGGTTTCGACCGGCAGTTCGGCCGCAACCAGATGGCGAACCATGCGGGCAACGTGGTCGGTGCGGCGCTCGCCGGATGGCTCGGCTGGCATGCGGGCTTCGACGCGGTGTTCGCGCTCGTCGCCGTGTTCACGCTCCTCGCGATCGCGAGTACGTTGGCGATTCCCGCGCGGGCCATCGACCACGCGTGCGCACGCGGCCTCGACAGGGACCCTGTCGAGCCGCGCACGCATGCCGTGCGCGATGATCCGCCCATGGGCGCGGCGGCGCCGCACGCCGGCGGCTTGCGCACGCTCGCCTCGAACCGGCCGCTGGTCCTGCTCGGCGCGTCGCTCGCGCTGTTTCATCTCGGCAACGCGGCGATGCTGCCGCTCTACGGAATGGGCGTGGTCGCCACGCATCGCAGCAACGCGAGCATGTTCACCGCGCAAACCATCGTCATCGCGCAGCTCGTGATGATCGCGGCCGCGTGGGTCGCGCCCCGGCTGATTCGCGCTCACGGTTATTGGCGCGTGCTGCTGCTTTCCTACCTGGTGTTGCCGGTGCGGGGCGTGCTTGCCGCCGTGCTGATGAGCGAGGCGGGCGTCTGGCCAGTGCAGGTGCTCGACGGCATCGGTGCCGGCCTGCAAAGCGTCGTCGTGCCGGCGCTCGTCGTGCGCCTGCTGCACGGCTCCGGCCGCGTGAACGCCGGGCAGGGCGCCGTCGCGACCGCGCAGGGGATCGGCGCGGCGCTCAGTCCCGTGCTGGGCGGCGTGCTCGCGCAGCACTTCGGTTATCCGGTCGCATTCGTCGTGCTGGGCGCCGTGTCGACGGGCGCGCTCGCGCTCTGGCTCGGTCACGCGCGAGCGCTGAGCAGCGTGTGCGGCAAGCCGGCCGACCTGCCGGCCGCGTCGTCCTGAATGTGCTTTCCTTCTCCCTGCGATTCCCGACCTGCCCATGAATTCCGTTTCACTTGCATGGCTGATTTCCGCGCTCGCCACGGCGGGCGTCATCGCACGCCCGTTCGGCTGGCCCGAGGCAACCTGGGCCGTGAGCGGCGCGTTGCTGCTGGTCGTGTGCGGCCTGTTGCCCGTGCATCCGGCGCTCGATGCCGTCGCGAAGGGCGGCGACGTGTACCTGTTCCTGACCGGCATGATGCTGCTGTCCGAGGTCGCGCGGCGCGAAGGGCTGTTCGACTGGGTCGCGACGCGCGTCGTCAATCTCGCGCAGGGTTCGCCCCGGCGCCTGTTCGCGCTCGTCTACCTGGTGGGCACCGTGACGACGGTCTTCCTGTCGAACGATGCGACCGCCGTCGTGCTGACGCCCGCGGTCATCGCGGCCGCGCGCCGGGCGAAGGCCGATCCGCTGCCGCTGCTGTACATCTGCGCGTTCGTCGCGAACGCGGCGAGTTTCGTGCTGCCGATCTCGAACCCCGCGAATCTCGTGCTGTACGGCGCGCGCATGCCGTCGCTCGGCGTATGGCTCGCCCACTTCGCGATCCCGTCCGTCGCATCGATCGCATGCACGTTCCTGATGCTTCGGATGACCCAGCGGCACGCGCTCGGCGGCCGTTGCGAATCCGGTTTGCCGACCCGGCCGCTCACCGGCGGCGGGCGTATCGCGCTGGCCGGCATCGCGATCACGGCCGCCGCGCTGATGACGGTGTCGGCGCTCGATCTTCCGCTCGGGTTGCCGACCGCGGCGGCGGGGATCGTCACCGTCGCATGCGTGCTGGTCAAGGATCGGACCGCGTGCATGCCGATCGTTCGCGCGATTTCATGGAGCGTGTTGCCGCTCGTCGCGGGGCTGTTCGTACTCGTCGAGGCGCTCGACCGGAGCGGTGCGGTGCGTGCGCTCGCCGGGCTGCTGCGCGCGCTGACGGCAAGCGGCGAGCAGACCGCCGCGGCCGTAGCCGGCGTTGCGATCGCGCTGGCGTCGAACCTGGTCAACAACCTGCCTGCCGGGCTCATCGCGAGTTCGACGGTCGACGCCGCGCGCAGCCCGCAAACGGTGATCGACGCGATCCTGATCGGCGTCGACCTGGGGCCGAACCTGTCCGTCACCGGATCGCTCGCGACGATTCTGTGGCTCGCGGCCATCCGGCGCGAAGGGTTGCAGGTCGGGTTCGGCGCGTTCCTCGCGGTCGGCGCGTGCGTGATGTTGCCGGCCTTGCTGCTCGCGCTGGCGGCGCGGCTCGTGCTCGGCGCGTGAAGCGCATGAAGCACGGCGCCGGCCGGCCAACCCCCGCTAGAACGTATACGCGAGCGACGCGAACAGGCTGCGCGGCGCGCCCGGCGTGACCCACAGGCTGTTGTAGGAGCTGACGTAGGTGGTGCGATTGAACAGGTTGTTCAGCACGACCGACGCACGCAGGTGCTTGTTGACCTGCACATAGCCGTTCAGCTGCACGGTCGCATAGGCCGGCAGCTCGAACCCGTCCTGCGTGTTCGCGGTATTGCCGGCCCGGCGCCCGACGTAGATCAGGCCGGCGCCGGCACCGGCCTTGTCCGCGAACGGTACCGCGGTTTCGTACAGGAGCAGCGCGCTGCCGCTCAGGCGCGGAATGTCGACGAGGCGTGCGCCGGGTGTCAGCACCGCGTCGTGCGTGACTTCGGCGTCGACATACGCAAGGTTGACGAGGCCGCGCACGCCGTGGCCGAGATCGCCGTTCCATTCGAATTCGACGCCGCGGCTGCGCACCTCGCCGGCCGCGCGCGAGAAACCGGCGTTCGCCGGATCGGCGGTCAGCACGTTGCGCTTGGTCACGTAGAACGCCGCGACGGTCGCGAGCCAGCGCGCGCCGGCCCATTTCGCGCCGGCTTCGTAGCCGTGCCCCTTCTCCGGATCGAACGCGCGGCCGTCGACGTCGGCGCCGTTGTTCGGCCGGAACGAATACGCGGTGTTCGCATAGAGCGACAGGGCGGGGCTCATCTCGTACACGATGCCGATACGCGGACTCAATGCGGTCTGCACCTGGCTGCTCGTCGTGCCTTTCAGGCGGTTCTCGACCGACTGGTGGAAGCGATCCCAGCGCAGCCCGGCGAGGATTTTCCAGTGCGGCCCGAACGCGAGCGTGTCCTGCGCGTAGAGCCCCTGGCCGTCGTCGCGCTCGAGCAGGTTGGTCGCGGTGCGCGGCGTGGGCGCCGGCTGGCCGTAGACGGGATCGAAGATGTCGATCGCATACGGCGCGGCGGCCGTGGGCGTCGAGCGCGCGACGAACTGGTCGTAGTTGAAGCGGTACGCATCGACACCCAGCACGAGCGTGTGGCCGATGCCGCCGGTGCTGAACTTGCCGGCCGTTTCGATGCGGCCCTGCAGGTCGTTCGAATGAAACGCGACTTGCCGGTAGCGGCGCCACAGCGTGCGGCCGTCCGGCTGCAGCGCGAACGCCTCGGACGAGCGGCCGGACAGGTCGGTGGTGCGCTGCGCGAACCCGGCGTTGACCGACCAGTTCGCATCGACGCGATGCTCGAGCGTGAACTGATGGCCCGTGTTGCGCACGTCGTAGTCGCCGTCGCGCGGCTCGCCGAGGAAACGCGACGCGGGGATCGCTCCAAGCTGGCCGTTGACCGCGAGCACGCCGCGATCGAGCGGCGCGCGCTGGCGCGCACTCTCGAATTCGTAATGAAGCGTCGTGTCGGCGCCGATGTCCCACGTGAACGACGGTGCGAACAGGTAGCGTTTGCTCGACACGGTATCGCGGAAGCTGCCGTTGTTCTCGTTCATTGCAACGAAGCGGTATGCGAGCGACTTCGTCACGGGGCCGGTCGAATCGAGCGTCTCGCGCAACGCGCCGTAGCTGCCGGCCGACACGCCGATGGTGTTCGCGCGAGCGAACTGCGGCTGCTTCGTCGTATAGCTGATGATCCCGCCCGGATCGCCGCGGCCGTACAGCGCGGACGCCGGCCCCTTGAGCACTTCCATGCGCTCGAGGTTGACGGTGTCGCGCGGCACGCTGATCCCGCGATTCCACGAAAAGCCGTTGACCAGGTAGTCGGTGCCGGACGTGTTGCCGTCGCCGGCGAAGCCGCGCACCGCGTAGTTGTCCCACAGGCCGCCGAAGTTGTTCTGGCGCGATACGCCCGCGACCCAGTCGTAAAGATCGTCGCCGCGCGTGGCGGCCACGGTCTGGATCAGCTTCGTGTCGACGCTGCTGACCGCGAACGGGATCTCCATCACGTCCGCGTCGCCGCGCGTCGCGCTCGTCGAGTCACGTGTGCGAAACGGCGCGCTCGCGCGCTGCCCCGAGATCTCGATGGTGGGCAGCGTCGCCTCCTGCGCGTCGGCCGCGCCCACGCCGGTCGCGCCGACGACGATGGCCATCGGTGCGGCCGCCCAGTTCCTCCTGCTCATACCTCTCCCTTTCGTGTCGTTCGCGTTCGGGCACGGCGGGCGGCCTTGCGCCGACATCGGTGTTCCAAACAGTACATTTGCGCGGCAATTTAATGCAAATGAGAGGCATTTGCAATCGTAATTTTGAGTGTTGAGGGGGGAGCGAAACGGTGGGGCGCACGGATGCGAGCGAGGGGATGGGTGGGTTTCCTGAAATGCCGAACGGCGGGGAAACAAACCATGGCGTGGTGAAGGCCGGATAGCGCTTTCGTCACGCCTGCGCGAGAAATATGAGTGAAATTGCAGGGGGCACGGCGCCACGCGATGCACGACACCGCGCTCGCCGACGCGCGCCGGCGCCCGTGCGTGTTCAGCTCAATCCGGATCGGCTTTCAGCCCACCCTCGATCCACCGCGCTTCCGACGCGCGAAGATGCGCGCGAATGGCCGTCTGCGCTGCGATCGGATCGCCGGCCTGCAACGCGAGCAGCACGTCCTCGTGTTCGCGCACTGCGGCGGTCCACGTCTGCGGATTCTCCGCATGGCCGCGCATCGCGGCCGCGATCGGGTCGTGGCGGCTGTCGAACAGCTCGCCGACGAAGCGGGTGAGCACCGAGTTGCCGGCGGCTTCCGCGATCAGCATGTGGAACTGCCGGTCGGCTTCGACCGGGGATTTGCCGGCCTCCGCGAGCCGCTTCATGCGCTGCACGGTGCGGCGCAGCCGCTCGAGCATCGCGGCCGTCATCCGCGCGGCGGCCAGGGCCGCGACGCTGCCTTCGACGGCCGCGCGAGCCTGCATCAATTCCGACGGACTGTCGCCGAGCGTGGCCATCGGGCCGACAGCGTCGGCGGCCGTATCGCGCACATACACGCCGGAGCCCATCCGGATCTCGATCTGCCCGCCGATTTCCAGCGCGATCAGCGCCTCGCGAAGCGACGGCCGCGACACGCCGAGCGTCAGCGCCAGCTCGCGCTCGGGCGGCAGCCGCTCGCCGATCGCGAATTCGCCCTGGCGAATCAACGCGACGATCTGGGCCGCGACCGATTGGTAAAGCCGCTTGGGTTCTGTCGATTTCATCCGAGTGATAGGGATCAATGCGCTTCGGGCGAAAGCGCGTGTCGCGGAGTCTATCACGCCGGACGCATCGCCCCGTGTAGCGGCGCGTTCATCCGGATGTCCGGGTTTTCACTATTGGTAAGATCGGATGTGAATAATTAAATTGGCTTGACCAAAATGCCTTTGATTGCTGTAATTCATCCAAATTGGACTGACCGGATAGTGTCGAGGTCGATCCATCCCCAGGAGACGCAATGGCAATGCCTCGCAATCTGCCCGGTCAGGCCGCGCAGGACGAACCGGACCGGGAGATCCTGCGCCTGGACGGGATTCGCAAGCGCTTCCCCGGCGTCCTCGCGCTCGACGGGATTCGCCTCGACCTGCGCCGCGGCGAGGTGCATGCGGTGTGCGGCGAAAACGGCGCGGGCAAATCGACGCTGATGAAGATCATCAGCGGCCAGTACCTGCCCGACGACGGCGTCGTTCACTATCGCGGCGCGCCGGTGCGGTTTCATTCGGCCTCCGAAGCGCAGGCGGCCGGCATCTCGATCATTCATCAGGAGCTCAATCTCGTCCCGCACCTGAGCGTGGCGGAGAACCTGTTCCTCGCGCGCGAGCCGCGGCGCGGGCCGTTCGTCGATACGAAACGCATGAACGCGGAGGCGGCGCGCTGCATCGCGCGCATCGGCCTGAACGTCGCGCCGACGACGAAGGTCGGCGTGCTGTCCATCGCGCAGCAGCAGATGGTCGAGATCGCGAAGGCGCTGTCGCACGATGCGCGCGTGCTGATCATGGACGAACCCACGTCGTCGTTGACCGAAACGGAAACGGTGCAGCTGTTTCGCATCATCGAGGAACTGCGCGCCGACGGCGTGGCGATCCTGTATATCTCGCACCGGCTCGACGAAATGGCGCAGATCGTCGATCGCGTGACGGTGCTGCGCGACGGACGCCACATCTCGACGGACGCTTTCGCCGACGTGAGCATCGACGACATCGTCGCGCGCATGGTCGGACGCACGCTCGACGACGCCTATCCGTCGCGGCAATCGGTGCCGACCGACGAGGTGCTGCTCGACGTGCGGGACCTGCGCCGCGACGGTGTGTTCGGGCCGGTGTCGTTCGCGCTGCGCCGCGGCGAGATCCTCGGTTTCGCGGGCTTGATGGGCGCCGGGCGTACCGAGATCGCCCGCGCGATCTTCGGCGCGGATCGCCCCGACGGCGGCACGATCGCGCTGCACGGCCGGCCCGTGACGATCCGCTCGCCGCGCGAGGCGATCCGGCATGGCATCGCGTATCTGTCGGAGGACCGCAAGAAGGAGGGGCTCGCGCTGCCGATGCCCGTCGCGGCGAACCTCACGCTCGCGAACGTGCGCGGCATCACGTCACGCTTCGGATTCCTGCGCTTTGACGACGAACTCGACGTCGCGCGCCGCTACGTGCAGGACCTCGCGATTCGCACGCCGTCCGTGCACCAGCGCGTCCGAAACCTGTCCGGCGGCAACCAGCAGAAGGTCGTCATCGGCAAATGGCTGTACCGCGGCTCGAAGATCCTGTTCTTCGACGAGCCGACGCGCGGCATCGACGTCGGCGCGAAATTCGCGATCTACGGGCTGATGGACCGGCTCGCCGCCGACGGCGTCGGCGTAGTGCTGATCAGTTCGGAACTGCCCGAACTGCTCGGCATGACCGACCGGATCGCCGTTTTTCACGAAGGTCGATTGACCGCATTTCTCGATACGAAACACACCAGTCAGGAGGAGATCATGCACTACGCGTCGGGGCGTTCCCATGCTTGAAATGACATCCGATCGAAGCCAGGCCGACGAACGGGCGGCGCGACAGCGGCGGCGCGACCTGATCCAGAAGTTCGCGGCGCTGGGCAGCCTCGTCGTGCTCGTGTTCGCGTTCTCGATCTCGAGCGCGGCGTTCTTCTCGGTCGACAACCTGATGACGGTCGGCCTGCAGGTCACGTCGATCGCCTATCTGGGCGTGGCCGCCACCTGCGTGATCATCACGGGCGGCATCGACCTGTCGGTCGGCTCGGTGCTCGCGCTGGCCGGCGTGTGCGCGGCGCTGCTGGTCAAGGCCGGCGTGCCGGTGCCCGCCGCGATGGCGGCCGGCATCCTGGTCGGCGCGCTGTGCGGGCTCGTCAACGGCATCTGCGTGACGCAGATGGGCCTGCCGCCGTTCATCGCGACGCTCGGCATGATGCTCGTCGCGCGCGGCATCGCGCTGCAGATCACCGGCGCGCGGCCGGTATCGGATCTCGGCGATGCGTTCGGCGCGCTCGGCAACGGCGCGCTGCTGCGGATCTCGCGCATCGGCGCGGACGGGTTCCCCGACACGACCTTTCCCGGCATTCCGTATCCGGTCGTGATCATGGTCGTGCTGTTCGTCGTGGTGTCCGTGCTGCTGTCGAGAACGTCGCTCGGCCGCCATATCTACGCGGTCGGGTCGAACGCGGAAGCCGCCCGGCTGTCGGGCGTGAACGTGCAGGGCGTGAAGCTGTTCACCTACGTGCTGTCCGGCGCGCTCGCGGGCGTGACCGGTTGCGTGCTGATGTCGCGGCTCGTCACCGGGCAGCCGAACGAAGGCGTGATGTACGAGCTCGACGCGATCGCCAGTTCGGTCATCGGCGGCACGTCGCTGATGGGCGGCGTCGGCACGATCTCCGGCACGGCGATCGGCGCGTTCGTGATCGGCGTGCTGCGCAACGGCCTGAACATGAACGGCGTGTCGAGCTTCATCCAGCAGATCATCATCGGCGTCGTGATCCTCGGCACGGTGTGGATCGACCAGTTGCGCAATCGCCGGCCCTGACCGGCAGCAAGCAGTCCCTACCAACGAGAAGCGGAGCGAGACATGAACAAATCCATCCTGCTGGCGGCATCGGCGTGCGTGTTCGCGGTGTGCAGCAGCGGCGCGTATGCGGCGGGCGGCGAGATCGCCGTGATCGTCAAGACGGTCAATTCGAACTACTGGCAGAACGTGCAGAAGGGCGCGAAGGCGGCGCTCGACGGCGCCAAGGGTTACACGATGACGTTCCAGGGCCCGGCGGCCGAGTCCGACATCAGCGGGCAGGTCAACATGGTCGACAACGCGGTCACGCGTCACGTGGCGGGCATCGTGCTCGCGCCGTCCGATCCCGATGCGCTCGTGCCCGCGATCAAGAAGGCGTGGGAAGCGCACATTCCCGTCGTGCTGATCGACTCGGCGATCGCGGACGCGGGCAAGCCGTACTACCAGGCATTCCTGTCGACCGACAACGAGAAGGCGGGCGCGCTGTGCGCGAAAGCGCTGATCGATCGCGTCGGGCAGTCGGGCAAGATCGCGATCATGTCGTACGTGCCGGGCGCGGGCTCCGAGGTCAGCCGCGTCGGCGGGTTCCGCAAGTACATCGAGAGCCATTCGAAGCTGCAGGTCGTCGGCCCGTACTACTCGCAATCGCAAATGGCGACCGCGCTGAACCAGACGACCGACGTGCTGTCGGCGAACCCTGACCTGAAGGGCATCTTCGGCGCGAACGAGCCGACCGCGGTCGGCATGGGCCGTGCGCTGAAGCAGTCGGGCAAGGCGGGCAAGGTGGTGGCGATCGGGTTCGACGGCAACGAGGACCTGCAGGGCTTCGTGCGCGACGGCACCGTGCAGGCGATCGCCGTGCAGGGCTCGTGGCAGATGGGGAACCAGGGCGTGCGCACGGCGCTCGACGTGATCGAGCGCAAGCCCGCGCCGAAGCTGATCGATACCGGCGTCGTGATGGTCGACAAGCAGAACCTCGATTCGCAGGCGGCGAAGAATGTCCTGTACTGATCGCCCGTGCCGCTTGCACGCATCGAGTCGCCACTCATGAACGCAAACGATACGCGCGCCTTGCCGCGCAGCGGGCTGACGGTGTCCGCGCTCGGTCTCGGCTGCTCGCAGCTCGGCGGCCTTTATCGGCCGATGTCGGCGGCCGACGCCGCCGCGCTGGTCGACGCCGCGTGGGCGGCCGGCCTTCGTTATTTCGACACCGCGCCGTATTACGGCTACACGCTGTCCGAGCGGCGGGTGGGCGCGGGGCTCGCCCCGCGCGAGCGCCGCGCGTTCACGCTCAGCACGAAGGTCGGGCGGCTGATGCGCGCCGACGCGAGCGTGCGGCCGGGCGACGACGGCTGGGCCGAGCCGCTGCCGTTCCGGCCCGTGTACGACTACAGCTACGACGGCATCATGCGCTCGCACGACGACAGCCGGCAGCGGCTCGGGCTCGCGCGGATCGACATGCTGTACGTGCACGACATCGGCGCGATGACGCACGGCGATCGTCACGCGCACTACTGGGAACAGTTGACGCGCGGCGGCGGGTTTCGCGCGCTGGATGCGCTGCGCGCCAGCGGCGAGATCGGCGCGTTCGGTCTCGGCGTGAACGAATGGGAAGTCGCGGCCGACGCGCTGAACGAAGCGGCGCTCGATGCAGTGCTGCTGGCCGGCCGCTACACGCTGCTCGAACAGACGGCGCTCGAACCGCTGCTCGACGCGTGCGCCCGTGACGGGACGGCGATCGTGATCGGCGGCGTGTTCAATTCCGGCCTGCTCGCCGGCAACGGCAAGTTCAACTATGCGGACGCGAGCGCCGACGTGATCGACAAGGCCACGCGGCTCGGCGCGCTGTGCAACCGCTTCGACGTGCCGCTTCCCGCCGCGGCATTGCAGTTTCCGTTCGGTCATCCAGCCGTCGTATCGTGCGTGGTCGGCGCGCGCAGCGTGGCGCAGTTGAAGCAGAACATCGACTGGTTCGAGCGTCCCGCGCCGGCCGAACTGTGGGATGCGCTGCGCGACGAAGGGTTGATCGCGGCGCACGCGCCGGTTCCGGGAGCCCACGCATGACCATGCGCATCGACGCTCATCAGCACTACTGGCGCATCGACGCGCGGGCCGGCTGCTGGCCGCCGGCCGAACTCGATGCGATTCACCGGGATTTCGGTCCCGCCGATCTCGCGCCGCTGCTCGACGCCGCGCGCATCGACACCACCGTCCTCGTGCAATCGCTGCCGAGCGAAGCCGACACGCGCTTTCTGCTCGATCTCGCGGACGAAACGCCGAGCGTCGGCGCGGTGGTCGGCTGGGTCGACCTGAAGGCCGACGACGCGCCGGCGCGGATCGCGGCGTTTGCGTCCGCGCCGAAGGCGCGCGGCTTGCGACCGATGCTGCAGGATCTGCCCGACGACGCGTGGATCGACGATCCGCGGCTGGATCGCGCGGTCGCCGCGATGCTCGAGCACGGGCTGCGTTTCGATGCACTGGTGATGCCGCGCCATCTCGATGCGCTGCATGCATTCGCGCGACGCCATCCGGATCTGCCGATCGTGATCGACCATGGCGCGAAGCCGTTCATCGAGCGCGGCGAATGGCAGCCGTGGCTGTCGGCGATGGGCCGGCTCGCCAGCCTGCCGAACCTTCACTGCAAGCTGTCCGGCCTCTGGACGGAGGCAGGGCCGTCGGCCGGCACGGATGTCGTGCGCGCGCGCACGCGGCCGTATGTCCACGCGCTGGCCGAGCTGTTCGGGCCGACGCGCCTGATGTGGGGCAGCGACTGGCCGGTGCTGCGGCTGGCGTCGGTGTGCGGCGGCTACGGCGAATGGCTGGCCGCGTGCGAGGACGATTGCGCGCGGTTGCTCGGCGCCGCGGCGCTGGACGGCCTCTTCGGCGGCAACGCACACCGCTTCTACCGGATCGACACCGCACGCCACGACGAATGAACCAGAACGAAAGGAACCCGACATGCTCAGCGTGATTTGCGAATCCCCCGGCGTGCTGCGCGTGCAGCAGCGCGAACTGCCCGTGCGCGGCAGCGGCGAAGTACTGTTGCGCGTGCAACGGGTCGGCATTTGCGGCACCGACCTGCATATCTTCACCGGCAACCAGCCGTACCTCGACTATCCGCGCGTGATGGGGCATGAGCTTTCAGCGGTCGTCGTTGAGGCGGAACCCGAGTCGGGGCTCGGCGCCGGCGACGCGGTGTACGTGATGCCGTATCTGTCGTGCGGGCACTGCATCGCCTGTCGGCACGGCAACACGAATTGCTGCGTGAACATCAAGGTGCTCGGCGTGCATCGCGACGGCGCGCTCGCCGAATACCTGAGCGTGCCCGCGCAGTTCGTGCACAAGGCCGACGGCATTTCGCTCGACCAGGCGGCGATGCTGGAATTCCTCGCGATCGGCGCGCATGCGGTGCGGCGCGCGGACGTCCGCGCCGGGCAGCGGGCGCTGGTCGTCGGCGCCGGGCCGATCGGCATGGCCGCGATGATCTTCGCGAAGGTGCGTGGCGCCGTTGTCACATGCCTCGACACGCGGGCGGATCGACTGGCGTTTTGCCGGCAACATCTGACGGTCGATGCGACCGTGGAGGTGGGCGCGGATGACGCGGCGCGTCTCGCGGCGTTGACGAACGGAGAGTATTTCGATGCGGTGTTCGACGCCACAGGCAACCTCGATGCGATGAATCGCGGTTTCGAATTCGTCGCGCATGGCGGCAAATACACGTTGATCTCGATCGTGCGCGGGCACGTCGCCTTTTCGGATCCCGAATTCCACAAGCGGGAAACCACGCTGCTCGCAAGCCGCAATGCGACGGCCGAGGATTTCGCGACGGTGCTCGACGCGATGCGCGGGGGGCGTATTCCGGACCGCGCGCTGAACACGCACCGGATGCGGCTCGAAGAGGTGCCGGATGCGCTGCCGCGTTTGCTCGATGCGGGGCAGACCGTCGTGAAGGCGCTCGTCGAATGCTGATCGATCGCATCCGGCACGCGGAGCGCATGCGATGACGCCGCCGATCCTGCAGTTCGGCACGAGCCGCTTCCTGCTCGCGCACGTCGACCTGTTCGTCTCGCAGGCGCTGGACGACGGCAACGCGATGGGCGGCATCGGCATCGTGCAGACGACCGGCAATCCGGCCAGCCGCGCCCGCATCGACGCGCTGCGCGCCACCGGTCGCTATCCGGTGCGGATTCGCGGGCGCGACCGCGGCGGCGTGGTCGACGAAGTCGTCGAGTGCCGCGCCGTGCAGCGCGCGTGGGACGCCGAGCACGACTGGGCGGAGATACGCGGCGCCGCGATCGAGACCGTACGCGTCATCGTGTCGAACACCGGCGACGCAGGGTATCGCGCCGATCCACGCGACACCGTGGACCTGCTGGCCCAGCCGAGGCACGCACCGCACGGCTTTCCGGCGAAGCTGCTGGCGCTGCTGCATGCGCGCTGGCAGGTGCGGCCCGATGACGGCGTCTCCATCCTGCCTTGCGAACTGGTGACGAACAACGGCGACACGCTGCGCGACATCGTGCTGGACCTCGCGCGCCGGTGGCGGCTGCCCGACGCGTTCGCCGACTATCTGGGCAACCGCTGCGTATGGGTCAACTCGCTCGTCGACCGCATCGTGTCCGAGCCGCTCCATCCGGTCGGCGCGATCGCGGAGCCCTACGCGCTATGGGCGATCGAGCGGCGTGCCGGCATGGCGCTGCCGTGCACGCATGCTCAGATCGTCGTCACCGACGATTTGCGCAGCCACGAGCGCCTGAAGCTGTTCTTCCTCAATCTCGGGCATAGCTGGCTCGCGGAGCAGTGGCTCGCGGCGGGGCGCGACGCCTCGGAAACGGTGCTGGACGCGATGAACGACGCGCGGTTGCGCGACGGTCTCGAAGCCGTGTGGCGCGATGAAGTCGCGCCGGTATTCGTGGCGCTGGGCTTGCGCGAAACGGCCGAACACTACGTCGACAGCGTGCGCGAGCGCTTTCTCAATCCGTTTCTCGCGCATCGTATCGCCGATATCGCGGTCAACCATCGCGAGAAGGTCGCGCGACGGATCGAGCCGCTGCTCGCGCTCGCCGATTCGCTGGCGCTGGCGGCCGAACAACCGCGGTTGCGGCAGCTCGTCGCCCGCTACGAACCGGTGGCCGCAACGACAGGGAGAAGACCATCGTGAAGCAACCGACCATCGTGATCCTTCACGGCAACGACAACGTCGCCGTCGCACTCGATGCGCTGGCGCCGGACGTGCCGATCGACGTGCACGGCGCGCCGCTGCGGCCGGCGGCCGCGATACCGGCCGGCCACAAGATCGCCATCACGCCGATCGCGCGTGGCGACGCGATCGTCAAATGCGGGCAGCCGATCGGCGTCGCGCTGCGGGACATCGCCGCGGGCGAGCACGTGCACGTGCACAACGTCGGGATGCCCGAGCGGCATGCGCACGACGACGGGCCGGCGGGCGACACGCACGAGGTTCCGGCCGATCGCCGCGATAGCTTCGACGGATTCGTGCGGCCCGACGGCAGCGTGGGGACGCGCAACTACGTTGGCGTGATCGCGAGCGTCAACTGTTCGGCGAGTGTCTGTCATGCGATCGCCGATGCATACCGGCACGGCGCGCTCGACGCGTTCGGCCATGTCGACGGCGTCGTCGCGATCACCCATCAGAGCGGCTGCGGCATGTCGGCGACCGGCGACGGCATCGAACTGCTGCGGCGCACGCTCGTCGGTTATGCACGGAACCCGAATTTCGCCGGCGTGCTGCTCGTCGGCCTCGGTTGCGAGGTCAACCAGGTCGGCGCGCTCGCGCAACGGCTCGACGCGGCGGCACCTGGCACCGTGCGCACGCTGGTGATCCAGGACGAAGGCGGCGTGCGCGACACCGTGGCCAAAGGCGTGTCGATCGTGCGCGAGTTGCTGGAGGTGGCCGACGGCGCGCGTCGCAGCGCCGTGCCGGCCTCGCGGCTGACGGTCGGCCTGCAATGCGGCGGCTCCGACGGCTACTCGGGCATCACCGCGAATCCGGCGCTCGGCGCGGCCGTCGATCTGCTGGTCCGCAACGGCGGCACCGCGATTCTGTCCGAGACGCCCGAGATCTACGGCGCCGAGCATCTGCTGATCGCGCGGGCGGCGTCGCGCGACGTGGCCGAGCGTCTGCTCGGCAGGTTGCAGTGGTGGGAGCGTTACGTCGCCGACAACGGCGGTGAAATGAACAACAACCCGTCGCCCGGAAACCTCGCCGGCGGCATCACGACGATTCTCGAGAAATCGCTCGGCGCGGTGTCGAAGGGCGGCCGCTCGCCGCTGCGCGCGGTCTACGACTATGCGGAGCCGGTGCGACAAGCGGGGCTCGTGTTCATGGATACGCCCGGTTACGACCCGGTGTCGGCCACCGGGCAGATCGCCGGCGGCGCGAATCTCGTGTGCTTCACGACGGGCCGCGGTTCGGTGTTCGGCTCGAAGCCGGTGCCGACGATCAAGATCGCGACGACGAGCGGCCTGTACGAGCGGATGCAATCGGACATGGATTTCGACAGCGGCGGGATCGTCGCCGGTTCGCTCTCGGTCGGCGAAGCGGGCGAGCGGCTGTTCCGGCTGATGCTCGACGTTGCCTCCGGACGACGATCCCGCAGCGAGGACAACGGCATCGGCGAACGCGAGTTCGTGCCGTGGCTGCGCGGCGCGGTCATGTGACGCGAAAGGCGACGTGCGACCGCGTGCGCAATCGGACAGCGAAGGAGAAGCCGCGATGGAAACCCGCATGAGCGAGCCGGCGATCGGCGAAATCGGTCAGGATGGCTCACTGTCTGAACTGGAGAAGGGTTTGCTCGGCGAGGCGCTGCGATTGCTCGCCGAGACGCGCGCACGGGCGCTGGAACTCTGTGTCGAGGTGAGCCGGCGGCAGGGCGGCGCCGCGCCGGACGTCCACGATTTCAATCTGCCGACGATCATCGAGCTGCAACGGCGCTTCGGTACGCGGTCTGGCCCGGACGGCGCCGGCATGGCAGCGTCCGGTCGCTTCGCGTAGTCGAAGCCGAAGCCGCCCGTGGGCGGCGCCGTGGCAGGATCGAGCGCTGCCGGTTCGCCGCCGACAGCCGGATCGCGTCCGTGCGTCGCGCTGATCCGCGGGTACGTCGCCCCATGCCGTGGCTGACTGCGATCCATCACCCGTGGGCGGGCCGGTATCGCTGCCGTTCCGCTCAGGCAAGCAGCCCGCGTGCCGCCAGATTCGCATACAGCGCGCGCACGCCGAAGGTCCACGGCGCGATCTCCGTGCAAAGCCGCACGGTGTTGACGAGTGCGCCGAGCGCGGGCGTGGAGATCGTGACGCGGTCGCCGAGGTGATGCGTGAATCCGCCGCCGGGCGCGTCGCGATCCTGGATCGGCGAGAACATCGTGCCGAGGAACAGCATGAAGCCGTCCGGATACTGGTGATGCGCGCCGCAGGTCTGTGCGACGAGGTCGGCCGGGTCGCGGCTGATCTCGCGCATGTGGCTGATGCCGTCGAGTACGAAGCCGTCGTCCGCGCCTTCGACGCGCAGCGACACGCTGCATTGCCGCACACTGTCGAGCGTGAAGCCGTCGTCGAACAGCCGCACGAACGGGCCGATCGCGCACGAGCCGTTGTTGTCCTTGCATTTGCCGAGCAGCAGCGCCGAACGGCCTTCGATGTCGCGCAGGTTCACGTCGTTGCCGAGCGTCGCGCCCACCGGCCTGCCGTCACTGGCGACCGCCAGCACAATCTCCGGTTCCGGGTTGTTCCACACCGACACGGGCAGCAGCCCGACGTCCGCGCCGAAGCCGACCGCCGACATCGGCTGCGCCTTGGAGAACACCTCCGCATCCGGGCCGATGCCCACTTCCATGTATTGCGACCAGGCACCGCGGCGTTCGAGCTCCGCCTTCAGGCGCAGCGCGGCTTCCGAGCCCGGCACGATCTTCGATAGATCGGTGCCGATGGTCGCGGCGATGGTGTCGCGAACCTCCCGCGCTTTGGCCGGATCGCCGCCCGCCTGTTCCTCGATCACGCGCTCGATCAGGCTGACCGCAAAGGTCACGCCGCACGCCTTGATCGCCTGCACGTCGCACGGCGCGAGCATGTGCGTCGCGCCCGGCGTGCTGTCCAGCGCGGCCTGCAACAACGGCTCGACACGGCCGAGCGATTCGCCGGCAGCGGTGCGCGCGATGGCGACTGCATCGGGGCGATCGAACAGGTCGGCGGTGGTCGGCACGGTGCGCGTGATGTCGAACACTTCGCCGCCGCGCACGGCGACGACGCTCGGGCCCGCATGGGCGCCGTCGTGCCGCCAGACGCGGCCGATCAGCAGCGCGTGGTCGAGGTCGTGCGGCAGGCAATCGGAAACGGAAGGCGTATGCATGGTCAGCTCGGCAAGAGTCGGGGGCGGTGGGTCAGTGCGAATGGCGCGGGTTGCCGCGCTGCTCGATCACCTTCAGGTACAGCGTGGCCGGTTCGAGGCAGCCGCCGGTGGACAGCTGGCCGACGAACCGGCGATAGAGTTCCTGCCACGGCGTTTGCGCCTGCGGCACGGTGAAGCTTTCGGTTTCGCGGCGGCGCGCGAGCTCGTCCTCGTCGACGAGCACGTCGACGCTGCGGCGATTCAGGTCCACGCGCACGCGATCGTTCGTGCGCAGCAGCGCGAGGCCGCCGCCGACCGCCGCTTCCGGCGACATGTTCAGGATCGACGGGCTGGCCGATGTGCCGCTCTGGCGTCCGTCACCCATGCACGGCAGCGACGTCACGCCGCGCTTCACCAGTTCGGCAGGCGGCGCCATGTTCACGACTTCGGAACTGCCCGGGTAGCCGACCGTGCCGCAGCCGCGGATCACGAGGATGCAGCGCTCGTCGATGTTCAGCGCGGGATCGTTGATGCGCGCGTGATAGTCCTCGGGGCCGTCGAACACGATCGCGCGCGCCTCGAACGTATTCTCCGCGCCCGGCTCGGACAGGTAGGTGCGGCGGAACGCGTCGCCCACCACCGACATCTTCATGATCGCGCTGTCGAAGAAGTTGCCCGACAGCACCATGAAGCCGGCGCCATGCTTGAGCGGCGCGTCGGGCGTGCGGATCACGTCGCGGTCGGCGTCCTGCGCGGTGTCGGCGATCTCGCCGATCGCGCGGCCCGATACGGTCAGGCAGTCGCGCCGCAGCAGCCCGGCCGAATCGAGCTGGCGCAGCACGGCGGGCACGCCGCCGGCGCGGTGGAAGCTCTCGCCGAGGTAGTCGCCGGCCGGCATGCAGTTGACGAGCAGCGGCACCGATTCACCCAGGCGCTGCCAGTCGTCCAGGCTCAGTTCGACGCCCATGTGGCGTGCTATCGCGATCAGGTGCGGCGGGCAGTTGGTCGATGCGCCGAGCGCGGACGCGACGACGATCGCATTCTCGAATGCCGCGCGCGTCATGATTGTCGACGGGCGCAGGTCTTCGCGAACGAGCTCGACTGCGCGCTTGCCGGTCGCGTAAGCCATCTGGCCGCGCTCGCGATAGGCGGCGGGAATGCTCGCGCAGCCGGGCAGCGACATGCCCAGCGCCTCGGCGAGGCTGTTCATCGACAGCGCGGTGCCCATGGTGTTGCAATGGCCGATCGACGGCGACGAGGCCGTGGTCAGCTGCATGAAGCCTTCGTAGTCGATCTCGCCCGCCGCGAGCAGGTTGCGCGCATGCCAGATCACCGTGCCCGAGCCGACCCGCTTGCCCTCGTGCCAGCCGTCGAGCATCGGGCCGCCCGACAGCACGATCGCGGGCATGTCGACCGTGGCGGCCGCCATCAGGCACGCGGGCGTGGTCTTGTCGCAGCCGGTCGTCAGCACCACCCCGTCCAGCGGAAAGCCGTGCAGCACTTCCACCAGCCCGAGGTACGCGAGATTGCGGTCGAGCGCGGCGGTGGGCCGGCGGCTTTGCTCGGCCAGCGGATGCACGGGGAACTCCATCGGAATGCCGCCCGCGTCGCGGATGCCCGCCTTGGTGCGTTCGGCCAGCTCGATGTGATGGCGGTTGCACGGCGCGAGATCGCTGCCCGTCTGCGCGATGCCGATAATGGGGCGGCCCGACTGCAGTTCCTCGCGCGTCAACCCGTAGTTCATGAAGCGCTCGACATAGAGCGCCGTCATGTCCGCGTGCGCGGGGTCGTCGAACCATTCCTGACTGCGCAGGCGGCGAGGCGTGTGTGACATGGCAGGCTGTCTCCTGAGGGGCCTTTGTCATTTTGCGTGCCGGATGGTACCGGTAACATCGCTTGGATGTTAGCACGGGTTTTTTGCGCAGCGGAAGGGATTTCGTGCGCATGTGGCGAAGATGAGGGCAGGGGGGGCGGTACGAAGCCGCGCGCGTGGCGGTCGGGATGCGCGCGGCCGTCGGCTTGTCAGGCGCTTTCCCGCGCGATGATCGTGTAGTCGATACGGATGCTTTTCGATTCGGTCCGCTCGCCGCCGTCACGCGCTTGCAGCGCCGCCAGCAACGCTTCGCCCGTGCGCTGCCCGATGCCGTACGCGTCGACCGAGACGGTCGTGATGGTCGGATGGCAGCAGGTCGCCACTTCGAAGTTCCCGAAGCCGGCCACGGCGATGTCGGCTGGCACGGCGAGCCCGCGCCGGTGACACTCCATGATCGCGCCGAACGCCGACATGTCGCTCACGCACATCACCGCGTCGGTATCCGGCCATTGCTCCAGCAGCGCGGCCATCGCCGGCCCGCCGTGGCTCATCGTGATCGGCGATTCGCCCAGCCGCACGACGCGCGGTTCGCCCAGCCCCTGCGCCTTGATCTCCGCCTGGTAGCCCTTGAGCCGGTCCAGGCCGCGGCGATCCAGTTCGCTCGCGCCGACCAGAAAGCCGATGCGCCGGTAACCGCGCTCGGCCAGGTGGCGCACCATCGCACGGGCGGCGCGCACGTTCGAGAAGCCGACGGCGGTGTCGATCGGGCGCGTGGGCAGGTCCCACATCTCGACCACTGGAATCGCCGAGCGCTCCAATACCTTGCGCGTCGCATCGGTGTGCTGCGACCCCGTCAGCGCGATGCAGCGCGGCTGGTGTCGCAGCATCGACCGCACGAGCCGTTCTTCCCGTTCAAGGTCGTAGTCGGTATCGCCGAGCAGCAGTTGCAAACCATGCGGCTCGAGCGCGTCGGTCAGGCCGCGCACGGTGTCCGAGAAGTTGGAACTCGACAGCGACGGCACCAGCACCGCGACGAATTCCGAGCGCCCCGACGACAGCGCACCGGCAGCGGCATCCGCCACGTAGCCGAGCTGGTCGATGGCCTCGCAGACCCGGGCGCGCGTCTCGGCGGCCACGCTGTGGCCGGCGAGCACGCGCGACACCGTCATCTTCGATACGCCGGCGAGGCGCGCTACGTCGGACATGCGGGGCGGCCCGGCGGGCCGGACGGCGGTGGGACTGGGCATCGGAATCGCGATCGGGAGAAGGCCGGAAAGGCTACATCATACCGGTGCGGCATACCGCGCAGGCGGGGCGCGGCGTGCCCGCCGCGGTGAGAGTCGCACTAGGGAAACCACGCGTCCGGCGGCACTTGTACGCGCCTGTGCCGCATGCTACCTTCGAATGTGTTACCGGTATCAGATTGCCGATCGCTCCCGTCGCCTCGTCGGCTTTTTTTGGGTACCGGATGTTACCGGTAACATAGATGCACGCAGCGCACGCGACGGTACGAAGAAGATCGACACAATCAGGAGACAGACCGATGCCATCCCTTACGCAGGCCGCTGCCGCACCGGCCGCGGCCGATTCGTCCGAAGACGCCCTTTACCGCAAGGTCATGCGGCGCATCCTGCCGTTGCTGCTGCTCTGTTACGTCGTGGCCTACCTGGACCGCGTCAACGTGGGCTTCGCGAAGCTGCAGATGCTCGACGACCTGAACCTGAGCGACGGCGTCTATGCGCTCGGCGCCAGCATCTTCTTCTGGGGCTATTTCCTGTTCGAGATGCCCAGCAACCTGCTGCTGCACCGCTACGGCGCGCGCTTCTGGATCGCGCGGATCATGATCACGTGGGGCATCGTGTCGTCGTCGATGGCGTTCATCGTGCCGCTCGCGCAGTTCTTCCACGTGCAGACGACCACGATGTTCTACACGCTGCGCTTCCTGCTGGGGCTGTGCGAAGCGGGTTTTTTCCCGGGCGTCATCCTGTACCTGAACTACTGGTTCCCGGCGCGGCGCCAGAGCGTGGCGATGTCGGGCTTCCTGGTCGCGATCCCGCTGAGCCTGACGCTCGGCAGCGTGCTGTCCGGCTGGCTGATGGGGCAGACGCACGGCCTGTCGGGCATGAGCGGCTGGCAATGGATGCTGCTGCTCGAAGGGCTGCCGTCGATCGTGGTGGCGTTCATCGTGCTGGCCTGCCTCGGCGACGGTCCGCAGACGGCGAAGTGGCTGTCCGCCGACGAAAAGGCGGTGCTGTCGCGCAACCTCGAATCCGAGGCCGCGCACAAGTCGCACAGCATTGGCGCCGCGCTGCGCAGCCCGCGCGTCTGGCTGCTCACCTTCATCCTGCTGACGTTCAATACCGGTTTCTACGGGCTGGCCTTCTGGCTGCCGTCGATCATCCGCGCGTCGGGCGTGCACAGCCCGCTGCACATCGGCGTGCTGACGGCCATTCCTTACCTGACGGCGATCTTCGCGATGGTGTGGAACGCGTCGCACTCGCGCAAGACCGGCGAACGCCGCCTGCATGCGGCGATTCCCGCGCTGATCGGCGGCGTCTTCCTGATCCTGAGCGCAGCGTTCGCGCACAACGTGGCGCTGTCGATCGTATTCCTGACCATTGCCACCTGCGGCATCCTCGCGCTGATGCCGATCTACTGGACCTTTCCGGGGCAGATCCTGTCCGGCACGGCCGCGGCCGCCGGCATCGCACTGATCAACTCGGTGGGGAACCTGTCCGGCTTCACGGGCTCGATGATCACCGGCGTCGCCAAGCAGATGACCGGCAACATCAACAACGGGACTTATGCGCTGGGCGCTTGCCTGCTGGTCAGCTGCGTGTTGATCGCGTCGATTCCGCGCGATATCCTGCGGCCGCCGGTGGGGCGGTAGGGCGTTCGCGGGACGTTACGTCCGGCCGGGGCGGGGGCATCGCGCCGCCTCGGCGCCGGATGCATCACGTCACGCGGATCGATCTTGTGTGAGTTTGCCCGACCACCACACGCGGAGTTCCGGCTACTTCCAGCCAGGGACGCCCGGCGGACTCCGCTTTCTCGTGAGCGGCCGTCATGCGTCCTCCAGTGCGAAGCGCACCTTGTCCCCGAGCGTGCGCAACCGGTCGACAGGTTCGTTTGAAAACACGAAACGGACGTACTGCTCGCCGTGGGCGACGCCCCATCCGGTCATGGCCGTCGCACATACGCCCCGGCGCAGCAACCGCTCCGACATCTGCGATCCGGTCAGACCGAAATCGGCGACGCGCAGCAGCATCGACCAGCCGCCCGCCGGCATGCCGAACGGGAGCCCCGACAGTTCGGCGGCGACCGTGTCCCGCCGTCTCTCGAGTTCGCTCACGTAGCCAGGCAGATCGGATGCGGAATGTTCGAGCGCAACCGCCGCGGCCTCCTGGGCTATGCCGACCGGTACCACGACATTGGCGAGCGACACAGCCACCAGATCCGGAATCAGCCATTCCGGCGCGACGATCCAGCCGACCCGCCAGCCGATCATGCGCAACTCTTTCGACGCCGCGCCGACCGTGACCGTACGCTCGGCCATGCCGGGCAGGCCGGCGGGATGGATGACCGTGCGCCCATCGAAAAGCAGCCGTTCCATCGCGCTGTCGAGGATCAGCAGCAGATCGTTCTGCACGCACAGGCTCGCGATCAGTTGCCAGTCGGACGCATCGAAGAAGCCGCCCGAAGGCATCGACGGAGACATCAGCAGCATGGCCCGCGTTTTCGGACCGATTGCTGCCCGCAGTGCTGCCTGGTCCAGCTTCCATTCGCTGCCCGGCGTGAAGGTGAACGGGACTTGCTTGGGCACACCGCCCGCCAGGCGGATGCGGTTCAGCAGACCGGCGTAGGTCGGATCGGTGACGATGACTTCGTCGCCCGTCTCGACGGTGGCGAGCAGCGTATTCAGAATGCCGGAGAGCCCGCCCGCCGACACCACCACCTGGTCGGCCGTGAAGCGCTGCCCCGAAAGCGCCGACACGTGGGCGGCAGCGCTCGCGCGCAGCCGATCCTGACCGACGAAGGGCAAATAGGAGTTGGCCGAGTCTCGCTGAATGGCTTCTCGGGTGAAGGCCAGCGCTTCCGAAGTGGGTGGGAGGTCGGTGTCGAGATTTTCGAGTCGCAAAAGGTCGACGTCGGCATGATCGGCGATCGAGCCCATGCGATCGACGCCGATGCCGGCAATGTGCTGCAGACGGACAGGACGGTGGTGGCGCATCGAGCCTCCGGGTTTGTTACAATTTAATAGATAATCTATGCATGGTGGTCGGGATGAATTTGGAAGTCAAGGAGGATCGCTCGCTGGCCGATCGGATCGCCAGCGCATTGGCGGACCGCATCATCTCGGGCGTCATCGCGCCGGGGGAGTGGCTGCGTCAGGACCACATCGCGGCAGAGTTCGGCGCGAGTCATGTGCCGGTACGCGAGGCGTTCAGACGGCTGGAAGCGCAGGGGTTGGCCGTGGTGGAACCGCGACGAGGCGTGCGGGCGGCGCCGCTCGAGCCGGCGGACGTGCTTGAAATGGCGAAGATGCGTGCGGCTTTCGAGGCGCTGGCGCTGCGCGAGGCGATTCCCGCGCTCGACGCACGGGCGCTGGAGGAACTCGATGCGATCCTCGATCAGGAGGCGGCGGCGCGTGGCATCGCCGTGCTGGGCACGCTGAACCTGAGGTTTCATCGGGCGTTGACCGCGCCGTGCGGGATGCCGCGGCTCGTCGCCGCGATCGGCGACATGCATCGGGCCAGTTCACGGCATCTGTATGCGACGTGGCAGCAACTCGACTGGCAGGATCGCTCGAACGACGAACATCGGGACATCGTTCGGGCGATACGCGAGGGGAATGTCGACGCGGCGTGTGCGGCTCTGTCCGCGCATATTCTGGCTGCGGGGGATGCGCTGGCTCAGGCGTTGGGTGGGCGGTAGGGATGTGGGTCGAGTCGTGGGCGTCGACCGGTCCAAAAGGCTGGTTTGGGGAATGGCTGGCGTCTTCTCCGGGGCGGCCATAGTCAAACGTGTCGGACGGTATCCGACCATAAGGCGTCATCCGCTCGTTGCGTCGCGTAGGCATTCAAACGTCGGGTCCAGTCGCGAACCGGCCATTGGTTTTCGCGACAGTCCGGATGTTGCAGGACGTCGCCAGAAGCGCGCACAACAGCGCAGACAGCACGCACCTCCATGACAGTTTCATCGGACCGTTCCAAAAGACCTGCCGGCAAACGCCCATGGCATCCGGTCATCCCTTGTGTCGTTACCCATTCACGCGATGGAACACCCGGGTCTGTCCGAGGGCGGATATGCCGAGGTAGCCGCGCAGATACATCTTTCCGTCCTTGATGGTCGCCTTGCAGGTGTATGTGCGGCCGGAGGACCCGTCGTAGAGCGAGCCTCCGGTCCATTCACCGTCGTCCCAGCGAAGGCCGGACAGAAACACGATGTTCTTCAGCGAGCGGGAGCGCAGCGCAGGGTCGGGGTTCCTCGTGTCGAGCTTGAAGGTGACGTTATCGGACTCCACCACCTGATTTCCGTACAGCAGGCGTGCCTCGAAGGCGGCGCCTGCCTTGTACATGTCGAGCTTTACGCTGCCATCGTCGGCTTCCCATATTCCAACGATCCCGTCGGCGGGAGCGTGCTGGGCATGGGCAGTTAGTGTTAAAAACAGGCTCATGAAGAAGAGCATCATGGAGACGGCCGATTGACGTAAAACGAGGCTTGCGTTCATGCCGGTGATCCTTTTTGACGGGTTTCCAGGAAGCAATCCTGTTCCGGGCGTCCGGCGTGCAGCCGCCCCCACAGCGGCAGCGCTCGCCGTCGGCAGGACCGGCTCACGCACACGAGGCGTGATCACGATTGCGACAGACCGGATCGTAAGGACTGAGCCCGGGTCGCACAGTGGCGGATGACGCCGTTCCCGTTGCGAGTAGCGCCATTCTTCCCGGAACGGGCGGCTGCGCGGCGGATCGTTTTCAGGTGGCCGCTCCCGCCATGGCGTGAATTGCGACCAACGTGGCGCCTTTCGTTAGTGCACCGGCGCGGTGCGGCGAGTAACGTTCACTCCAGTCAGAACTCGCTGAGAGACCACGATGTTTGATAGAAGCAAGAAAACGGCCCTCGTGACGGGCGCCTCCTCGGGCATGGGCAAGGAAATCGCCCGGCAGCTGATTCGCGACGGCTTCCAGGTCTACGTGGCCGCGCGGCACGTCGACAGGATGATCGACCTGCAACGCCTCGGCGCTAGGCCGCTACGCATGGACCTTTCCCGCGATGCAGAGATCGTGTCGGCAGTCGAGACGATTCTCAAAGAAACCGGAGGAGTGGACGTGCTCGTCAACAACGCCGGGTTCGGACTGTACGGGCCGGTAGAGGACATCGGCATCGAGGAGGCGCGATACCAGTTCGAGGTCAACGTGTTCGGCACGGCCCGCCTCACGCAGTTGCTCCTGCCTGCCATGCGCGAGAGGGGAAGCGGCACGATCGTCAACATCACGTCGATGGGCGGCAAGATCTATACGCTGCTCGGCGCGTGGTATCACGCGACGAAGCATGCCCTCGAAGGCTGGTCGGATTGCCTGCGGCTGGAGCTCGCACCATTCGGCATCCGTGTCGTGATCGTGGAGCCCGGCCTGATCGAGACGGGGTTCGGCGACGTGGTTTCGCGCAGCCTGCTCGCCCGCTCCGGCAGCGGCGCCTATGCGAAGCTGACCCAGGCTGTCGCAAAGTCGACGCAGCAAGCCTATGGCAACGGACGCGGTACCGACCCGGGTGTCATCGCCAACGTGGTGTCGCAGGCCGTGCGCGCGAAAAAGCCGCGCACGCGATATGTCTCCGGCAAGTACGCGAAACCGATGATCCTGATCCGCGCGTGGCTCGGCGACCGCATGTTCGACCGCGTGATCATGAGCCAGATGCGCTAGGATGGTCCGCGCCCCCGTCACGAGCCGGGCGCGTGCGAGCGGCAAAGATTACTTCCACACCGAGGCTACGATGGGCGCAGTCATGGCAGACAGATGCAAGGTACCGCAGGCGTTCTGGCGCGCGATTGCGCACGCCGGCCTGCCGCCGGCCGCGATACTGCGTCAGGCCCGGTTACCTGCCACGCTGCACCTGAATCCGCGGGCGCTCGTGAGCACCGAGCAGTACTTCGCGCTATGGAAAGCGATCGGGCAGCTGGCGCCCGAGCCTGGTCTGGGCATCGCACTGGTGACCCGGAGCGAAGTCGCAACGCATCCTCCTTTCCTCCTTGCCGCATTCCATGCCCGGGACTATCGCGATGGCCTCGAGCGGGTCGCCCGCTTCAAGAGGCTCTGCACGCCGGAGCAGCTGCATATCGCCGAAGAGGGGGCCGAATGTACGCTCACCTCGGAGTGGCCCTGCGCAACTGAACCCGAACCCGCCGTTGCGACCGACGTCACGTTTGCGACGCTGCTCGAACTCGGCAGGCGGGGCACCGGGCAACACCTGACGCCGCGTCGCGTGGAGTTCGTCCGCACAGGCCCGAGGGAAGAGGTCTACCGCGAGTACTTCGGCTGCCCGATTCGCTCCGGCGCGGCGCGCAATGCGCTCGTGCTGAAGTCAGCCGATCTCGACCGGCCGTTTCCCGGCCACAATCCCGAACTGCTCGACATGCTGACTCCCGCACTTACGGCAGCGCTGGGGGAAATCGAAGCGCGCAGCTCGATCCGCGAGCAGGTGAAAGTCGTACTCAAACGATGCCTCGCAAGCGGCCGGCCGGAACTGTCGGACGTGGCGCGCGACCTCGGGATGAGCGAGCGGACGCTGCAACGGCGCATCACGGATGAAGGCACGACATTCCGGGATCTTCTTGCCGAGGCTCGACAGGAGCTCTGGCGCCGGTTGCTCGCGGACCCGGCCGCGGGCATCGATGAGGTTTCCTGCCTGCTGGGTTACCAGGACACGAGTTCGTTCTATCGCGCGTTCCGCGATTGGGAAGGCGTCACCCCGAACCGCTGGCGGGAACTGAATTCGCCCGGCGTTGCCGCCGAACCGATCTGACGCGTACCCCCGGCGGGCTCCTTATCCAGACTTCTCACCGTAGCTTCGACTCGTTGCCGGCCACGCAGAGACCGGCACTCGAAGCTGTCATGTTGTGCACCACGGTGAAGTAACCGCTGCGCTGCGGCGCAAATCCGGTCCATTCGATTGGCGCCAGGCGCAAGGGGCATGGCGCGCTCTGCCAGTGCCGCCGATCAGGCAAAGCGGTACAAATCTGCCTGTAACGGCTATCCATCTTGAGAGGCATTCCATGACAGAAAAAGTGTGGTTCATTACCGGTGCATCCCGCGGCTTTGGCCGCATCTGGACCGAGGCGGCACTCGCGCGAGGCGACAAGGTCGCCGCGACGGCGCGACAGCTGGCCAATCTCGACGGGCTGGTCGAACGCTATGGCGAGGCGGTGCTTCCTCTGGCGCTCGATGTCACCGACTCCGCCCAGGCAAACCACGTCATCGCGCAGGCCCATGCGCACTTTGGCAAGCTCGATGTCGTCGTGAACAATGCGGGCTACGCGCTGGTAAGCGCGATAGAGGAAGCGAGCGAGGACGACGTCCGCGCTGAGTTCGAAACCAACTTCTTCGGTGCCTGGCGCGTGATTCGAGCTGCGTTGCCGTTTCTGCGCGAGCAGCGCCACGGCCACATCGTCGGCGTATCGAGCGTTGCCGGCATTGTGGCGGGGCCCATCGTCGGCTTCTATCACGCCTCCAAATGGGCGTTCGAAGCAATGCATGAGAGCCTCGCGCAGGAGGTCAAAGACTTCGGGATCAACGTCACGCTGCTCGAGCCCGGCGCATACGCCACCGATTTTTCGAGTCAGGCATCGCTGAAACTGGCGACCGGCAACGATGCCTATGCCGCTCTCAGGGCACGGGTCTTTTCGTCCAGTGGACAGATCGATTTCGGTGATCCACGGTCGACCGCTCAGGCTGTCCTCGAGATCGTCGATTCGGCCAATCCGCCGTTGCGTCTCTTTCTCGGCACGGAAGGGCTTCCTGTCGCGCGTTCCGCGTACGCCGAGCGTCTTGCCGCCTGGCAGGCGTGGGAGCCGGTCTCCAGCGCGGCGCAAGGCAATTCGAGGCGGCAGGACATTCTGCTGTGAACGCAGGCCGATCCCACGGCCAACCGTGACGGCCAGAGATTCATCGAGCCGCAGGGCCTGCATAACGGTGGGGTGCCGCTTCGCACGAGGCCAATCCGCCATCCCATTCACTGGATTACATCGACCGGACAACCGATGCCGCTTCATTTCTCGTGCACGATGTGCGGTCGGTGCTGCCGCGACCTCCGGGTACCGCTCGGCTTTTCCGAAGCGCTGGACTGGCTGCGCGACGGCGGTGAAGTGCAGCTACTCTGTGAAGCCGTACCCTGGCTCGTCGAGCCGGCGGCGGATGATCTGGCCGCCGCCTACAAGTTCCGGCGCTCGTTCGCGGCGCTGAGCGGTACATTACCGTTGCGCGTTGTCGTGACGGTCGTGGCTGCATTCGAAGGACCCTGCCCTCATCTGCAACCCGATCTGGCATGCGGCATTTACGAGCGGCGGCCGCGCGTATGCCGCATTTATCCTGCCGAGATCAATCCGTTCATCGAACTTCGCCCCGCTGGAAAGGCATGTCCACCGGATGCGTGGAGCGATCGTCATCCTGTGCTGGAAGTGTCGGGTCAATACGTGGAGCCGTCGCTTGTGGCAGGTATCGACGCTTTTCGAGACGCGGACGTGGGCGATGTTGGTGCGAAACGGATGCTGTGTACCGTCCTTGGCGTGAGTTCGACTGCGCTCGCCAACGAGGGGTTCGTTGCCGTGTTGGCGGAACGCGAGGCGATGATGCGGGCGATCGGGACCGCAATCGACAGGACCGAAGCCACCGAAGGCAAGGCGTGTGCGGAATCGTGGACCATCGTTTCGAATCGCCGCCGGTCGCGTGAGGCACTCGCCTCGGTCGACGCTCGCGCCGTAGCACCCGAAGCGTTGCCCGACCAACAAAAGTATCTGGGATTTCACGCGTCCAGCGACGATTAATCAGCGCCTGTTGGCCAGCAATCGATCTCCGGGCGCGCATGATGTTTGCGATGCCAACGTGAGGTAGCAGTCTGCGCGAAGATGGAAGTCGGAGACCGCCCCAAAGCCGCCGTTGAAGTCCCGCTGATCCGAAGGGCGGGTTCGGGTCGTTCAGATCCATTCGCGGCCGTGTCCAGGTCTTCATTCCGCCCGACGGCTCACGACACCCTGCGCCGCATCCCCCGCACCTGCAGCCAGATGGCCGATATCAGGAAATAAAGCGCACCCACTCCCGCGTAACCCGCGATCTTGACGATCGCCGGCGGCATTGGCGCATGGCTTTGCAAAATGAAGAACAACCCGGCCAGCGCCGATTGCGCGCCGCTCAGCACCATCACCCACTGCGCGCCGGCCTGCTTCCAGCGCCGCACGGCGGTGCCGAGCTGCAGCGCGCCGGACAGAATCGCCCACACGCCGAACACCGCGAGTACCGCGGGCAGGCCCGCATTCAACGCCGGAAATACCGCCAATGTCGTGACGGTGCTGATCGCGACGTTGACCGCCTGCGTGCGGTTTGCCGCCATCCCGCCGCTGCGGGACAGGTCGACGAAATTGGCGAGCGCATCCCAGGCCGGATAAACGACCAGCAGGACCGCCGCGCCGGCCGCGCTCCGCCGGCCGACGGAAAACGCCAGCGCGACCCAGATCAGCGAGAACACCGCCCGGGAAAAGTAGTACCGTTTCAGCCAGTGTTCGTCGGCCAGGGCGTGGAATTCAGGGTAGCGATCAGTCATGTGCACTCCTTTTACATCGAAACGTCGTACCGGCCGGCACGCAGGATGTCCGCCATGCGGATTCGGACTCGGATTCGGATGCGGCGCCGGCCGGATCTCCAGTGCGCCGAGTATCGCAATCGTCCGCGCCTGCCGCCATCGGTCAGATGTCCGATGGCGAAGTCCGCGGGGCGCTCCGCAGAGATGCGAGCGAACATCGCACCGTGTTGGCCCCGGGGCGCCCGCCCGACGCGCATGCCCCTGCACGCCGCGACGCCGTCGCGTATGATCGTTTTCCCGTCCTCGCGAATCTCCCCGCCCACCCGATGCCCGACGCCGAAGCCCGTCATGCCCCGCTGCGCATAGTCGACGCCGTACGCGCGCTGGCCTTCATCGGCGATCTCAGCATGGGCCAGCCGACCGACCATTCGCCGCGCACCGGCTGGCTGGCGGCGCAGCTCGCGCACGCGGCACGATTCGATGCATCGGTGTGCGACACGGCTCGCGAGGTGGCGCTGTTGCGCTGGTCGGGCTGCACGGCGAACGCGGCAGGTTTCGCGCAGGTATTCGGCGATGACGTCGCGATCCGCGCCGCGATGCTCGAGAGCCGGCCCGGCATGGCTGAAGCGATCGGCGGCGCGGGTGTCGCGCTGATTCCGCTCGCGCAGATTCACTGCGAAGTCTCGGGCGAGGTCGCGCGAATACTCGGTCTGTCCAGCGCGACGGAAACCGCGCTGCGGCACATTTTCGAAACCTGGGACGGCAACGGGCTGCCTGCGCGGCTCGAACGCGAACAGGTGCCGCCCGCCGTGTCGATCGTCGCGCTGGCGGGCGACCTGGACGTGCTCAGCCGCACGTACGGCATCGAACAGGCCCTCGACTTGATCGGCCAGCGCGCGGGGTCACGTTATCCGGCCGTGCTCGTCGAGACGGCCGCGCGCGACGCACCGCGCTGGCTGGCGACGCTCGAGCACATGGCGCCCGCCGAGCTGGACGCCGCGTTGGCCACGCCGGACATGCAGGGCGCGACGTCCGCCGAATTGATTGCGGACGTCATCGATCTGAAACTGCCGTGGATGACGGGTTTTTCGCGCTCGGTCGCGGCGACGGCGGCCGCCTGTTACGGCCGTCTGTCGCCGGACGAGGCCGCGCGCGAACGCGTGTACCGGGCCGGACTGATTCATGGCATCGGCAGGGCCGCGGTGCCGAACGACGTGTGGAATCTGCCGACGCGGCTGCCTGCGAGCGCATGGGAAAAGGTGCGACTCGTCCCGTACTGGACCGAGCGCGCCGGCAGGCAGACCGGCGCGCTCGGCGAAGCCGCGGTGCTTGCTTCGTATGCCTACGAGCGGCAGGACGGTTCGGGCTATTTCCGCGGCGCGCGCGATGCGGCGCTGACGCTCGAAGCGCGCGTGCTGGCGGCATCGCTGGCGTGGGTCGCGTTGCGCTCGGCGCGTCCGTGGCGCGCGGCGCTGAGCGATGCAACCGCCGCCGTCCAGTTGCAGGAAGAAGCGGCGTGCGGCCGCCTATGCGGCGAAGTGGTGGCCGCGCTCGTGACGGGCGGGGCGCCCGTGCCCCGGCGCATCGCCGTGGGCGCGTCGGCCGTTGGCCCGCGCTTGTCCGCGCGGGAAATCGACGTCCTGCGGGCAATCTCCCGCGGTGCGAGCAACAAGCAGGTCGCGCAGGCGCTCGCGATGAGTCCGAGCACAGTGCGCACCCATGTCGAGAAGGCGTTCCGCAAGCTCGAATGTTCGACGCGCGCCGCGGCGACCCTCAAGGCGTCGGCGCTGGGGCTGCTCTGACGCGCTCCGCGACGCGGATTCGCTTTCGTGTGTGCGCGGACGGCCCGTCGGGCCGGCGCGACCTTTGACGCTCCGCTGTCCGGTGGCTTACCCCGCGTATCGAAGATGGCGGTTGCACCATTCAAGTCGGCCAGTCGTTGATCCGTTCCCTGCGATTCGAGGCTGTCGCGTCGGTGTCGGCCCAACCGTACCCCAACGCCGCGATTGCGAAGTAGACGGCACCAACGGCTTCGCAGGAAAGCAGCGCGCCGGCCAGCGCCATTCGCGCTCCACCCGAGACCGTTTGCGCCGGCGCGTCGGCGTGTTTCCCGCGATGCACTGCGGTGCCGATCCGAAACAGGCCCGACACGATAGCGAGCACGCCGAACGCACGCGGCAGGCCGCTCGCCAATGCGACGATGAAGATCTGACGTCCCGACATTGCAGTGATCCTCCCGGTCCGGTATCGCGTGACGGTTGCCTATCCTGACACCCGATCGTTCGCGGCGCCATCGGACAAGTGACCGATGGCGCCGGCCGAAACCGATGCATGGCGGCGCGCGATCGCCGCTACGACACGCGCGGGAACACGTCCGTGATGAGCCGATCGGGTTCGATGTCGGTGAACGCATCGATATCTGCCATGACGTCTGCCGTCTCCGCGGACGCGAACGCAGCGTCCAGCGCCGCACTGTCCTTGAAACGGCACATCGCCACGACGATCAGTTCGCTGTCCTCACGTGCCGGAAAGAAAGCGTCGATAGCGTCGAGCCCGTACGGCTTCCAGGATTTTTCCACCAGCGGAATGTGTTGCTCGACGTAGTAACGGGCGTCGAATCGCGTGCCCGCGGCTCGGCGATAGGAGACGATGAAATACACGAAGAACCTCCAGGTCGGACTGACGCGGCGATGAATGTCGGTACGGGAAAATACGGGCAAATACAAACGATCACGGCCGTTCGCGTTCGGGGCCGAAGCCCGGACGGGCGGCGGCCCGCATCGACGTGTGCGCGGCGCCCGCCCGTGCAAGCGAGATGCCCAGCGCGGCGCCCACGGCGAGGAACACCGAGATCGACAGCAGTGCGACGATGAACGCATGCGCGATGGCCGCCGGATCCTGGCGCGTGCCGAGCGTCGTATAGAAAATGCCGCCGATGATCGCCACGCTCAGCGACGTGCTGACCTGCAGCGTCGAGCTGGCGATGCCGGCGATCATGCCGGACAGCGCCGGTGCGACGCGCCCCGTCACCATGCGCATCAGCGTCGGCAGCGCGAGACCTTGTCCGAAACCGATGACGAAGAGCACGACGGCGAGCGGCGCGGCCGCGAGCGGCATCCCGATCGGCGTGGCATCGATCAACCACGCGAGGCCGACGAGCCCGACGATCTCCAGACTCATGCCGAACGGATTGACGTAAGCGCCGATGACACGCGTGCAGGCAGGCGTCGACAACGGGCCGAGCAGGAACCCGACGCCGAACGGCAAGAACACGAGGCCCGCGCTCAGTGCGTCGACGTGCAACGCATTCTGCAGATACACCGAGAACAGCAGGAAGAACGCGCCGATCGAGTACAGCAGCAGCGCGATCAGCAACGCGCGGCCGAGCCCCGGTGCGCGCAGCGCGGCCGGATCGAGCAGCGGTGCGCCGCCGCGGCGGCCGAGCCGGCGCTCGTAGCGCCAGAAGAACCCGGCGAGGGCCGGCACCGCGAGCAGCGACACCCATGCCCATACCGGCCAGCCTGCTTCGCGCCCCTCGATCAGCGGCACGATCAGCGCGCCCAGCGTCAGCATCGACAGCGCGGTGCCGCCGAGGTCGAGCTTGCGCGCATGCTGCGCACGCGTTTCCTTCAGCAGCGGAATCCCGAACAGGACGACCAGAATCGCCAGCGGCAGGTTGACGAGGAAGATCGTGCGCCAGCCCAGATTCAACAGATTCAGCGAGATCAGGATCCCGCCCAGCGCCTGCCCGACCACGGCGGCGAGGCCGAATACCGCGCCGTACAAGCTGAGCGCGAGCGGCTTTTCCGCTTCGGGGAAGATCGCCTGGATCGAAGCGAGCGCCTGCGGCGCCATGATCGCGGCCGTCACGCCCTGCAACGCGCGGCCGACGATGAGCGTCCACGGCGAGCTCGCGAGACCGCACAGCGTCGAGGCGATCGCAAAGCCGATCAACCCGAGGAAAAACACGCGGCCGCGGCCGAACAGGTCGCCCAATCGCCCGCCGGTGATCAGCGTCACCGCGTACAGGCCCGCATACGACGAGATGACGAGTTGCTCGGCCGACGACGAGGCGCCCAGTTCCGCGCGGATCGACGGCAGCGCGACGTTGACGATGAAGAAATCCAGCGGCGGCAGGAATGCGCCGACGAGCAGGACCGCAAACATCGCCCAGCGGCGCGGGTCGGGTGATACGGGGTCATTCCGTGACATGGATGGTTCTCCATACGGAACCAATCGGTTCCAAATTGGGTAAAAAAATATCAGTCGAGGATGCGCATCGTGCGGTCGACCAGCGCGAGCATGTCCTGCTCGGACACGCCGGTTTTGCCCAGCACGCGCATGCCCTCGATCTGGCAGACGAGCAAACGCGCCAGCACCTGTTCGTCCTGCTCGGCGATCTCGCCGCTCGCCTGGCCACGGACGATCGCACCGGCATAGAGCTGTTGCAGCCGCCGGAACATGCGCCCGGTGCGCTCCGCGACATCCGCGTCGCGCGCGGCCAGTTCCGTGGTCATCGCGACCGCGAGACATCCGCGCCGGCCCGCCTCGCCGACGGACAGGCGCGCATAGCGCAGCAGCGAATCGCGAATCGCATCCTTGACGGCGCCGGGTTGCGACAGAATGTCCGCGGTCGCCTTGAGCCCGTCGGCCATGTACAGGTCGAGCGCCGCCAGCAGCAGCGCTTTCTTGTCGCCGAACGCCTTGTACAGGCTACCGCGCGACAGGCCGGTGCCGGCCATCAGGTCGGGCAGGGACGCGCCTTCGTATCCGCGGTCCCAGAAAACGTCCATCGCGTCGCGCGCGGCATCGCCAAGTTCGAATTCGCGTGGGCGGCCCACGCCAGCCGGATTTGCCATTGACCGGTGTCGCAAACGATGCGGTGCCAAAAGTTGGATGCATTATATGGACCGATCGGTTCCGATGTCAACGCATGCCTGACGACCGGGCGCGGCGAGGGCCGCCTCGCGGATGGCCCGGATTCATCCGATCAGTCGAGCCCGCCCTGGCACAGATATTTGATCGACAGATAGTCGTCGAGCCCGTAGCGCGAGCCCTCGCGACCATAACCCGACTCCTTCACGCCGCCGAACGGTGCGGCCTCGCTCGCGAGCGCGCCTTCGTTGATCCCGACGATGCCCGTTTCGAGCCGTGCCGACACGCGCGCGATGCGCCGCACGTCCTGCGTGTAGAAATACGCGGCGAGCCCGAACGGCGTGTCGTTCGCGGCATCGACCGCTTCGTCCTCGGTGTCGAAGCGAAACAGCGCGGCGACCGGGCCGAAGGTTTCCTCGCAGGTCAGCTGCATGTCGGCGGTGGCGTCGGCGAGCACCGTCGGCGCGTAATAGTTCGCACCGAGTTCGGTCAGGCGCTTGCCGCCCGTCAGCACGCGCGCGCCGCGCTCGACGGCATCGCCGACGTGGCGGGCAATCTTGTCCACCGCACGCGCGTTGATCATCGGGCCGATCTGCGCGGCCGGGTCGGTCGCCGGTGCGACCTTCAGCGCGGCGACGCGCGCCCCGAGCTTCGCGGCGAATGCGTCGTAGACGCCGGCCTGCACGTAGACGCGATTCGGCGACACGCACGTCTGCCCGCCGTTGCGGAACTTGGCGGCCATCAGCCCGTCGACCGCGGCATCGAGCTCGGCGTCGTCGAATACGATGAACGGCGCGTTGCCGCCGAGCTCCAGCGACAGCTTCTTCAACGTCGCCGCCGATTCGCGCGCGAGCAGCTTGCCGACCGGCGTCGAGCCGGTGAACGTGATCTTGCGCACGCGGCCGTCGGCGAGCCAGTCGGCCACCGCATCGATGCCCCGTTCGCGCGATGCGGCGATCAGGTTCAGCACCCCGGCCGGCACGCCGGCTTCCTGCGCGAGAAACGCGAGCGCGAGCGCGGTCAGCGGCGTGTCCTCCGCCGGTTTCGCGACCACCGTGCAGCCGGCCGCGAGGGCGGGCGCGATCTTGCGCGCGATCATCGCGAGCGGGAAGTTCCACGGCGTGATCGCGGCGACGATGCCGATCGGCTCCTTCACCGCGCTCAGCCGCTTGCCGCGCTGCTGCTGCGGAATCAGGTCGCCATACGTGCGTGTCGCTTCCTCGGCGAACCACAGCACGTACGACGCGCCGTATGCGACTTCGCCGCGCGCTTCCGCGAGCGGTTTGCCCTGTTCGCGCGACATCAGTTTCGCGAGATCGTCGGTATGCGCCACGATCGCGGCATGCCATGCGCGCAGGATCGCCGCCCGTTCGCGGGCGGGGGTCGCGCGCCATGCGGGCAGCGCGCGTGCGGCCGCGTCCGTCGCGGCGCGCGCGTCGGCGGCGCCGCTGTCGGGTGCGTGCGCGACGATGTCGAGCGTCGCGGGATCGACGACGTCGAAGCGACGGCCGTCGAGCGCGTCGCGCCACGTTCCGTCGATCAGGTTGGCGGTGCGAACGAGTTCGGTTCGGGACAGCGTAAGCGGCATGACAGGTCCTTGGAGGAAGCGGATCGGCGAAGGCGGAGGCGCGGGCGCGCGACTACCCCGCGCGGACAGCACGTTGCCGCGTTCGGGGTTGCCGCAGGCCGCCCGTCAGTGACGTTCGCCGAACAGCGATTCGAGCGGGTAGTGCCGTTTGACGAACGGCGATTTGATGATCACGTAACTGAAATACTTCTCGATGCCGATGTTCTGCTCGAGCAGCCCTTCGACGATCGTCTGGTAATGGCTGACGCTGCGCGTGATGAACTTCAGCAGATAGTCGTAGCCGCCGCTCGCGAGGTGGCACTCGACGATCTCGTCGACGTTGCGGATCGCCGCGACGAAGCGGTCGAAGTCCTCGCGCCGGTGGTCGGCCAGCGTGACCTCGGTGAACACGACCTGCACGTCGCCGAGCTTCTCGAGCTGGATGTGCGCGCCGTAGCCGCCGATGTAGCCGGCCTTCTCGAGCCGCTTCACGCGGATCAGGCAGGGGCTCGGCGACAGCCCGACCGCATCCGCCAGCTCGACGTTGGTCATGCGGCCGCGCTTCTGCAACTGGGAGAGGATGCGCAGGTCGATGCGATCCAGCTTGCTGTCCGTCATGTTCACGTGAGTCGGAAAAAATGGAATGTCCGGTTACTTTAGAGTCGAACGATGGCCGCCACAAGCCCGGCTTTCCCTTGGCCGGTCAGGCCGGCTGCGCGTGCGCGGCGTCGAGGGCGCGCTGCACGCCCGGATCGGCCAGCACGTCGTCGAGCGTCTTGCGCACGCGTTCGAACATCAGGTCGAACTCGCCCGCGGTGAAGCTCAACGCCGGCGCGAAGCCGAGCACGCCGTCGCCGAACGCGCGAAACACCACGCCGTTCGCGTAGGCCGCCGCCGCGATCTTGTCCGGCACGTTCAGCGCCGCGTCGAAGCGCGTCTTGTGCGCCTTGTCGGCGACCAGCTCGAGTGCGCCGAGCAGGCCGGCCGAACGCGCGTCGCCGACGAGCGGATGCGCGCGCAGCGCATCGAGCCCCGCCGCGAAGCGCGGCGCCAGCGCCTGGCCGTTCGCGAGCAGCCCGCCTTCGTGATAGAGCTTCAGCACCTCGAGGCCGATCGCCGCGCTGACCGGGTGCGCGGAATACGTATGGCCGTGCCCGACCGCGGCCGACTCGGCACGGCTGCCCGCGATCCCTTCGTAGACTTCGTCGGACATCAGCACCGCGCCCATCGGCGCATAGCCGGCCGTCAGCCCCTTCGCGACGGTCATCAGGTCCGGATCGACCTGTTCGGTCTCGCACGCGAACAGCGGGCCCGTGCGGCCGAAGCCGGTGATCACCTCGTCGGCGACGAACAGGATGCCGAGGCGCCGGCACGCGTCGCGCATCGCCTTCAGCCAGCCGGCCGGCGGCACGATCACGCCGCCGGAACCCTGCACGGGTTCGCAGAAGAACGCGGCGACGTTGTCGGCGCCGAGTTCGGCAACCTTGGCTTCCAGCGCGGCCACCGACGCGGCGATCAGCGCCTGCGGATCGCCGCCGAGCGGATGGCGGTACGGGTAGGGCGACGGGATGTGGTGCTGGTCCGCGCGCGGCAGGTCGAAATGGCGGTGGAACGCGGGCAGCGCGGTGAGGCCTGCGCCGATCGACGACGAGCCGTGATAACCGCGCTCGAGCGCAATCATCTGCTTCTTCGACGGGCGGCCTGTCGCGTTGAAATAGTGCGTGATGAAGCGGATCGCGGAATCGACCGCGTCCGAGCCGCCGAGCGTGAAGTACACGCGATTCAGCGACGGTGGCGCGAGCGCCGCGAGCCGTTCGGCCAGCTCGATCGCGGGCTGCGAGCCGAAATGGAAATAACCGGTCGCGTAGGGCAGTTTCGCCAACTGGCTGGCGGCGGCCTTCACGATGCTGTCGCGGCCGTAGCCGACGTTGACGCACCACAGGCCCGAGAACGCATCGAGCAGCGTGTGGCCCGCGGCGTCGCGCAGGAACACGCCGTCGGCGGATTCGAGCACGGTGACGCCGCGCGCCTCGTGCGCACGATAGTTGACGACGGGGTGGATCAGGTGTTGACGATCAGCTTCGATCAGCGCGGCGTGGTTCATGGCAGGGCGGGACTCTCGTCGGGTGTCAGCGATGAGTTCATGCTACCGGGCGAGCCATCCTCATGCGTTTTCAATTTGCAGTCTGAAACATACGAACGCGGCGTTTGTGCGGGGCGCTGCGGCATTTTCTGCTGCGCGCCCCGCCGGCCCGGGCGCACGCGTCAGTAGCCGCGCGCGCGATCGACGACGCCGATCATCGGCTGCCCCGCGCGATGGCGCGCGAGGTTCGCGAGCACGGCCTCGACCGCGGTGTCCGGCCGCGTCGCGCTCGCGATGTGCGGCGTGATCCGGATGCGCGGGTGCGTCCAGAACGGATGGCCGGCCGGCAATGGTTCGGGGTCCGTCACGTCGAGGATCGCGCTGTCGAGCCGGCCGCTCGCGAGCCCCGCGAGCAGCGCGGTTTCGTCGAGCTGCGGGCCGCGCCCGACCTGCACGAGCGACGCGCCCGCCGGCAGCACATCGAACACGCGTGCGCCGAGCAGCCCGCGCGTATCGTCGGTGAGCGGGAGCAGGCAGATCAGGATGTCGGTGCGGGCGAGGAACGCATCGAGTGCCGCGTCGCCTGCGTAGCAGTCGATGCCGTCGAGCGTGCGCGGCGTGCGGCTCCAGCCGGCGCACGGGAAGCCGAAGCGGCGCAGCGTATCGAGCACGGCCTGGCCGAGCGTGCCGAGCCCGAGCACGCCGACGCGCCGCGACGCGGCCGCGCGCACCGGCTGCTCGCGCCACACTTGCGCGCGCTGCTGCGCCGCGTAGTCGAGTAGGTCGCGGTGGATCGTCAGCACGGCCTGCGTCACGTACTCGACCATGCCTTCGACGATGCCCGGCTCGATCATCCGCACGACCGGGATATGCGCCGGCACGCGCGACAGGTCGAACTGATCGATGCCGGCGCCGACCGAGAACACGACTTCGAGATTCGGCAGCAGCGTGGCCGGATCGTCGGGCGGCTGCCACGCGGCGAGATAACGGACGGCTTCAGGATCGCCGAGGTCCGGCCAGATCCGGAACGGCAGCTCGGGCGCCTGCTGCGCGAAGCGCTGTGCCCATTGCGCACCGCGCACCGGGTCGGCCTTGTAGAGAAAGCTCATCGTGGGTACCGCTCAACCGAGGGCCTGGTTCACGATCGCGAACGCCCGCAGCGCCGGGTCGCGCGCGGGCGTTGCGCCGCGCGCCATCGCGACGACGGTATCGACGCGCGGCAGCCCGAGCCCCTGCAGCCAGTCGGACAGTCCGCTGTCGCCCGGCACGTCGAGCCGTACGAACTTCCCTTCGTGCAGCGCGAGCCAGTGGCTGATCAGCGCCTGCGCGCGCTGCGCGTCCGGCGCGACCACCGGGCCGATCGCATGGCCGCGGCCGAAGCGTCGGAACAGCGCGAAGCCGAGCAGTTCGCCGTCGCGATCGAGCGCGATGCCGTTCGCGACGCCGAGCAGCGCCTCGATCACCTCGTCGCGTCGATAACCCGCGGCCCGCGACGCGAGCGCGGCAAGTCGCGGGCCGTCGTTTGCGCCGATGGGCCGCAGGCGCTCGCCGGGCGGCAGCGATATCAGCGGCGGCTGGAAGGCGGCACCCTGGTGCTGGTCGATCGTATCGATCACCTCGAACCCGAATTTCGCGTACAGCGGCTCGCCGGCCGGCGTCGCGTGCAGAAAAATGGTTCGCGTGCCGAAGCTGTCGACCACGCGGGTGAGCAGTTCGCGCCCGATGCCGCGGCCCTGGTGCTCGGGCGACACGATGACCATGCCGAGCGATGCGTGCGCTTCGCCGAAGCGCCAGCCGAGCGCGGTACCGACGATGCCGGTTTCGTCCTCGGCGACGAAGCCGTCGCCGAGCTGGAGCACGAAGCGCCAGTCATCGAGCCGGTGCGGCCACTTGACTGCTTCCGACAGACGATGCGCGGCGGGCAGGTCGGTTTCGGCGAACCGACGATAGATAAGCGTGCGGGAAGGGTTGAGATCGGACACGCTGGACTCCGGATGGGTAGGAATGACATATCGACTCTGCCAGCGACACCGCGGCACGGATAGGATGATTCGCCTGTTTTCCGGCGACGGCGGGCGGCCGCGCAAGATCGACGCAAACCGGCTCGATCGGCGCGTGCGAACGCGCGGATCGTGCCGCCGCGGCCCGTCAATCCGACAGCGCCTGCTGTGGGAACGGCACTACGATGAAAACACCGGTGTCGCGGCCGCTTGCCGGCGAGCCGCCCCGCCGGTGCGGCGGGGCCGCGCCGGCAAGCGCCGCAGATCGTGCTGCCCGCGCCGCGCAACACGCGGCGATTCTGCGTTTTGGGCGGCGTCGAACGACGTGCGCCGGGTTTTTTGCCCTGATTCAATTTCGTACCACCCCAGCCCGTCCCCGGCCCTGCCGGGGCTTCACACCGACAGGACGTCACCATGATCCAATTTGAACCGAAGTACATCACGTTCGACTGCTACGGCACGCTGACCCGCTTCCAGATGGCGGACCTGGCGCGCGAGATCTACGCGGACCGGCTCTCGCCGGTCGCGATGGAGGATTTCGTGCGTGCGTTCGCCGCTTACCGGCTCGACGAGGTACTCGGCGCGTGGAAGCCGTACCGCGACGTCGTCGTCAACGCGATCCGGCGCACCTGCGCGCGCGTCGGCGTGAAGTTCGACGAAGCCGAGGCCGAGCGCTTCTATCATGCGGTGCCGACGTGGGGCCCGCATCCGGACGTGCCGGCGGGCCTGTCGCGGCTCGCGACGAAGTACAAGCTCGTGATCCTGTCGAACGCGATGGACGAGCAGATCATGAGCAACGTCGACAAGCTCGGCGCGCCGTTCCATGCGGTGTTCACCGCGCAGCAGGCGCAGTCGTACAAGCCGCGGATGCAGGGCTTCGAATACATGTTCGGCAAGCTCGGCTGCAAGCCCGAGGACGTGCTGCACGTGTCGTCGAGCCTGCGCTACGACCTGATGACGGCCGAGGATCTGGGCATCAAGCACAAGGCGTTCGTCAATCGCGGCCACGAGCCGGGCACGCCGTTCTACAACTATTACGAAGTGTCGGATATCGGCCATCTCGCGACGCAGCTCGGCCTGTAAGCCGCCGGGGCCGGCCGATCCATCGCGCGACGGGACGCGGCCGCGATGCCGGCGCGCCCCGTCACGCGTTCGATCAGCGTACGAAATGAGGGTAATTACCGATATCGAGTCGTTCAAGGCGGGGCCACCCCGGCCGATATATGTACCGAACGGTTAATATTTCGAGGCCCCCGCATGAAGTTGTCCACCAAACTGCTGATGCTCGTCGCCGCGGCGCTGCTCGGCGTCGTCCTGCTCGCCGCGTTGTCGCTGCACACGCTGCGCGACGCGCTGATCGACAGCCGCCGCGAAGAGATCGTCATTCTGCTGACCAAGGCCGAGCATCTGGTCGATTCGTATCGCGCGCTGCAGACGAGCGGCACGCTCACGCAGGAGCAGGCGCAGCAGCAGGCCAAGGCCGCGCTGGCCGCGCTCAACGCGAATTCGAAGAGCTACTTCTGGGTCACGACGTCCGACGGCGTCAACCTCGTGCACCCGAACGCGAAATTCATCGGCACGCGCGCGAAAGGCAACCGCACGACCAGCGGCATGACCGACAGCGAGGCGTACCGCGCGGGGATGGCGCAGGCGCACTTCGCGCTCGTCGACGTGCTGATCAAGCGTAGCCCGGACGCCGACCTGGAGCCGAAGCTGCAGGGCGTGGTCGCGATTCCGGACTGGAACTGGTGGATCGGCACCGGATTTTTCTACGACGACATCAACGCGGCGTTTGCCCGGCTCGCGATGGTGCTCGGCGCCGTCGCGCTCGTCATCGCCGCGGCGCTCGCGGCCATCGCCTGGGGCGTGCTGCGCAGCGTCAGGCGCACGCTGGGCGGCGAGCCCGCGCATGCGACGCAGATCGCCGCCCGCATCGCGGCCGGCGAACTGGACGTGCAGTTCGATACGGCGCACGCCGCGCCCGGCAGCCTGCTCGTCGCGCTGGGCGACATGAAGGCGCGGCTGACCGACACCATCGCCGAGATCCAGACCACGACCCACTCGATCGCCACCGGCACCGGCGAGATCGCGCAAGGCAACCTGGATCTGTCGCAGCGCACGGAGCAGCAGGCCGCGTCGCTGCAGGAAACGGCGGCGAGCATGGAGCAGATCACGTCCACGGTCAAACAGAACGCCGACAACGCGCGCCAGGCGAATGCGCTCGTGGCCCAGGCCAAGGATGCGACCGAACTCGGCGGCGCCGCCGTGCAGGCGGTCGTCGAAACGATGCGGCAGATCTCGGATGGGTCGGTGCGGATCGCCGACATTACCGTCGTGATCGAAAGCATCGCATTCCAGACCAACATTCTCGCGCTCAACGCCGCGGTGGAAGCCGCGCGGGCCGGCGAGGAGGGGCGCGGGTTCGCCGTCGTCGCGTCGGAGGTCCGCTCGCTCGCGCAACGCAGCGCCGCGGCCGCGAAGGACATCAAGGGCTTGATCGACGCGTCGGTCGAGCGGGCCGGCAGCGGCAGCCGGCTCGTCGAGACGGCCGGCGAGCGCATGACGGAGATCGTCCGGTCGATCGACCGGGTGGCCGGCATCATGGGCGAGATTTCAGCGGCGTCGGCCGAGCAAAGCACCGGCATCGAACAGATCGGGCTGGCGGTCGCGCAAATGGACGAAGTCACCCAGCAGAACGCCGCGCTCGTCGAGCAGGCGGCGGCGGCCGCTTCGTCGCTGGACGAGCAGGCGGCGCGCCTGCGGGCCGCCGTATCGGTATTCCGGCTCGCTGCCTGACGGCTTCGCGCCGCTCACTGCCGGCCTGCGCATCATCGCGCCTGCCTCGGGCCGCGCCGGCATGCGCCCGGCGTGCGCGCCGACATGCCGGTGACGCGCGCGTCGCCGCATGGCGATACGATTCCTGACGACTGCACGACTGCACGACTGCACGACTGCACGACTGCACGACTGCACGACTGCACGACTGCACGACTGCACGACTGCACGACTGCACGACTGCACGGGTCCGGTTTCCCGGTGGCCCCGTCATCCTCCCGTCTTCCCGCCAAGCCGTTCCGATCGAGCGGCATTCTTCTGAACTTTCCTGCGCGACGTCCCGTCGCGATCCCCACCGTCGACGCCCGTCCATGCGGCGATCTGCCGCAATACACCGTGCGTTTCAGCCGTCATCGGCATGCGGACACGCATTCGACACAAACGTGCGGTTTGCGTGTGCCAAACGCGCGCCGGATGCCGAACGGACAATTTTGTCGGCGCAATCTGCGGCGGCTGCGGCCTTACGATTTCCTGCATCGACACGGGTTGGGCAGCCGCCGCGACACGCCGCCGGGCACACGGCGACACGTGGGCGCACGCAGCAATTCATGCTGCGCGGGCGGCTCAAAACGGTCGATTCGTATCGTGCGGGCGGCCCGAATCGCGACAAACCGCATTTTGGCGATGCTTAAATGAATTGCATGTGTACGACGTTGCGCCCGCCACCAGCAAGCGGGCACTGCGGGATTCGAGAACCACGCTGGACCCCAGGACCCACTTTCAACAGTCAGGAGCAGTTCGGATGAGCGACGATATCGACAACGGCGGCGGCAACGGTGGTTTCACTCGCCGCGACATGATGAAGGTCATGGCGGCGAGCGGCATGATGGCCGCCGGCGCCGGCGGACTCCTGATGAACCCCGCGTCCGCATTCGCGGCGCCCGCGGCGAAACGCGGCGGCAAGATCCGGGTCGCGAACGAATCCGGTTCGACGGCCGATACGCTCGACCCGGCCAAGGGCTCGACCGGCGCCGACTACATTCGCTTCTTCATGTTCTACAGCGGCCTCACGCAGCTCGACGCGAGCCTGACGCCGCAGATGAACCTCGCCGAGTCGCTGCAGACCACCGATGCGAAGACGTGGGTCATCAAGCTGCGCAAGGGCGTCACGTTCCACGACGGCAAGTCGGTCGGCCCGGCCGACGTGGTGTATTCGCTGATGCGCCACAAGAACGCCGCCACCGCATCGAAGGTCAAGCCGCTCGCCGACCAGTTCGCCGACGCGAAGGCAAGCGGCCCGGACGAAGTCACGCTCACGCTGGTCAGCGCGAATGCCGATCTGCCGGTGATTCTCGCGACGCCGCAGCTCGTGATCGTCAAGGACGGCACGACCGACTTCAGCACCGGCATCGGTTGCGGCCCTTACAAGCTCAAATCGTTCAAGCCGGGCGTGTCGACCGTCGGCGTGCGCAACGACAGCTACTTCAAGCCGGGCCGGCCGTATCTCGACGAGATCGAGCTGATCGGCATCGGCGACAGCGCCGCGCGCCTGAACGCGCTGCTGTCGGGCGACGTGCATCTGATCAACGCGATCGATCCGCGCTCGACGCAGCGGGTCTCGTCGACGCCGGGCTACGCGCTGAAGGAAACCAAGTCGGGCCTCTATACCGACCTGATCATGCGCAGCGACAACCCGATCGTCTCGAATCCCGATTTCGTCGAAGGGATGAAGTACCTGTTCGATCGCGAGCAGATCCGCTCGGCGGTGTTCCGCGGCTACTCGGTGATCGGCAACGACCAGCCGATTCCGCCGGGGCATCGTTACTTCAACGCGTCGCTGCCGCAGCGCGCGCACGATCCGGACAAGGCGAAATTCCTGCTCCAGAAGGCGGGCGCGCTGGGCGTCACGCTGCCGCCGATGTATGCGACGTCCGACGCGAACGGGTCGGTCGAGATGGCCGTGCTGCTGCAGCAGGCCGGCCAGAAGATCGGGCTGAACCTGCAGGTCAACCGCGCGTCGCCCGACGGCTACTGGTCGAACCACTGGATGAAGCACCCGCTCACCTTCGGCAACATCAACCCGCGCTCGAGCGCCGACGTGCTGTTCACGCAGTTCTTCAAGTCGGATGCACCGTGGAACGAGTCGGGCTGGAAGAACGCGAAGTTCGACCAGCTGCTGCTCGCCGCGCGTTCGGAAACCGATGACGCGAAGCGCAAGCAGATGTACGGCGACATGCAGGTGATCGTGGCGCAGCAGGGGCGGGTCGGCATTCCGGCTTTCATCAGCTTCCTCGACGGTTATGACAAGCGGCTCGCCGGTCTCGGTTCGATCCCGACCGGCGGGATGATGGGCTTCATGTTCGCCGAGCACGTGTGGTGGAACGCGTGACGTCGTTGCTGGCGGCCGCCGTGCGGCCGGTGCGGGCGACCGCGCCGGCCACGCGCGGCTTTTTCGGGAGTGTCGTTTCATGAACCGGATTCTCATCGGCCTGATCGTCCGACGCATCGCGGTCACCGCGCTGACGTTGCTGATCGTGTCCGCGATCATCTTCACGATCACGAACCTGCTGCCCGGCGACGCCGCGCAGGCCGCGCTCGGCCAGTCGGCGACCCCGGAGACGGTTGCCGCGCTGCGCCAGCAGTTCGGCCTCGACATGCCCGCGCACGTGCGTTACGCGCACTGGCTCGCCGGCCTGATGCACGGCGATTTCGGCCGTTCGCTGTCCGGCGACATGCCGGTGTCGGAGATGATCGGCGGACGCCTGCCGAAGTCGCTCACGCTTGCGGCGATCACGACCGCCGTGTCGGTGCCGATCGCGCTGCTGCTCGGCATCCTCGCGGCGGTCAAGCGCGAGTCGCTGGTCGACCGCGTGATCAGTCTCGGTACGCTGTCGCTCGTCGCGACGCCGGAGTTCCTGATCGCGACCGTCGCCGTGCTCGTGTTCGCCGTGAAGCTGCGCTGGCTGTCCGCGTTGTCGTACAGCGGCGAGATCGAAAGCCTGCACGATTTCCTGCGTGCGTATGCGATGCCGGTGCTGACGCTGTGCGCGGTCGTGATCGCGCAGATGGCACGCATGACGCGCGCCGCGGTGATCGAGCAGCTGAGCGCGTCGTATGTCGAGATGGCCGTGCTCAAGGGTGCGAGCCCCGCACGCGTCGTGCTGCGCCATGCGTTGCCGAACGCGATCGGCCCGATCGCCAATGCGATCGCGTTGAGCCTGTCGTATCTGCTCGGCGGCGTGATCGTCGTCGAGACGATCTTCAACTATCCGGGCCTCGCGAGCCTGATGGTCGACGCCGTCAGCAACCGCGATTTCCCGTTGGTCCAGGCATGCACGATGATCTTCTGCGTTGCGTACCTGACGCTCGTGCTGTTCGCCGACCTGTGCTCGATCGTGTCGAACCCGCGACTGCGGACCTGACCGTCCCGTCCTTCTTCCGAGATGCCGCCCATGCACCCGACCGACCCCGTTCAACGCAGCAACACGCTGCCGCCGTCCGGCGAACCGCGCCCGCCGTGGGGCGGCGCGACGCCGCCCGCCGCCCCGGCCCCCGACCAGCCGCGCAAGCGCCGTGCCGCACGCATCGACTTGACGGCCGGCGGCCGTGTCGGCCTGTCGATGGTCGGGCTGATGCTGTTCATCGCGGTGTTCGCCCCGCTGCTCGCGCCGCACGACGTGGGCGCGATCGTCACGCCGGACGTGTTCGCGCGGTTCAGCGCGAAGCTGCCGTTCGGCTCCGACTTTCTCGGCCGCGACATGCTGAGCCGGATCCTGTACGGCACGCGGCTCACCGTGCTGCTCGCGCTCGCCGCGGTGCTGCTCGCCGCGCTGACCGGCACGACGCTCGGGCTGCTCGCGACCGTGTCGGGCCGCGCGGTCGACGAGACGATGAGCCGGCTGCTCGACGCGCTCACGTCGATTCCGTCGAAGATGTTCGCGCTGATGTTCGTCGCCGCGTTCGGCTCGTCGCTGCCGCTGCTGGTCCTGACCGCCGCGGTCAGCTACATGCCGGGCTCGTACCGGATCGCGCGCGCGCTGGCGGTCAACATCAGCACGCTCGAATTCGTGCAGGTCGCGAAGGCGCGCGGCGAAAGCGCGCTGTACATCGCGTGCGTCGAGATGCTGCCGAACATGATTCATCCGATGCTCGCCGATACGGGCCTGCGCTTCACGTTCGTCGTGCTGCTGCTGAGCGGCCTGAGCTTTCTCGGGCTCGGCGTGCAGCCGCCGTATGCGGACCTCGGCTCGCTCGTGCGCGAGAACATCGCGAGCCTCGGCGACGGTTCGGCCGTCGCGATCATGCCCGCGGTCGCGATCGCGATCCTGACGGTGGGCGTCAACCTGTTGATCGACGGTCTGCCGCATCGCGGCCGCCGCAAGGGCGCGGCCGCGGCCGCCGGAGAACACTGATGCGAGATCAATCGACTCCGCTCGTCGAGGTGCGCGGGCTGCGCGTTGTCGGCGGTCGCCCGGGCGCGGCGGAAACGACGATCGTCCACGACGTCGACTTCGAGATCGGGCGCGGCGAGGTGCTCGCGCTGATCGGCGAATCCGGCTCGGGCAAGACGACGATCGCGCTGTCGCTGATGGGCCACGCGCGCACCGGCTGCCGGATCGCCGGCGGCTCGGTGAAGATCGGCGGCACGGACGTGTGCAGGCTGTCGGCGTCGGGCCTGGCCGCGCTGCGCGGCCGCAAGGTCGCGTATATCGCGCAGAGCGCGGCTGCCTCGTTCAATCCGTCGCGCACGATCCTGGACCAGGTGATCGAGAGCGCGCTGATTCACCGGACGATGTCGAAGCGCGATGCGCAGGCAAAGGCGGTCGAGCTGTTCCGCGCGCTCGCGCTGCCGGAGCCGGAGACGATCGGCAAGCGTTATCCGCACCAGGTATCGGGCGGGCAGTTGCAGCGGCTGATGGCCGCGATGGCGCTGATCACCGATCCGGAGCTCGTGATTCTCGACGAACCGACCACGGCCCTCGACGTCACCACGCAGATCGACGTGCTGCAGGCGTTCAAGAGCGTGATCCGGCGCTACGGGATGAGCGCGGTATACGTGTCGCACGACCTGGCCGTGGTCGCGCAGATGGCCGACCGGATCGTCGTGCTGAGCGACGGCGTGATCCGCGAGACGGGCGATACCGAACAGATCCTGCATGCACCGGCGCACCCGTACACGCAGAGCCTGATCGCGGCGGTCACGCCGAACGATGCGCAACGCGACGGGAAACCGGCGCCGGCCGACCCGGCGCCGTTGCTCGAGGTGCGCGGCGCGGTCGCCGGTTACGGCGGCCGCAACGCGAAGGGCTGGCCCGCGAAGCTGATCCTGAACGAAGTCGACCTGCGCATCGGGCGCGGACAGACGGTCGGCGTGATCGGCGAATCGGGCTCCGGCAAGACGACGCTCGCCAAGGTGATCGCGGGCCTGGTGCCGGCGGCGGCCGGGAAGATTCTGCTCGACGGCGAGCCGCTCGCGCGCGATATCGGCAAGCGCACCAAGGAGCAGCACCGCCGCGTGCAGATCGTGTTCCAGAACGCCGACACCGCGCTCAATCCGGTGCATACCGTCGAGCGCACGCTCGCGCGGCCGCTCGCGTTCTACCACGGGATCAAGGGCGCGCGTGCGCGGCAGCGCGTCGCGGAGCTGCTCGAACTCGTGCGGCTGCCGCCGGCGGTGGCCGCGCGGCGCACCGGCGAGTTGTCGGGCGGGCAGAAGCAGCGCGTGAACCTCGCGCGCGCGCTCGCGGCCGAACCCGACCTGATCCTGTGCGACGAAGTCACGTCGGCGCTCGACACTGTGGTCGGCGCCGCGATCATGGACCTGCTGCGCGACCTGCAGGCGAAGCTCGGCGTGTCCTACGTGTTCATCACGCACGATATCGCGAAGGTGCGCGCGATCAGCGACGACATCGTCGTGCTGTATGCGGGCCGCCGCGTGGAGACGGGCAGCCGCGATGCGTTGTGCGCGCCGCCTTATCACCCGTATTCGCACCTGCTCGTGTCGTCCGCGCCGGAGCTGCGCGCGGGCTGGCTCGACGATGCGGCCGAGCGCTGCCATCGGCCGCTGGTGCCGATCGGCGAGCGCGCGGACGACGGCGGGCTGTGCCCGTTCCTGTCGCGCTGCGCGATGCGGGTCGACGGTGCCTGCAACCGGACGCCCCCGGTGCTGCGCAAGCTCGACAACGGCGCGCAGGTGCTGTGCCATCGCAACGAGGAAGACCTGGCGCGCTTCCAGGCCGAGCCGACGCAGGCGGGTGTCGCGCCCGTGCAGCCCGTGCGGCTGTGATGCGCGACACGCCGCCGTTCGGCGTGCGCGACGCGGCGGCCGGCGCACCGCATAGTCTGCTGCGGCGGTCGCACAAAACGGCGATTTGCGCGCGTGCCGTGCGCGAATACGCGGCAACTGCGGTTTTTGACGGTGATTAAATGATTTCCCATGAACGGCAGCCGATCGTCGTCGCCGACAAGCTCGAGAAGGACCCGATGAAATTCGAATCGTACTGGCTGGATACCCGCCCCGCATTTCGCGCGGGCTGCGAGGGCCCCGTCGAAGGGCGCGCCGACGTGGTCGTGATCGGCGGCGGCTTTACCGGCTTGTCGGCGGCGCTCGCGCTCGCGCAGCGCGGCGTATCGGTGGTCGTGCTCGAAGCCGCGCAGGTCGCGGGCGAAGCGTCCGGCCGCAACGGCGGCCAGTGCAACACGGGCGTCGCGCAGGATTACGCGTCATTGGCCGCGCGCATGGGCGCGGAGCCGGCGAAGCAGTTCTATCGCGCATACGAAAGCGCGGTGAAGAGCGTCGAGACGATCGTCGCCGAACACGCGATCGACTGCGATTTCCGGCGCGCGGGCAAGCTGAAGCTCGCCGCGAAACCGCAGCATTTCGCGGGGCTGGCGAAGACGTTCGACGCGTTGCGGCGCGACGTCGATCCGGACATCGAACTGATCGAACCCGAGCGGATTCGCGATGAAGTCGCGTCCGACGGCTTCTACGGCGGGCTCCTGCAGCGCAACGGTGCGCAGATGCACATGGGCAAGTTCGGTGTCGGGCTTGCGCAAGCGGCGGTGCGCGCGGGCGCACGCGTCTACGAACATGCGGCCGTCACGCAACTGGACCGGCTCGACGGCGAGCGGCACGCGATCACCTGCACGCGCGGCAGGATCGTCGCCGATCGCGTGCTCGTCGCGACCGGCGCATCGCAGCACGGCCCGTTCGGATGGTTCCGGCGGCGCATCGCGCCGGTCGGCAGCTTCATCGTCGTGACCGAGCCGCTCGCCGACGCGCAGTTGAACCGGCTGTTGCCGCATCGCCGTGCGTACGTGACGTCGCGCCAGATCGGCAACTACTTCCGCGTGACGCCCGACAACCGGCTGCTGTTCGGCGGCCGCGCCCGCTTCGCGATGTCGAGCCCGCGCTCCGACGCGAAAAGCGGCGACATCCTGCGCGCCGGCATGGCCGGTTATTTCCCGGAACTGGCCGATGTCCGGCTCGACTACTGCTGGGGCGGGCTGGTGGACATCACCGCCGACCGGTTGCCGCGCGCGGGCCAGCACGACGGGCTCTATTACTCGATGGGCTACAGCGGCCACGGCGTGCAGATGTCGGTGCACATGGGCCGCGTCATGGCCGACGTGCTGTATGGCGCGACGGCCTCGAATCCGTGGCGCGAGCTCGACTGGCCGGCGATGCCCGGGCATTTCGGGCACGCGTGGTTCCTGCCGTTCGTCGGCGCGTATTACCGGGTGCAGGATTTCCTGCACTGAAGCGGGCGCCGGGGAGAATTCAACATGACAGCGCGTTTCGTTTGCCCGTCAGCGGGCGTCGCCTTGCCGGGCGTGACACCGCAGGCGGCGACATGAGGACAGCCAGCATGCTCGACCTGATTCACGATTCGGTCGAAGACACGACGCCATGCACACCGCGCGTCGCGCGGCCCGTCTCGCCGGCGATCGGCGATGTGCTGCGCACGATCGACGCGTCGTTCGCGCAGCCGCTGAATCTCGACACGCTCGCGGCGGTGGCCGGGTTGAGCGTATCGCGTTTCACCGCGCGCTTTCGCAGCGAAACCGGGTTGTCCCCGCACCGGTATCTGTGCCTCGTCCGGGTGCGGCGCGCGCAGGACCTGTTGCGTGCCGGTGTTGCGCCGTCGGTCGTCGCGACCGACGTCGGTTTCTTCGACCAGAGCCATCTGTGCCGGCATTTTCGGCGGGTGCTCGGGATCACGCCGCGCGCTTGCGTGGTCGCGCGACCGGGCGGTGCGTCGGCGCGCGCGCACACCGAACGCCGCGCGGGCGCAAGTGCGGGCGGTTTGCACACCTGACGGGATTCCGGCGGGTTCGCCGGCGAACGGAGATTTCCAATATTGCGCGACGGTTTTCGATCCGGCCGCCGCGCACTGCAGAGGAGCAGAAATGACCGCAGCTTTCGTGTTGCATCGTGCCGACGGTGCGCCTTGTTCCACCTCGTTCCGCAAGCAGGCGTTCGGCGAGGGCGACCCTTTTGCGCGACATCGGGAGATCGCGTGGGAAGGGCCCGACTCGATGGCCGCGGGACGTATCGCCTTCGTCGGCGAACTCGACGTGGCGCGCTTTCCGCACATCGAAACGATCGCGGTCATCGAAGGCGAGCTGACGCTCGAAGCGGCCGGGGCCGCTCCGCTGGTGCTCGGGCCGGGGGAAGGGGCAGTCATCGGCGCCGGCACGGCGGTTCGCATCAGCGCGGAATCGCGGGTGTTGCTGATGTTCTGCGCAGCCGCGTGCACGACGCCGACGAAACACGGCCTGTTTCCGCTGCGGGCCGACGCCGACTTCAAGCCTTCCGCATCGCTGCCGCCCGAGGTGCTGCTCGGCCCCGCACCACAATGCCGCAGCGACAACGTGTTCCTCGACGACGGCGCCGGGTATTGCGCCGGTACGTGGGATTCGACGCCCTATCACCGGATCGTTCGCCCGCATCGCGTCAACGAGTTCATGCTCCTGCTGGCCGGCAGCGTGCGGTTCGCCGACCCCGACGGCAGCGTGCTGTCGCTCGGCACCGGCGATGCGCTGTTCGTGCCGCGCGGCGCATCGATCGGGTGGGAAAGCAGCGAACGCGTCGCGAAGTTTTACGTCGTGCAGAACGTACCTGCCTCAACCGAACGAGACTGACCATGTCCCCACCGCTGCGCCTTATAGAAACCTCGCCCACGCCGCCGGCATCGGCCGACGTCGTCGTGATCGGCGGCGGCATCATCGGCGTCTTTACTGCCTACTACCTGGCCCGGCGCGGGGTATCGGTCGCGCTCGTCGAGAAGGGGCGAATCGGTGCCGAGCAGTCGAGCCGCAACTGGGGCTGGTGCCGGCAGCAGAACCGCGACGAACGCGAATTGCCGATGGCGAGCAAGAGCATCGATCTGTGGGAACGATTCGCCGCCGAATCCGGCGAAGACACCGGCTTTCATCGCTGCGGGCTGTTGTACCTGAGTAACGACGAGGCCGAGCTGTCGCGCTGGGCCAGCTGGGGCGAGTTCGCGAAGACCGCGGGCGTGACGACGTACATGCTCGACCGCAAACAGGCCACCGAGCGCGGACACGCGACCGGGCGGACGTGGAAAGGCGGCGTCTTTTCGCCGACCGACGGCACGGCCGACCCGGAGAAGGCCGCGCCGGCCGTCGCCGCCGCGCTGATGAAGCTCGGCGGCAGTGTCCACCAGCACTGCGCGGCGCGCGGCATCGAACTCGAGGGCGGGCGTGTCGGCGGTGTCGTCACGGAGGCCGGTGTCATCAAGACCAGGACGGTCGTGCTTGCCGGCGGCGCATGGGCGTCGTCGTTCTGCCGCCAGCTCGGCATCCGCTTTCCGCAGGCGTCGATCCGTCAGTCGATCCTGAGCGTGTCGCCTGTCGAGCATCCGCTGCCGGATGCGATGTATACGTCCGGCGTGTCCGTGACACGCCGCAGCGACGGACGCTACGCGCTCGCGATCAGCGGTCGCGCGCGCGTGGACGTGACGCCGCAGTTCCTGCGATTCGCGCCGCAGTTCTTGCCGATGTTCGCGAAGCGCTGGCGCAATCTTCTGCCGGGCTGGCTCGAAGGCGTGCGCGGCGGGCATGAGACGCTGAAGCGCTGGCAGCTCGATGAACCGACGCCGATGGAGGCGGTCCGCATTCTGGATCCGAAACCGGACATGCCGACGGTCAACGAAACCTACCGGCGCGCCGCCGAACTGTTTCCCGAACTTCGCGACGCGAAGATCACGCACGCATGGGCCGGGTTCGTCGACAGTACGCCGGACGGCGTGCCGGGCATCGGCGAAGTGCCGGGTGTGCCGGGGCTGATCCTTGCCGCGGGTTTTTCCGGCCACGGCTTCGGAATCGGGCCGGGCGCCGGGCATCTGATCGCGGATCTCGCGACCGGTGCGCAACCGCTGGTCGACCCGGTGCCGTATCGGCCGGAACGGTTCAGCGATTCCGCGTGGGGCAAGGTCGCGGATTTCTAGTACGCGGGGCGATGGCGGCCACGGCGCGAACCGTGGTCATGCCGATGGCGCGAATCATCGACGGACGGTCGACGGACGCGCCCATCTCAACCCGTCGACAAGCTTCGACCGGCCCGTTATATCCGACCGCTTCGGCAGACCGTCGTTCGTGCCGTTCGCGGGCGTGCAGTACCGCCTCAAGGACATCCTGCAATGAATTCATCCGTCATTTCCCCCGTTCGTCACCTGATGCAGGCCGGCAGGCTGGATCGTTTCTTCATCGACGGCGACTGGGTCCTGCCCGACGGCGGCGACCGGTTCGCGGTCGTGTGCCCGTCCACCGAGGACACGGTGTGCGACATCCCGCTCGGCAGCGCACGTGACGCCGACCGGGCCGTCGCCGCCGCGCGCCGGGCGTTCGAACGGTGGTCGGCCACTTCGCCGCAGGCGCGCGCCGCGCTGCTCGATCGCGTCCACACGTTGATGCTGGAGCGAACGGAACTGTTCGCCATGGCGCTGGCCACCGAGATGGGCGCGCCGATCGCCTATGCGCGCGCCGCGCACGTGCCGCTCGCGGCCGAGCATATCCGGGTCGCGCGCGACAATCTCGCGCGCTATCCGTTCGTCTCCCGACGCGGGACGACCGCGATCGTACGCGAGCCGATCGGTGTGTGCGCGCTGATCACGCCGTGGAACTGGCCGATCTACCAGATCACCGCGAAGGTCGGCCCGGCGCTCGCGGCCGGCTGTACGGTCGTCCTGAAACCCAGCGAGTTGTCGCCGCTCAGCGCATTGCTGTTCGCGGAAGTGATCGCCGACGCGGGGGTGCCCGCAGGCGTGTTCAACCTGGTGAGCGGCAATGGTGCGGAAGTCGGCTCCGCGCTTTCGTCGCATCCGGAGGTCGACATGGTGTCGATCACCGGATCGACCCGCGCGGGCGTGCTGGTCGCGCAGGCAGCCGCGCCGACCGTCAAGCGCGTCGCGCAGGAGCTCGGCGGCAAATCGCCCAACATCGTGTTGCCGGATGCGGACTTGCAGCGGGCGATCGCACCCGGCGTGGCCGCCGCATTCAGGAACATGGGGCAGTCGTGCAGCGCGCCGACCCGCATGATCGTGCCGCGCGCCGCGCTCGGCGCGGTCGAGGCGCTGGCCGTCGCGGCGGTGGAGCGGCTGGTGGTCGGCGATCCGTTCGCCGAGGCAACGACGCATGGGCCGCTTGCCAATCACGCGCAATTCGGGCGGGTCGCGCAGATGATCGACGCAGGCATCGACGAACGGGCGAAGCTCGTCGCTGGCGGCCCGGGGCGGCCGGCGGGATTCGATCGGGGCTTCTACGCGCGGCCGACCATTTTTTCCGACGTGCGCACCGACATGACGATCGCTCAACAGGAGATTTTTGGTCCGGTGCTCGCGATCCTTCCCTACGACACCGTGGAAGAAGCGGTCGCCATCGCGAACGACACGGTGTACGGGCTCGGCGCGCATGTGCAGGGCAGCGACCACGAAAGCGTGCGCGCGGTGGCCGCCCGCATCCGGGCCGGACAGGTGCATCTGAACTATCCGGCATGGGATCCGCAGGCGCCGTTCGGCGGCTACAAGCAGTCGGGCAACGGCCGCGAGTACGGGATCGAAGGGATGGAGGACTACATGGAAATCAAGTCGATCATCGGCTTTTACGACTGACGCAGCCGCTGCGTGCGAACGCGGCGGCAGCACGGACTGGAAGCCGCTTACTTTCGGAAGGTGCCGAAATTGGAAAAACCTGTCATTCCCGATACGTCGCTGCAGGCGCATCACGCGCACTGGGCTAGCCTGCGGCGCGATCTGCATGCGCATCCCGAGCTGCGATTCGAAGAACACCGGACCGCCGACGTCGTTGCCCGCGAGCTTGACGCGCTCGGTTATGCGGTATCGCGCGGGCTGGGCGGCACGGGTGTCGTCGCGAGCCTGCCCGGTGCCGACCCGGCGCGCGGCATCGTGCTGCGTGCGGATCTGGATGCGTTGCCGATCCAGGAAGCCAACGACTTCGCGCACGCATCGTGCACGCACGGGATCATGCACGCATGCGGGCATGACGGCCATACCGTCATGTTGCTCGGCGCCGCGCGCATCCTGAAGGAACTGCCGCCATTGCCGGGTGCCGTTCATTTCGTGTTTCAACCGGGCGAAGAGGGCGGCGCGGGCGCGCGCAAGATGATCGACGACGGGCTGTTCGAGCAATACCCGACCGAAGCGGTGTTCGGCATGCACAACTGGCCCGGCTTGCCTGCCGGACATTTCGGATTGCGCACCGGCCCGATCATGGCCGCGGGCTCGCGCTTCAGGATCAAGGTCACCGGCAAGGGCGCGCACGCGGCGCAGCCGCATCTGGGCATCGATCCCGTTCCGCTCGCGTGTTCGATGGTGCTGCAGTGTCAGACCATCGCCGCGCGGCACAAGGATCCCGTGGACCCTGCGGTCATTTCCGTCTGCATGATCCACGCGGGCACGACGGACAACGTCATTCCGGACAGCGTCGAGCTGCGCGGGACGATCCGCACGCTGTCGTCCGCGTTGCAGCAGAAACTGCAGACGGATGTGCAGCTCACGTGCGAGGGGCTGGCGCGTGCGTATGGCGCGCAGGTCGACGTCGAGTTTTTCCAGTACTACCCGGCGACGGTCAACACGCCGGCCGAGACGGCGCTGTGCGAAGCGGTGATCGGCGACACGTTCGGTGGCGAACGCCTGTACCGCGACGTGCCGCCGAACATGACGTCGGAGGATTTCGGCTTCATGCTGGAGGAGCGGCCCGGCGCTTACGTGCTGATCGGCAATGCGCCGGAGGGCGCGGCGGCACCGTCGCTGCATCACCCGAAATACGATTTCAACGACGAAATCATCCCGGCCGGTGTCCGGTATTGGGTCGCGCTGGCGCAGCATTACTACAGGCGATCGTCGTGAACGCATGCCCGATGTCGGGGCGCGGCATCGTGCTGCGCCAGATATGGGACGTGCGCGCGCTGCTCGACAGCGGCGCGCCCGTGCAGGTACTGCCCGGCGTCGCGCAGCCCGCGAACGTGTGGGCGGTGTATCCGGCACGGCTGGCTGCGTCGGCGAAGGTGCGGGTGTGCGTCGACTTTCTGGCGGACGGATTCGGCCGCATGGCCTGGCCGGCCGTGTTCGGTGTCAACCTCCGCTATGTCGCGGCCGTCGTATCGTCAGGCCACGCTGCCGAGGCGCGTCGCTGAATGACCGCATGCGATGAACGCCATCCTGATACCTGATACCTGATTGACGATTGCAGGAAGATCGTCTTTTGTCATACGACAAAGGGTTCACGCTCCCGGACAAGTTCGCGTGGCCACGGGCGAATTGCGCCGGACAGGACCGTCTTCACGGGACAGCGCGAATTCTCAGGATCGAAACGTTTCGACATGCAGCGTGTCGAGCCCCCGCGATTCGTGATCCATAGCATTATTCACCCCACCGGCTCGGCCGCAAACCACGCGCAGAGTCGAAACGCATTTCCTCTCCCCCTGCCGGCATCGATGATCCATGGAGCCGGTACCACGCTGCATCGTCGCCCCGCGTTTCTTTGGCGTTACGTTTCTTTTGCGTTGCGACGTCCTCCTCCTTCGTCTGTTGCCGGCCCGCTTCGATGGAACGGTGCCTGGCATCGTTAATGCATGCGTGGTCGGTGTGATGAGCAAACGAGGGCCGCAACTGCACGCTCGACACGCTTCGGGTGTCTGCCGTTTGCGGGTGCAGTCGCGGTCATCACAGGGCGACGTGACCGACGCCGGTGGCGGCCACGTCGTCACGCAAGTGACGATGCGGGGCGCAATTCGTACGAGGTTGTTTCAGGCATCGACATCCCCCAGGGTTCGCGATCCCCGGACACTCAATGCTCAGGCCAGGCGTTGTTCCGATGACAGACCCCCGGTTTTCGCGCAGAGACCAGTGAAAGGAGTTCTCCAATGAAATCCCCACTCAAGCTTGCCGTGGCATGTGCAGCGATCTTGTCCGCGACGGCATTGATGAGCCCCGTTTGCAACGCGGGAGCGTCCGGTGCTTCCGCCTCACACAAACGCGTCGAGCCGCCACCGCGCGCGGCCGTCGTGACGGAGATCGTGCCAGGCGTGGCGGAAGAAGAGAAGCGGAATGCCGAGCGCGAGCATGGCAGGGGACCGAACTTCAACGAAGGCAAACATCGTCGGGCCAACGGCGACATTCAGCGCGATTAAGTACGAAGGAGATCACAATGAAAAAGCTCGTTCTCGCATGGGTGCTGGTGCTCGGATTCGCATTCGGCCAGATGCCATCCTCCGTGCTCGCCCAGACCACCACGGCGAACGTCCTCGTGCTCTATGACGCCCCGCCGAACGACCCGTACACGAAGCTCGGCATGGCTTACGCGATCATGCTGCGCAACCTGCTTGGCCATTTCAACACCAACGTCACGCTTGCGCCCGTCGACAGCTATACGGCAGGAACCGTCGAAAAGTACCAGGCGACTTTCTATCTGGGGAGCTATTACAACAACACCCTTCCTGCCGCATTTCTGTCGGACGTCGCCAAGACGTCGAAGACGGTCGTCTGGTTCAAGGACAACCTGTGGGAAGTCGCGTGGGACCCGTCGTACAACTTCACGGCCCGCTATGGATTCACCTTTAGCGGGATCAGCGGGCTGGCCTACGCGCCGACCAGCAGTAACCCGAACCCGGACTTCTTTGACACGGTGCTCTACAAGAACATGAGCATGGTCAAATACTATGCGTTCAACGCGAGCACCGGCGTCGTCAGCGCGGACCCCGACATCGGCGTCACCGCGGTGTCCGACGCGACGAAGGCCAGTGTACTCGTCACCATCAAGGACAGTCAGACCGGTGCGCAGGCACCGTATGTCATGCGCGCGGGCAATTTCTGGTACTTCGCTGACATGCCGTTCTCGTACATCGGGCCGCGCGACCGGTACCTGGTGATCTGCGATCTGCTGCATGACATCCTCGGGACCAACCAGCCGGTGCTGCATCGCGCGATGGTGCGTCTGGAAGACGTCAACGCGTTCACGACCTCGGCGTCGATGAAGACGCTGACCGACTACATGTATTCCAAGAACATTCCGTTTTCGATTGCAACCATCCCGCTGTACGAAGATCCGCTCGGTGCCTATAACGGCGGTGTGCCGCTGATCGTACACCTCGCGCAGGCGAGCAGCCTGAAGCAGGCGCTCAATTACGCGCTGATCCGGGGCGGCAGTATCGTGATGCACGGTTACACGCATCAATACAATTCGACGCCGAACATCGACAACGCGGTCAGCGGCAATGACTACGAGTTCTGGCTGGCGACGCAGAACCGTCCGGTGGACGAAGATTCGACACAGTGGGCATCGAACCGTCTGAAAGCGGGCCTGCTGGAACTGTCGACGAACGGCTATGTTCCCTTTGCGTGGGAAGCGCCGCACTACCAGTCGTCGCCCCTTTCGATCAAGGCCGTTCCGCCGCTGTTCAAGACGACGTACCAGCGGGTCGTCTACTACACGTCGGATCAGCCGAACCTGAATTCGACCGCGCCGAATCACGATTATTCGGTCGGGCAATTCTTCCCGTACATCATCAATTCCGACTATTACGGGCAACGGGTGCTGCCCGAGAACCTCGGGAACGTCGAATACAACATCTGCAGTATCGATCCGTTCTCGTGCCTGTCCTACACGTGGCAGGATCTCTACACGAATGCACAGTACGCGCTGACGGTTCGGGATGGTTTCGCGTCCTTCTTCTTCCATCCGTTCTGGCTCGAGCCCGACCTCGGCACGCCCGGGTTCCAGGATTTCCAGAGCCTCGTGAACGGGATCACCGGTCTCGGCTTTCAGTGGGTCGCCGGGAATGGCGTCAAGTAGATGATTCCGGAATCGGGAGCGAGCCGGGGAACCGGGCTCGACTCCCTCTCCGGGTTCGATGGCGCCACGTTTCGCTTTGTCGTAACGAACGGGACGCGGCGCACGGTCGTTTCGCATGGACGTCGCCGCCGGTCGGAGGCGACGTCGCGCGGATCGATCGCGGTGCCGGTTACGCCGCCGACAGCACGATCGACACGCCCGTCGCCGTATAGACCGGCGTCGCCTTGAAGCCGTCGACGGTCACCGTCGCGAATTTCGCCGCGCCCGCTGCCGCGTCGATCAGTGCGATGGTGTCGCCGGCCTTCGGCGCATAACCGTTCACGAACTTCACGTGCAGCGTGCCGCCCGCGACGGTGAACGCGCCGCCCACGCGCAGGCGGCCGCCGCCGTTGCCGTCGATGTCGAGTTCAAGCGTCGTGTTGTCGAGCTGCGTATAGCGCGTCGCGATCGTGACGGGCGCACCCGCCGCGATCCGGATGCCGCCGCCGGCGCCGACATACACGTCGCCGTTGCCGAACGCCGTCGCGGACGCCGCGGCGAGCGTGCCGCCGCTGACCTGCGTGCCGCCCGTATAGCTGTTGTTGCCCGCCAGCGTCAGCGCGCCGCTGCCTTGCAGCGTCAGCTTGCCGGCGCCCGCGATGTCGTTGCGCCACAGGTCGGCGGCGTTGAGGGCGCCCTTCGACGCATCCATCGCGACGATCACGTTGCCGTTGAATGCGCCGTAACCGTCGGCGGCGGCGAACAGATTCAGCCGGCCCCAGCCTTCCGCGTCGTCCATCACCGGGTAGCCGGACGGCAGCTCGGTGGTCTTCAGCACGACGCGCCGCTGATCCCCACCCAGGTACGGGAAACGCGTCTGCAGCAGGATCTCCGCCCCCTTCGGCACGACCGGCGGCGCACCGGTCGCGTCGAGCGCGCCGAAGCCGTAGGTCATGCGGCGCGCGAAGGCCGCCTTGTTCGTCGCGTAATCGGCGAAGCGGTCGGTCGCCGTCGTGCCCGAGCGCGCGAATGCCGGGAACGTCGAATCGGTCGTGCCGGTGAGCTGCTGCAGCGTCTGGTGCGCCTGCCCGTAGGCGGCCTGCGCGTCGTTCGCGTAGGCCGCGAGATTGGCCGCGCTGATCGCCAGCGCGAGCATGCGTCCGCCGATCACGTCGAGCGGCGAGTGCATGCCGGCGAGGATGCGGTTCTCGCCGAGTTCGAGGCCGCGGCTGACCATTTCCTGGTAGCGCTCCGGCACGAGCCACGCCATCGTCACGGCGTCGCGCATCGCTTCCGCCTGGTGGCCGCTGATGAACCCGCCGTCGGTCGCGGGCGTCGTGCTTTCCGCCGGCACGAGCGTGGGGGCGACGACGACGCTCGTGCTCCAGCGGTACGGCCGCGCATACTTGTAAAAGCGTTTCGCGGGTTCGGTCGACGCGTTGTTGCCCATCTCGTTGAGCAGGTCGACGACCTTCCCGAAGCTCGCGTTCGCGCTGCCGCCCACACCCACGTTGTTGCCCGTGTCGGTGTACAGGACGGTCGTCGCGTCGGCCGGCACGCTGGTGATGCTGGTCGTCTGCTGCGCGGCGGTGCGCCATGCCGAGGTGAGCGGCCCCATGCCGTCGGTCACGCTGTAGCCCTTGCCGCGCCGGTCGTCGTAGTACGCGGCGTCGGCTTGCTGCGGCGTGCGTGCGGTCGTCGCGTTGACCACGTATTGCACGTTCGCCTGCAGGACCGCGTCGTTCAGGATCGTGCCGCACGGCGTGCCGTTGCCGGGCAGCCCCGTGCAGGCCGACGGCGAAATGGCCGGAAACGCGCCGTTGGCCGGCGCGCTCACGCCCGCATCGACGAGCATCGTCGCCGGCTGCCACAGGTCGAGGAAGCGGCTGACCACGCGTACCGCGGCGTTCGTCGACAGCGTGGCGTAACGCGCGTCGCCGCGCTGGTTGGTCGCGACGTTGTCGACGAAGGCGGGCACGCTCGGAACCGGCGCGCTGTCGACGAAACCGGGGTCGGCCGGCGGCGCCGGCATGGCCGCGCTGGTCGGGGTGGTCGAGGCGACATCGTCGCCGCCGCCGCACGCGGCGAGAACGATCGCACTCGACAGCGCGGCGACATGCAGCGGGAAACGGCTTCGTGACGCAAACATGCAAGACTCCATCCTGATGGTCAAAGATGGCGAATTGTGGTGACGATTCGTTACGCGGCCGTTAAGGATTTGTTGCGCGCCGTACTCCGTTCGAGAAAATTCCCACTATATGGTTAATTCCCGATACTGAACATCGCGGATGCCTTTTTTTCGCGCCCGAGACGGATATTTGGCGGCGTGCCGCTACGCGCCGGCCATGCGTGTGGATGGAAAGTCCGGCGGCTTCGTTATCGAATGACGATCCCTGTTGCCGCCACGACACGTGACGTGACAGTGGCCGGTGGCAATCGTTTGTATGCAACCCGCAGCCCGCAACCTCGACTCGCCCCATGGCCGTCATGCCGAGCGCGCGAGCGGCTCCGTTTCCGCGCAACACACCCGGTTTCTGCCTTCCCGCTTCGCACGGTACAGCGCCATGTCCGCCTGATGCGACAGCGCGTGCACGGAGGCGGGGCGTGCGCGATGGCCGGTCGCGCAGCCGATGCTGACGGTGAACGGCGGAACGGGTTCCGCAAACCCGTCGAGCCGGTTGCGTTCGACCTCGCGGCGAATCGCCTCCGCGACCTTCGCGGCGCCGCGTTCGTCGGTGTCGGGCAGCACCGCGACGAACTCTTCGCCGCCGTAACGCGCGGCGAAGTCGCCGCGCCGCTGCGTATGGGCACGGATGCATGCGGCGAGGAACCGGAGCGCCGTGTCGCCGCGTGCATGCCCGTATCGGTCGTTGTATTGCTTGAAGTGGTCGGCATCGATGAACAGCACCGACAGGCTGCCGTCGTGGCCGCGCTGGAGCCGGTCCCATTCGTCGGCCAGCGCGACGTCGAGCGCGCGGCGGTTGTGCAGGCCGGTCAGCGGATCGGTGCGCGTGAGGTCGGTGAGCAGCGTCTGCTTGCGAAGGTTGTCCCGCAACGCGAACGCGAGCAGCCAGACGACCGCGCAGAAGAGTGCGCACAGGAGCGACGCCGACACGCCGACCGACCACGACATCCGGATGAAACCGGCCAGCACGTCGGCTTCGGCCGGCGCGACGACGGCGATCAGCGGCGTGCCGGGCACCCGCTGGAACGTATAGAGCCGCAGCGTTCCGTCGATGCGCGAATACGCCGCATAAAAGCCCGAATCCTGGTTCAGCATGCGATCGAAGGCTTTCGAGCGGCGCAGGCGGATCATCTGGTGATCGTTCAGCGACGGGTTGCGGGCGAGGATGGTGCCGTCCGCGCGCACGATCGCGCTGATGCCGTGCGGCCCGACGTCCAGCCGGGACAGCAGCTGATCGAAATAGGCGAGGTCGATCGCGACCACCGCGATGCCGTTGAACGTGTGGTCCGGCCGTTCGATGCGCCGGGAGAGCGCGATCGATTCCGTGCCGCCGCGCGAGCGCGCACGATAGGCCTCCGACACGTAAAGGCCGACGTTCGGCGAGTCGCGATGGACCTTGAAATAGTCGCGATCGGCGAAGTTCCAGTGATGGGACGGGCCGCAGCACGCGTCGATCAGCTGGCCTTCGCGGTCCGTCACGCCCATCCCCGTCACGTATTGCGCGGCCGCGCGCTGGAACAGCAGGTCGTGCCGCAGCCCGGCATCCATGCGTCGCACCGCCGGCTTGCCGAGATCGGCGGAGAGTGCGATCAGCGCGTTGTTGGACGTTTCGACGGTCCGCGCGATCTCGCTGACCAGCACGGCGGCGACGTTGCGCGAGGTTTCGTGCGCGTGCTCGACGACTTCGCTTCTCGTGGCCCAGAGCGTGGCCGCGCTGATGCCGATCGCCGCGAACGACATCAGTGTGCCCAGCGCGCCGACGACAAGATGGTTTCGTCCCGCCCAGTCGGCGATTTTCTCGATGGAGGTGGATGCGGACATGCTGGCGCTCGCAGGGGAGGCCCGGCGCGATGAACCGGGCTGCGCTGAAACCCGGGTTAACGGCAGGTCGCCGCGGAAATCGAGGCCTGGATGCAACGCAAGTGGGTGCGGCGCGGCGCGCAAACGTATGCGTGCCGGGTGCTCGACGGGGCGCGTATCGGCAAGCGCGAGCGGGGGGACGGCTGGCGAAGCGATCGCGTCGCGGGCTCGACGTTCGGTGCGGCGGAACCCGGAACGCGGGCCTGACGCGGTGCCGGCGGTGTCCCGCCCGCGCGATCAGGCCGGCCCGGCCGCGTCCGTCTCCGCGTCATCCGTCGCCGCCGCGTGGCGCGCACGTTTCAGCGTACCGGCCAGCTTCTCGATCGCATGCAGGTCCAGCGTATCGAGATGCTCGCGCACCTCCCGCACGAAGGCCGCGTAATCCTGTTCGTCCGCGTACTGGCCGAGCCATTCCTCGATATCGGTGAGCTGCCCGTTGCCGGCGAGCCGGATCAGCGCGTCGAGTGCATCGTCGGGCGGGCAGCCCATCGCGGGCGCGGTGCCGCCCGGCACGACCTCGTCCGCCGCATGAAACCGCCGCACGAGCTCCGATGCCGGCACGAGCACGTGCCCGACGGCCGGCGCGACGATCGCGAACGAGAACGACGTGCCGACGCCGGGCTGGCTCGCGACGGCCAGTTCGCCGCCCATCGCGCCGACGATGCGCTGCGCGATGAACAGGCCGAGCCCGGTGCCGCCGTTGACGGCCTGCACCTGCTGGTACGCGCGAAAGATGTCGCGGGTGCCGCTGATGTCGATGCCGATGCCCGTATCGGCGACCTCGAACAGCAGGCGCCATGCGTCGCCTTCGCGCGACGCATGCACCGACAGCGTGACCGTGCCGTCGCGCGTGAACTTCGATGCGTTGGACAGCAGGTTCAGCAGCACCTGCTGCAGCCGCATCCCGTCGATCGACATCGTGCGCGGCAGCGGGCTGGCCGGCCGGTACACGAACCGGTTGTCCTGCTGCGCGCACAGCGCGAGCGCATAGTGGCCGATGTCGTCGAGCAGGCCGGGCAGGTCGGTCGTGTCCGGCGACACGCCGAGCGGCTGCAGCTCGGCTTTCGTGAACGCAAGGAGTTCGTCGATCAGCGTGAGCTGGTAGCGGATGCTGCGGTCGATCGAGCGGATCAGCCGCGCCTGGCCGCGCGTCGCGCCTTGCAGCAGCAGCTTCGCGTAGCCGTTGATCGTCGACAGCGGCGCGCGCAGGTCGTGGCTGACGTAGCCGAGCGTCTCGATCTTCTGCTGCATGTGCGTCGTGACCTGCTGGAGCGCGTCGTTGAGCGCGAGCGTGCGTCGTGCTACTTCGTCGCGCAGGCGATCCTGTTCGGTGAGCTGCCAGTGTTCGAGCCGCTTGCGTGCTTCGGTGCGCTGGCGGCCCACGTGATGAATCCACGCGGCCAGCACCAGCAGGTGTGTGGCAAGCCCGACGATCGCGATGACGGGGTTCGGATAGATGTCGGACTTGAGCCAGGACAGCACCGGCGGCAACGCGTCGATGCCGTCGAGCACGCGGATCAGCATGTTGAAGGTGGCGAACGCGATCGCGATCAGCATCACGCGGCCGGTCGGCGTGCGGCGGATGGCGAGCCACAGCGCGAGGCTGATGTTGACGATCCCCAGCGCCGCGTTCAGCCGCAGGCAGAACCACGTGAAGGTCAGCAGGTCGCCGAAAGCGGCGCCGGCCACGCCGACGAACTCGAGCGCGAGGAATGCCATGTAGACCGCGCGCAACGGCAGCCTGGCCTGCTCGCGCCGGGCGACCGTCAGGATGAAGACGATGAAGCAGGCGATCGCAAGGTACACGAAGATGATTTCGCCGCGTGCCGACCACTCGCGCAGCGCGGGCGGCAGCGCCATCGCCGTATAACCGCGGTAGGCCGCCTCGAACAGCGTCGTGCCCAGCGCAAGCCCGGCCAGTACGTAGAACACGCCGCTGCGCGAAAAGAACCCGATCAGCAGCGCGCACCACACGAGCGCGAGCAGCCCGCCGAAGAAACCGAAGTCCCACATCGTCGCGCGCCGTTCCAGCGCATCCCATGCCGCGCGGGTGAATGCCGCCGGCGCGAGCCGCATCTCCTTGCGCGACGTGACGCGGATCAGCACGGGGATGCTTGCGCCGGCGGGCAGCGTGACGTCGAGTGCCGGGTAGCGCGACGGGGCCCCAGCCGCATCGCCGCCGGCGTCGGCGGCCGGGAAGCGGCTGTCGAGCGTCCACCGGCCGTTCCGGCCGACATAGAAGTCGGCATGGTCGACGCGCGCGTCGCGAATCGCCAGCACCAGCGGCCGGGCGGCGCTGTCGCGGTTGGTCAGCGTCGCGCTGACCCACCATGCCGACCGCGAAAACGCGATGTTGAACGAGGGCGCGGTCGTCGTGGCCGCATCGTGCGGACGATCGGCAACGCGCGCCGCGACCTGTGCGGCGGTCATCGTCGTGCTCGTGTCCTCGAACACCGACACGGCTTCCAGTTGCGCGGGGTTCGGCGTCGCTGCCGCGCGGGCCGTCGCGCAGGTGACGGCCAGTGCGATCAGAAGCAGCAGCACCGCGCGCCATCCGGCTGCCCACGCCGCGCTGCGACTACACATCGGGATGATGCCCGCCGGGTGTGGGCGGCGCGCTGACCGCATGGCGCTGGCGCCGCCAGTCGGACGGCGTGATGCCGAAGCGTTCGCGGAACGCCGTCGCGAAATTGCCGGGCGTGGAAAAGCCGATTTCCTCGGCGATGTCGCCGATTCCCATCGACGTCTCCGCGAGGAAATGCATCGCGGCGCGCAGGCGCGTGTCGCGCAGGTACTCGAACACGGTCTGGCCGAGCTGGTCGCGGAACACGCGCGACAGCCGCTTTTCGTGGGTGCCGACCTGCCGGGCGAGATCCTCGAGCGCCGGAGGATGGCGCAGGTCGCGCAGCAGGACCTCGGCCGCCGCGCGCACGAGGGCCGCCTCCGGGTTGTCGGGCATCTCGGGCAGGTGCGCGAACGGCTGGCTGCGCCGCGCGCGCTTCAGGTGGTTGCGGATCCGGGCCAGCACTTCGGTCGGCTCGAACGGCTTGACGATGTAGTCGATCGCGCCGGTTTCGAGCCCCGCGATGCGATCCTCGAGATCGCCCGCGGCCGTGAGGATGATGACCGGGATGGACTGCGTCGACGGCGTCGACGCCAGCAGCCGGCACGCGGCGAAGCCGTCCATGCGCGGCATGCGGACATCCATCAGGATCAGGTCGGGTGCGATCGCCTGGGCGCGGTGATACGCCTGCAGCCCGTCGAACGCGACGCTGATCCGGCACCGCGCGGCACGCAGGATTTCGGTCAGGAGCCGCAGGTCGTTCGGGCGATCGTCGACGACAAGAATATGGGCGTCGGCGAGATCCGGCGTGGAGCGAAGCGACGCCGGGCTGGACGAGCGGGATGACATGGTGGCGGACGCGGTGGAAGGGTGGTCGGTCGGATTGAAAGCTTCGCTTTCAGCGCGATTGTTGCGAAAAATTATATGTCGACAACAGTACCGATTGTGAGGATTCCGTGCGGCCCGTGTGGGCATATCCGGCGGGGCGCTGCGCGATTTCGGCACCGGCGCTCCGCCGAATGGAATCGGAGTGGAAAAACATGCCGAATTGCATTTTAATATCGGTCTTTATTTCCGGATTTTATCGATTGCCGAATCGAATTGGCCCGCAGAATGAATTCGAGCGAGTTGTGTCGAGAGACGATGCGTTTCAGTGGGAAATGGATGCGCTGAATCGACGCCCGCCTGATTAATGTCTTTTTGCGGGGTGGTCAAGATTTATCTTGGTGAAAACCGTATTTCGGGCGTGAATGTATGAATGTGAATGCCGTCCGCTCGGGAAAAGCTTTTTTCCGCTCGAGAAAAGATGCGTTTGAATGGATGACCGCACACTAGCCCCGGCGCGGTTGGAATCGGTTCTTCGAGGGGAACGGTTTTGCAAGGATTCCTGCCGCTGCCATATTCGGATGACGCGATATCGAATGTGACATCGAATGATGGCAATTCTCAGGATGTGAGAATGCGACGACGGACAAGAAAATTGGCACGAGGGTAATACAAATTTCATAATTTTCCGAACGAGTACGTATAAAAGACAAGCGGAAAGATTGTGAGGTTGGTCAGGGTGTGACGCATCGACCGGAAAAATCGTCAAGAAAATTCGACCGATTAAATCGATGCGGGGGCGTTCGGCAAGTCAGACGCTATTTCCGGAAATCCGGAAAAGCGTTTGACTGCCGGCGGAGAGAGTGAGCGGTTGCGTGCGCAGCCCGGTGGTCTGATCCGTCCGGGCACGATCGCGCAGCGCGTTCTCGAATCAGGCGGGCACGAAAAACATGAATGCGACAGGCATGGCAGGACAACGCACCGGTTCGAGCGAACCGGGTGCGCATGCTTCAAACCCGGGGACCACTCGGCGTCATCCTCCTCCTGAATGAATCGTGACGGGCCGTCCCGAGGTACGGGGCGGCATCCGTCCATCCGGCGTCTGAACGACGCCTTCCCATGAAATTCGAGGTCGCCGCCGGCTCGGCGCGACGGCACGCGCACGCGGATTCGCGATGCGCGGGGTCGCGCGCCGCCGTCTTTCGCGCGACATCGGCTTCGATGAACCGATAACCGGCGAATGCCGCCGCGCCGCGTGCCGAGGCACGCGTGCGGCGTGCAGTCGTGCGATCGCCCGCGCGATCGCGATTACCGAGCAGTGTTGTTCGATCGTTTAGTTAGCTATCCAAAGTGAAGCGCGAAGCGTCGCGGCACGGACGAGGAGGCAGACCGGTGCGTCATCGCCTGCCGTCGCGTTTGCTGCCGCGTCATCCAGCACATGAGAACCGAGGGAACACAAGATGAACAAGTCGTTCAAGTCGATCTGGAACGAAGCACTGGGGGCCTGGGTCGCGGCTTCCGAGCTTGACCGTGCGCGCGGCAAGCGTGTCGCGTCGGCGAGCGGCCCGCGCGAGCATGCGGCGAACGAGGGCGCCGCGCGACGCGCGGGCCTGCTTTCGGCGCCGTCGCCGCGACGGCTGGCCGTGCTGATGGCGTCCACGTATCTTGCGTTGTTCCATGCGGGGGCGCACGCGCAATACGCGCCGGACGGCGGTTCCGCGACCGGCGGCGTGACGTCGATCTCGATCGGCGTCGGGTCGAGTGCCGCGCAGCAGAACTCGACCGCGCTGGGCAACCTGTCGACGGCAGCAGGCGTTTCCGCCACGGCGCTGGGTCCGGGCGCGCATGCGATGGCCGATGCGTCGACGGCCGTCGGCATCAACGCGCAGGCGACCGGCGTCAACAGTTCGGCGCTCGGCGTGCAGGCGATCGGTTCGGGCGCATATTCGGTGGCCGTCGGTAATTCGGCGCAGGCGACGCAGACGGGCACGGTGGCGATAGGCAGTGGCGCGACCGCGAACGGCACGTCCGCCGTCGGCCTCGGGAACAATGCAACGGCATCGGGTCAGTATGCGGTTGCGCTTGGACTCGGTGCGGTTTCGTCGGGCATCGGCGGCGTTGCGCTCGGTTATTCGTCGCAGGCGACCAATCAGGGCGCGATTGCGCTCGGCAACCAGTCGACGAGTTCCGGCGCAGCCGGCGTGGCGGTGGGCAGCGGTGCGTTGACGACCGGCAATTCCTCGATCGCGATGGGTGTCAACAGCGGCGCGAAGGGCGCGACGTCGATCGCGATCGGCTGGGGCGGGACGGCCGGCGTACCGGGCTCGGGCACGCAGTCGCTCGGCACCAGTTCGATTGCATTGGGTTCAGCCACGACGGCCGCGGCCAATCAGGCGATGGCGCTCGGCTTGAGCGCGAACGCATCGGGCGTCAGTTCGATTGCGGCAGGCGTACAGTCGACCGCGACCCAGCAATTCGCGGTCGCGCTCGGCAATCTCGCGCTCGGCAGCGGCATCTCGGCAACGGCCCTGGGCTCGGGGGCGACGGCGTCGGCCACGAATGCGACGGCCATCGGCATCAACAGTGTCGCGGCCGCGGCGTCCACCGTGGCGATCGGCGACAGCAACTCGATCGCGGCCGCGGCAGGCGCGGGGTCGATCGCAGGCGGCAACAGTTCGAAGGTGTTGAGCGGCGTCGGGGCGGTCGCGCTCGGCCTGGGGCAGACGGTCAGCGGCAACGGCGCGGTGGCGATCGGCGACCCGAGCACCGCGATCGGCACCGGCGCGGTCACGATGGGTTCGAACAACACCGCGAACGGCGACGGCGCGGTTGCGATCGGCAATTCGAACATCGCGCAGGGCACGGGCTCGCTCGCGCTCGGCAATACGTCGACGGCAGCGGCAGCCGGTGCGGTGGCGTTCGGCGCGTCGGCCGTGGCGAACAATGCAAACGACGTCGCGCTCGGCTCCGGGTCGACGACGGCCGCGCCGAATCCGACGGCGAGCGCGGTGATTGGCGGCGTCACCTACAACTTCAACGGCACCAACCCGACCAGCGTCGTCAGCGTCGGTGCGGCGGGCACCGAGCGCCAGATCACCAACGTCGCGGCCGGGCGCATCAATTCGGCGAGCACGGACGCGATCAACGGGTCGCAGCTCGATGCGACGAACCAGGCGGTCAATTCGCTGTCGACGTCGACCGCGTCGAGCGTCAGTTCGTTGTCGACGGGGGTGTCGTCGGCCAATAGCGCGATCACTTCGTTGTCCACGTCGACGTCGACCGGCATTAGCTCGTTGTCGACGGGGTTGAGTTCGACCGACAGCTCGGTGACTTCGTTGTCGACCTCCACGTCGACCGGGTTGTCCTCGGCCAATAGCTCGATCTCGTCGCTGTCCACTTCGACGTCGACCGGCATCACCTCGTTGTCCACGGGGTTGAGTTCGACCAACAGCTCGGTGACTTCGTTGTCGACGTCCACGTCGACCGGCTTGTCGTCGGCCAACAGCGCGATTTCGTCGCTGTCCACGTCGACATCGACCGGCATTACCTCGTTGTCCACGGGCTTGAGTTCGACCAACAGCACCGTGACGTCATTGTCGACGTCCACGTCGACCGGCCTGTCGTCGGCCAAC
>NZ_LDUL01000031.1:0-9325 GCF_001043615.1 Burkholderia sp. LK4
CCTTAACTGAACGGCATTAGCCCCTCGGGGCGCCTTTTGCGTTGGTGGCCGGCGGGCCGGTCAGGTGGCGGGCGCCTGTTTCGCGATGCCGTCGAGCAGCACGTCGAGCATCGTGTCGTGCACGGCTGCCGGATCGAGCTGCGCATAGAGCGGGGCGGCCGCCTTGACGAGCGGATGCGCGGCGTCCGACAGCGCCGCCATTTCCGAGAGCTCGACGTCGTTCGCGGCGCGCGTGAGGCCGCCGGCTTCGGCCGCGGCAAGCCCGATCACGCTCGCATACCAGCCGACGCAAACCGATGGCAGCGCCGCGCGCGGGATGCCGGCGTCGGCCAGCGCGCGATGCACGGCCTCGATGTGCGCGAGATCGGCCGGCCCGGTACTCATGTGCCGCTGCAGCAGTGCGAACGCGGCCGGGTAGCGCAGCGCGAGCGCGCGGTACTGGCGCGCGAGATCTCGCAGCCGTTCGCGCCACGGCAGCGTGGCGTCGACCGGCACGAGCGAGCGCGACAGCGCGTTCGCGATCGCGCGGCTCAGGCCTTCCTTCGACTTGAAGTGGTACAGCACGCTCATCGGGTCGCAGCCGACCGACTGCGCGAGCTTGCGCACGCTGAACGCGGCTTCGCCGACATCTTCGAGCAGCGCGAGCGCGGCCGCGACGATCGCATCCTTGTCGAGGCCGCGCGGGCCCTGGGCGGGTTTGTCTTTCATCGATACGGGCCGGCGTGCCGGTGCGGCACCGGCTGTAAACTTGACGAAAGCTGATTCTACACTGTAGAATTATTTCTGCGGTGTAGAAATTGGGTGTCCCGGCACCTTTCAATACGTGCTTTCGCACAGTCCGGGATCCAGGCGGCACGAGCGTGCCCGCCGTCAACACGGGCCATCGCGCCCCTTTTCTCGTTGACACCCATGTGGAACCGGCTGCCCCACCCGCGAAGCCAGAAGGCTCTTCGACAGGCGGCCCTACCATGCAAGTGCAATCATGACTTTCAATAACCAACCCCTGATCCAGGGTGAATCGCGTTTCGAGCAAACGCAACTGAACATCGAAAAAGACAACTGGAACTGGTGCGATCCGGCCCGCTACGACGGCGAGCGCCCGGCGAACTGGTACGAGGCGTCGCTGTCGCGCCATGAAAACACCATGCCGCTCGCGCACGACGCGGTATGCGACGTGCTCGTGATCGGCGCGGGCCTGCTCGGCGCATCGGCCGCATTGCATCTCGCCGAAGCGGGCGTCGACACGATCCTCGTCGACAAGCATCACATCGGCTCGGCCGCATCGGGTCGAAACGGTGGGCAACTGACGCCCGGCCTCGCGCGCTGGGAAGCGGCCGACATGATCGACCACCTGTCGCACGACGACGCGAAGCGGCTGTGGCGCTTCGCGTCGGCTGAATCGATGGACCTGATCGATACGATCGGTGCGCGTTACGCGCTCGAACTCGACCGCAAACGCGGGCACATCACGGCCGCTGTCCACCCCGGCCACATGAGTGCGCTGCTGGACGGCGCGGATGCGCGCCGTCATCTCGGCGACGCGGGCGTGACGCTCGTCGGCCGCCATCAGCTGCACGACGAATACGTGCGTTCGGGGCTGTACCACGGCGCGGCGATCGATGCGATCGGCGGGCAGATCCATCCGCTCGCACTGGTGCGCGGGCTCGTTCATGGTTTCCGGCTTAACGGCGGCACGCTGTACGAAGGCGCCGAGGTGGTCGAGCTCGACGAGACGCCCGCGGGCATCGTCGCGACGACGCCGGGCGGCACGATCACCGCCCGCAAGGGCGTCGTGCTCGCGCTGCACAACACGACGTTCCGGCTGCTCGATGACGGCGCCGCGACGACCGTGCCGTTCTTTACCTATGTTAGCGTGACGGCACCGCTCGACGTCGACGTCGCGACACTGATGCCCGCCGGCATGCCCGTGTACGACACGCAGTTCCAGATCGACTACTACCGGCCGGTGCGCGGCAACCGCCTGCTGTTCGGCGGGCAGGGCACCGGTACGTGCTGGGCGCAGCCCGACGTCAACGCGTATCTGCTGACGCGGCTGAACACGGTGTTCCCGCAGGTCGACGGCCAGTTCGCGCTCGATTACTGCTGGAGCGGCGTCAGCGACTTCACGCTGAACGGCGCGACCGACAGCCGCAAGACCGACGGCCGCATGCCGATGTACATGGTGCAGGGCTGGAGCGGCCACGGCGTCGCGCAGACGGTGCGGATCGGCAAGGCGATCTGCGACGATTTCGTCGGACGCAACGACGATTTCTCGATGCTGACCGGCATCGACCATCGCGCGATTCCGCTTGGACGCCAGTTGTCGCCGATCGCGATTCCGGCGGCGAAGGCGGCGATGAGCGTGATGAGCGCGCTCAATCCGGGGCGGATGATTTCGTTCTGAGCGGACGCGGCACGCAATGAAAAAGCCCGATGCGATTGCTCGCATCGGGCTTTTTTACGTACGGAGACGGGCGCTTACGCGATCCGCTTCGCGAGTTCGACGGCCTTGCCGATGTACGACGCAGGCGTCATCGCGAGCAGGCGATCCTTCGCATCCTGCGGGATCGCGAGCGTGCCGACGAATTCCTGCAGCGCTTCGCGCGTGATGCCCTTGCCGCGCGTCAGTTCCTTCAGCTGCTCGTACGGGTTCTCGATGCCGTAGCGGCGCATCACCGTCTGCACCGGCTCGGCGAGCACTTCCCAGCAGTTGTCGAGATCTTCGTTCAGGCGCTGCGGGTTCACTTCGAGCTTGTCGAGGCCGCGGATCAGCGAGTCGTATGCGAGCAGCGAGTAGCCGAGCGCGACGCCCATGTTGCGCAGCACCGTCGAGTCGGTCAGGTCGCGCTGCCAGCGCGACACCGGCAGCTTGTCGGCGAGGTGGCGCAGCGTCGCGTTCGCGAGGCCGAGGTTGCCTTCCGAGTTCTCGAAGTCGATCGGGTTGACCTTGTGCGGCATCGTCGACGAGCCGATCTCGCCGGCCTTCGTCTTCTGCTTGAAGTAGCCGACCGAGATGTAGCCCCACACGTCGCGGTCGAGGTCGAGCAGGATCGTGTTCGCGCGTGCGACCGCGTCGAACAGCTCGGCCATGTAGTCGTGCGGCTCGATCTGGATCGTGTACGGGTTGAACGTGAGCTTCAGGCGGTTCTCGATCACGTCGCGCGAGAACGCTTCCCAGTCGAATTCCGGATACGCGGACAGGTGCGCGTTGAAGTTGCCGACCGCGCCGTTCATCTTGCCGAGGATCTCGACCTTCTCGATGCGAGCGATCGCGCGGTCGAGACGGGCCGCGACGTTCGCGAGCTCCTTGCCGAGCGTCGTCGGGCTGGCCGGCTGGCCGTGCGTACGCGACAGCATCGGCTGGTCGGCCAGTGCGTGCGCGAGCGCGACGAGGCGCTGGTGGACCGTGCGCAGCGCCGGCACGATCACGTGCGTGCGCGCACCGGCGAGCATCATCCCGTGCGACGTGTTGTTGATGTCCTCGGACGTGCACGCGAAGTGGATGAATTCGCTGGCCTTCTCGAGTTCTTCCTGGCCCTTCACCGATTCCTTCAGCCAGTATTCGACGGCCTTCACGTCGTGGTTCGTCACGCGCTCGATTTCCTTGATGCGCGCGGCGTCGTGGGCGGTGAAGCGCTCGGCGAGCTGCAGCAGGAACTGCTCGGAAGCTTCCGAGAAGCGCGGGACTTCCGCGAAGCCGGCGCGCGACAGCGCGATCAGCCAGTGCACCTCGACGGTGACACGGTGGCGCATGAAGGCGGCTTCGGAGAGCCAGTCGCGCAGCGCTTCAGTCTTGCTGGCGTAGCGGCCGTCGATGGGCGAGAGCGCGGTGAGGGCGAAAAGCGTATCGGGACGAGTGTCGGACATGATCGGGCGGGCTTTGAGGGCCGGGTCGAGCGAGGAGGGAGAATCCGGCATTTTACCATCGGCGCGGGACGATTCCGGCCGCGCCCGGCGAGCCGCCGCCGCCGCGCGCCGACGCCATGCCGGCGCTCGCATCCGGCCGCGCGCCGGGCCGCTTGCGCGGCAGCCGGCCGGGGCCGCCCGCCGGTAGAATGCAGGCTTCTTCCCGACCGCCGCCCGCCGCGCCCGCCTGCATGGAACTGAAATGGCTCGAAGACTTCGTTTCGCTCGCGGAAACGCGCAGCTTTAGCCGGTCCGCCGAGCTGCGGCACGTGTCGCAGCCGGCGTTTTCGCGGCGCATCCAGGCGCTCGAGGCATGGCTCGCGACCGAACTGATCGATCGTTCGGTCTATCCGACGCGGCTGACGAAGGCCGGGCAGATCTTCTACGAGCAGGCGCTGACGATGCTGTCGCAGGCGCACGAGGCGCGCACGCTGCTGCGCGGCCACGTCGGCGCGCCGGTGCCGACGATCGAGTTCGCGGTGCCGCACACGTTGTCGCTCACGTATTTCCCGCGCTGGCTGCAGCGGATCGAGGCGAAGATGGGCCAGGTCCACACGCGGCTGCGCGCGCTGAACGTGCACGACGCGGTGCTGTCGCTCGTCGAGGGCGGCTGCGATCTCGTGATGGGCTACCACCACCCGAGCCACCCCGTCGCGCTCGACCCGGCGCGCTACGACATGCTGATCCTCGGCAGCGAGCCGATCAGCCCGTTCTCGGCGCCGGGCCGCGCGGGGCGGCCGCGCTATACGCTGCCCGGCACGGCCGATGCGCGCGTGCCGTACCTGTCATATACGCCGAACGCGTATCTCGGCCGGATGACGGAGGTCATCGTCGCGAATGCGTCGACGCCGCTGTTCCTCGATCGCGTCTATGAAACCGACATGGCCGAAGGGTTGAAGGCGATGGCGCTCGCGGGCCACGGCATCGCGTTCCTGCCGCACAGCGCGGTCGAGGATGCGGTGGCGGGCGGTCGCCTGATCCGGCTCGACCGGTCGGTGCGCGGCGGCGCGCATCCGTTCACGCTGACGATGGAGATCCGGCTGTACTGCGACAAGCTCGCGCTGCAGGGCGACGATCCACGACAGAAGCTCGTGCGTGCGCTGTGGGACGTCGTGCGCGACGAACTGCGCGAATCCGCGGGTTAACCGTGGGCGGTTAACCGTCGATCGTCCGGCCCGGCCGGCTGACGTCGGGCCTGCGGTGCCTGTCGGGCACCTTGCCCGGCCGCCGGCCCGCGCCCGCGCAACACGATTTTTCAGGCACGCGATGCACGGCCGATCGCGGGCGTTCTTGCGCAAATCGACCGCGGATTTGCGAAAAATCGCGATCATGCAAGAAACGCATAATCGAATAAGCAAACGGCATTGGATAAAAAAAACGGGTTTTTCGACAATGTGCGCACTTCGTTGAACGTTGGAGCATCCATGTCTTCGCAACAGCAGTCCATCCCGTCCTACCTGCACGCCGACGATCTCGGCCCGTGGGGCAACTACCTTCAGCAGGTCGATCGCGTCGCGCCGTACCTCGGCTCGCTGTCGCGCTGGCTCGAAACGCTGAAGCGTCCGAAGCGTATCCTGATCGTCGACTGCCCCATCGAGCTCGACAACGGTACCGTCGCGCACTTCGAAGGCTATCGCGTGCAGCACAACGTGTCGCGCGGCCCGGGCAAGGGCGGCGTGCGCTACCACCAGGACGTGACGCTGTCGGAAGTGATGGCGCTGTCGGCATGGATGTCCGTGAAGAACGCAGCAGTGAACGTGCCGTACGGCGGCGCGAAGGGCGGCATCCGCGTCGACCCGCGCAAGCTGTCGCGTGGTGAGCTCGAGCGCGTCACGCGCCGCTACACCAGCGAAATCGGCATCATCATCGGCCCGAACACCGACATTCCGGCACCGGACGTCAACACCAACGAACAGGTGATGGCGTGGATGATGGACACGTACTCGATGAACCAGGGCCAGACGTCGACCGGCGTCGTGACCGGCAAGCCGATCGCGCTCGGCGGTTCGCTCGGCCGCAAGGAAGCAACGGGCCGCGGCGTGTTCGTCGTCGGCTCCGAAGCGGCGAAGAAGAAGGGCCTGGAAATCGAAGGCGCGCGCATCGCGGTGCAGGGCTTCGGCAACGTCGGCGGCATCGCGGCGAAGCTGTTCCAGGAAGCGGGTTCGAAGGTGATCGCGGTGCAGGATCACACGGGCACGATCTACCAGCCGGCCGGCCTCGATTCGAACAAGCTGCTCGACCACGTTGCCCGCACGGGCGGCGTCGCGGGCTTCGAAGGCGCGGAGCCGATGCCGAACGACGAGTTCTGGACCGTCGAAACCGACATCCTGATCCCGGCGGCACTGGAAAACCAGATCACCGAGAAGAACGCAGCGAAGATCCGCACGAAGATCATCGTCGAAGGCGCGAACGGCCCGACGACGACGGCGGCGGACGACATCCTGACCGCGAACGGCGTGCTCGTGATCCCGGACGTGATCGCGAACGCGGGCGGCGTGACCGTGTCGTACTTCGAGTGGGTGCAGGATTTCTCGAGCTTCTTCTGGACGGAAGACGAGATCAACCACCGTCTCGAGCGCGTGATGCGCGAAGCGTTCTCCGGCGTATGGGCGGTCGCGGAAGAGCACAAGGTTTCGGTGCGTACGGCGGCGTTCATCGTGGCGTGCAAGCGCATCCTGATGGCGCGCGAAATGCGTGGCCTCTACCCCTGATCACTGACTATGATCCATTCATGACGCAATCCACCCGGTTGCGGATATGAACCCTCGCGGGCGGTGCCGAATCCGGCATCGCCCGCGCGCGCATTCGGGGCGCCTGGAGCCGGGAGGAAGGCTTTGCCAGGGGCGCTGCGACGTGCGGTAAACAACAGTACTTTCAAAAATATTACTTTGATACACTGGCGCGGGTTTTAGCCAAGGAGATGACCAAAATGAAATACCAAAAGGCAGTCCTGATGGTCGCGGCGCTTTGCGCGTTCGCAAGCGGCGCGCATGCTCAGGAGACGGGCACGCTGAAGAAGATCAAGGACACGGGCGTGATCGCGCTGGGCCATCGCGAATCGTCGATTCCGTTCTCCTACTACGACCAGAACCAGCAGGTGGTCGGCTATTCGCGCGAATTCCAGCTGAAGGTGGTCGACGCGGTGAAGAAGAAGCTGAACCTGCCGAACCTGCAGGTGAAGAACATCCCGGTCACGTCGCAGAACCGCATCCCGCTCGTGCAGAACGGCACGGTGGACATCGAGTGCGGCTCGACGACCAACAACACCGAGCGCCAGCAGCAGGCTGCGTTCTCCGACACGATCTTCGTGATCGGCACGCGCCTGATGACGAAGAAGGATTCGGGCGTCAAGGATTTCGCCGACCTGAAGGGCAAGACGGTCGTGACGACTGCCGGCACGACGTCGGAGCGCCTGCTGCGCAAGATGAACAACGACAAGCAGCTCGGCATGAACATCATCAGCGCGAAGGATCACGGCGATTCCTTCAACACGCTGGAATCGGGCCGCGCGGTCGCGTTCATGATGGACGACGCGCTGCTCGCGGGCGAGCGCGCGAAGGCGAAGCAGCCGGGCGAGTGGGTGATCGTCGGCACGCCGCAATCGGAAGAAGCGTACGGCTGCATGATGCGCAAGGGCGATACGGACTTCAAGAAGGTCGTCGACGACGCGATCTCGCAAGTCGAGAAGTCGGGTGAAGCCGCGAAGATCTACGCGAAGTGGTTCGAGAACCCGATCCCGCCGAAGGGGCTGAACCTGAACTTCCCGCTGTCCGATTCGATGAAGAAGCTGTACGCGAACCCGAACGACAAGGCGCTCGACTGACCGCACGGCCGTTGATGCAGAAATGACGCTAATGAGACGGAAGAGGCCACGCTTCTTCCTTCTCTTTTTGCTGGAGTCTTGCCCATGTCTTACCACTGGAACTGGGGCATCTTCCTGAGCCCCGTGTCGACCGGCGAGCCGACGACTTATTTCGGATGGCTGATGTCCGGCTTCTGGGTGACGATCGAAGTGTCGCTCGTCGCCTGGGTCATCGCGCTGATCGTCGGATCGCTGTTCGGCGTGTTGCGCACCGTGCCGAACAAATGGCTGTCCGCGATCGGCACCGTGTACGTGTCGATCTTCCGGAACATTCCGCTGATCGTGCAGTTCTTCGTCTGGTATCTCGTGATACCCGAGCTGCTGCCCGCGTCGATCGGCACCTGGATCAAGCAGTTGCCGCCCACCACGCAGTTCTTCACCGCGTCGATCATCTGTCTCGGCCTGTTCACGGGCGCGCGTGTATGCGAACAGGTGCGCTCGGGGATCAACGCGCTGCCGAAGGGCCAGCGCGCCGCCGGCCTCGCGATGGGCTTCACGCAATGGCAGACGTACCGCTACGTGCTGCTGCCCGTTGCGTACCGGATCATCGTGCCGCCGCTCACGTCGGAATTCCTGAACATCTTCAAGAACTCCGCGGTCGCGTCGACGATCGGCCTGCTCGACCTGTCCGCGCAAGCGCGCCAGCTCGTCGACTACACCGCGCAGACGTATGAATCCTTCATCGCGGTGACGCTCGCCTACGTGATCATCAACCTCGTCGTGATGGCGTTCATGCGCTGGATCGAAGGCCGCACGCGGCTGCCCGGCTATATCGGAGGCAAGTGATGCATCAGTTCGACTGGAGTAGTATTCCCGGCGCGATACCGACGCTGTGGACGGGCGCGATCGTCACGTTCAAGATCACGCTGATCGCGATCGTTGTCGGCATCGTCTGGGGCACGCTGTTGGCGCTGCTGCGGCTGTCCGGCGTGAAGCCGCTCGCGTGGTTCGCGAAGGCGTACGTGACGGTGTTCCGCTCGATCCCGCTCGTGATGGTGCTGCTGTGGTTCTTCCTGATCGTGCCGCAGGTGCTGCAGGGCGTGCTCGGGCTGTCGCCGACGATCGACATCCGGCTTGCATCGGCGATGGTCGCGTTCTCGCTGTTCGAAGCCGCGTATTATTCCGAGATCATCCGCGCCGGTATCCAGGCGGTGCCTCGCGGGCAGGTGAACGCCGCGTTCGCGCTCGGCATGAACTACGCGCAGGCGATGCGCCTCGTGATCCTGCCGCAGGCGTTCCGCGCGATGGTGCCGCTGCTGCTCACGCAGGCGATCGTCCTGTTCCAGGATACGTCGCTCGTATACGTGATCAGCCTCGCGGACTTCTTCCGCACGGCCGCCAACGTCGGCGATCGCGACGGCACGACCGTCGAGATGGTCCTGTTCGCCGGCGCATGCTATTTCGTGATTTGCTCGTTGGCGTCTGCTCTCGTCAAGGGTCTCCAGAAAAAGGTCACAAGATGATTTCCATCAAGAACGTTTCGAAGTGGTACGGCCAGTTTCAGGTCCTCACCGACTGCACGACCGAGGTCAAGAAAGGCGAAGTGGTCGTCGTGTG
>NZ_LDUL01000032.1:0-77470 GCF_001043615.1 Burkholderia sp. LK4
GCCGCCGCCGCGCTCGCCGAGGACCTGCAGCGCGTGCGCGACGCCGCGCACGCCGAAGGCCATGCGGCCGGCCACGTCGAAGGCCAGGCGCTCGGCTACCAGGCCGGTTTCGAGCAGGGCCGCGCACAGGGGTTCGAAGCCGGCCAGGCCGACGCGCGCGAACAGGCCGCGCAGCTCGCGGCGCTCGCCGCGTCGTTCCGCGAGGCCGTATCGAGCGTCGAGCACGATCTGGCCGCCGACATCGCGCAGCTCGCGCTCGACATCGCGCAACAGGTCGTGCGCCAGCACGTGAAGCACGACCCGGCCGCGCTCGTCGCGGCCGTGCGCGACGTGCTCGCGGCCGAACCAGCGCTGTCCGGCGCGCCGCATCTCGCGGTGAATCCGGCCGACCTGCCCGTCGTCGAAGCCTATCTGCAGGACGATCTCGATGCGCTCGGCTGGAACGTGCGCACCGACGCGTCGATCGAGCGCGGCGGCTGCCGCGCGCACGCCGCGACCGGCGAGGTCGACGCGACGCTGCCCACGCGCTGGCAGCGCGTCGCCGCCGCGATCGGCAAGGTGAGCACGTGGTGACGCGGCCGCCCGAAGCGCTCGCGCACGACGGCCTGACGCCGCTCGAACGCGAGCTCGCGCTCGCGTCGTTCGGCCCCGACGCCGCACACGACACTCATGACGCACACCCGCACGGCGCCGCCGCAGCGGCCGACGCTTCCGGCGCCACGCCGCCCGCCGGGCACGCGCCGCGCGCGCCGCACAACCCGCATCTCGCGCACTGGCGCACGCACCTGAACGGCCTCGCCGCGCGCAGCCACCGCGCGCTGCCGCTGCGCCCGTGCGGTCGCCTGACGCGCGCGGCCGGCCTCGTGCTCGAGGCGATCGGGCTGCGCCTGTCGGTCGGCGCCGAATGCACGATCGAACTGCCGCCCGGCAGCACGCTGCCGCACGCGGAAGCGGAAGTCGTCGGCTTCGCCGGCGACCGCCTGTTCCTGATGCCGACCACCGACGTCGCCGGCGTGCTGCCCGGTGCGCGCGTCTGGCCCCGCGAAACCGCGCCGGTGGCCGATCCGCTCGCGGGCGCGAAGCGTTTGCCGGTCGGCTGGGAGATGCTCGGGCGCGTCGTCGACGCGTCGGGCCGCCCGCTCGACGGCCTCGGCCCGCTCGCGTCGAAGGTCGACGCGCCGCTGTCGGCGCCGTCGATCAACCCGCTCGAGCGCGAACCGATCCACCACGTGCTCGACGTCGGCGTGCGTGCGATCAACGCGCTGCTCACCGTCGGCCGCGGCCAGCGGATGGGCCTGTTCGCCGGCTCCGGCGTCGGCAAGTCGGTGCTGCTCGGCACGATGGCGCGCTACACGAGCGCGGAAGTGATCGTGATCGGGCTGATCGGCGAACGCGGCCGCGAAGTGAAGGAGTTCATCGAACAGATCCTCGGCGAGGACGGGCTCGCACGCTCGGTCGTCGTCGCGGCGCCGGCCGACGTATCGCCGCTGCTGCGGATGCAGGGCGCGGCCTATGCGACGTCGCTCGCCGAGTATTTCCGCGACCAGGGCAAGCACGTGCTGCTGCTGATGGATTCGCTGACGCGCTACGCGATGGCGCAGCGCGAGATCGCGCTCGCGATCGGCGAGCCGCCCGCGACCAAGGGTTACCCGCCGTCGGTGTTCGCGAAGCTGCCGGCGCTCGTCGAGCGCACCGGCAACGGGCCGGAGGGCGGCGGCTCGATCACCGCGTTCTACACGGTGCTGACCGAAGGCGACGACCAGCAGGACCCGATCGCCGATTCGGCGCGCGCGATCCTCGACGGCCACGTCGTGCTGTCGCGTGCGCTTGCCGAGGCCGGCCACTATCCGGCGATCGACATCGAGGCGTCGATCAGCCGCGCGATGACCGCGCTGATCGACGAAACGCATCTCGACCACGTCCGGCAGTTCAAGCAGATGCTGTCGCGCTACCAGCGCAATCGCGACCTGATCGCGGTCGGCGCGTACGCGCCCGGCCGCGACGCGCAGCTCGACCGCGCGATCGCGCTCTATCCGCGCATCGAGGCGTTCCTGCAGCAGGGCTTTCGCGAATGCGCGCCGTTCGCGTCGAGCCTCGCCGGGCTCGATGCACTGTTCGACGCTTACGGAGGCTGATCCAGATGGCTCACGGCTTTCCCCTTCAGTTGCTGCTCGACCGCGCGCAGGACGACCTCGACTCGGCCGCGAAGCAGCTCGGCACCGCGCAGCGCGACCGCACCGCGGCCGCCGAGCAGCTCGACGCGCTGCTGCGCTACCGCGACGAATATCACGCGCGCTTCTCGCAATCCGCCCAGCACGGGATGCCGGCCGGCAACTGGCGCAATTTCCAGGCGTTCATCGACACGCTCGACGCCGCGATCGCGCAGCAGCGCAGCGTGCTGGCCGCGGCCGAAGTCCGTATCGACGAAGCACGCCCGAACTGGCAACAGAAGAAACGCACCGTCGGCTCGTATGAAATCCTGCAGGCGCGCGGCGTCGCGCAGGAAGCGAAGCGCGAAGCCCGGCGCGAGCAGCGCGATGCCGACGAACACGCCGCGAAGATCCTGCGCATGCGGGCCGACGCGGCCCGTTCGTCGTAACCGACCACCGCATTCGAACGAGAGAACGTCATGCCTCCCCTGCCCCTGCTCGGCGCGCTGCTCGACACCGCCGGCACCGCAATCCAGGCCGCCCGCGGCTCGGGCTCGTCCGGCACCGCCGCCGGCAACGATGCCACGGCCGCCGTGCCGTTCGCGCAGACGCTGAAGCAAAGCGTCGTCACGCGTCGCGATTCGTCGAATGCCGGCGTGCCGGATGCTTCGACGAAACAGGCTTCGTCGAAGCCGGCCGCCGGCACGAAGCCGTCCGCGACCGATGACGACGACGCAACCGACGATACGACCACGAACGCCGCCGCCAACCCCGACGCCGCCGCGCTCGCGGCCGCCGCGGCCGTGCAGGCGCAACTGCAGGCGCGCATGGACAACGCGGCGCCGGTCGATCCGGCTGCCGCCGCCGCCGCGGCACAAAAGGCGGCCGTGTCCGGCCAGCCCGACGCCACGGCCACGCTGGCGGATCACGCGGCCACGGACGCCGCCGCGGCCGCCCAGCCGGCCGCGACCGCGTCGGGCCGCGATGCGCTGCAGACCGCGCTCGACAGGCTGACGGGCGGCTCCGGCGCGATCGCGATACCCGCGGCCGGCGCAACCGCGTCGGCACAGGCATCGACCGCATCGGCCGGCGCCACCGCACCGCTGACACCGAAGGTCCCGACCTTCGACCGCACCCTCGCCGACGCGAAGGGGGCGCTCGCGACCCAGCAAACGCCGGCGCAGGCCACCGCGCAGGCGCTGCAGGCCAACGCGAACGCGCAGTCGGGCGAGCAACACGCGCTCGCGGCAGCCGGCGACGCGACGGATCCGGCCGCCAGCGCGACGCTCGCGGCCGGTGCAACGGCGGCCGCCGCGACACAGGCGAACCTGCAGTTGTCGCCGGCCGCGGGCGCGATCGCCGCGGCGAACGCGCACGTGCTCGCCCCGCACGTCGGCACCCCGGACTGGACGGACGCGCTGAGCCAGAAGGTCGTGTTCCTGTCGAATGCGCACCAGCAGAGCGCCGAGCTGACGCTCAACCCGCCCGATCTCGGGCCGCTGCAGGTCGTGCTGCGTGTCGCGGACAATCACGCGCACGCGCTGTTCGTGTCGCAGCACGCGCAGGTGCGCGACGCGGTCGAAGCCGCGCTGCCGAAGCTGCGCGAAGCGATGGAGTCGGGCGGGCTCGGCCTGGGCAGCGCGACCGTCAGCGACGGCGGCTTCGCTTCGCAGCAGCAGAACCCGCAATCGTCCTTCGCCGGCGGGCAGTCGTCGCGGCGCGGGAGCGGCGGATCGTCAGCCGTCGATGCACCGGTCGACGCTGCGCAATCCGCACCGGTCGCCGCGAGCGTGAGCCGCGCCGGCCTCGTCGATACGTTTGCCTGAGCATGACTGCCCGCGTGCGCGCGCCGCTCAGCGGCCGTGCACCGCGGCAGCCGCCTCGCCGCGCGACACACCGCCCTTGCGCGCCGCGACGATGAAGTCCGCCGCGCGTTCGCCGATCATCACCGACGGCGCATTCGTGTTCCCGCCGACCAGCGTCGGCATCACCGACGCGTCCACCACGCGCAATCCTTCGACGCCGCGCACGCGCAGTTGCGGATCGACGACCGCGTGCGCGTCCGACCCCATCCGGCAGGTGCCGACCGGGTGGTAGATCGTGTCGGCATGCTCGACGATCGTCTTGCGCAGCTCCGCTTCGCTCTGGTCCGCCCGCGTGTACAGCTCGCGCCCGCCCTGCGACGCGAGCGGCGCCTGCGACAGGATCCTGCGCATCGCCTGCGTGCCCCGCACGAGCAGGTCGAGATCGCGCGAATCGCTGAAGAAGCGCGGATCGATCAGCGGTGCGTCACGCGCATCGCCGGTCGCGAGCGTCACCGTGCCGCGGCTGAACGGCCGCAGCGCACACACGTGCAGCGAATAGCCGAAGCCCCAGTGCATCTTGCGGTTGTGGTCGTCCACGAGCGCCGTGCAGAAATGCAGCTGCAGGTCGGGGCGCTCGAGCGACGGATCGCTCTTGATGAAGCCGCCGGCCTCCGCGACGTTGCTCGTCATCATCCCGGTGCGGCTCGAGAAATAGCGCGCGAGCGCGGGCGTCATCTTCGCGATCCCGCGCAGGCACACGCCGACCAGTTCCGACGAATTCACGCGCGTGTTGATGATGAAGTCGATGTGGTCGATCAGGTTCGTGCCGACGTCCGGCGCATCCTGCACGACCGCGATTCCGTGCCGGCGCAGTTGCTCGGCCGGGCCGATTCCCGAGCACATCAGCAGTTGCGGCGAATTGAACGCGCCGGCCGACAGGATCACTTCCGCGCGCGCGTCGAGCGTCTCGACGCGCCCGTTGCGCGCGACCGCGACGCCGGCCGCGCGCTTGCCGTCGAACGTGACGCGCAGCACCGTCGCATCGGTGATCACGTGCAGGTTCGGCCGGTTGCGGCCGTAGATATACGCACGCGCGACGCTGCAGCGCGAGCCGTCGCGGTGCGTGACCTGATAGAAGCCGACGCCTTCCTGCGTCGCGCCGTTGAAGTCGTCGTTCAGCGGATAACCGGCCGCATGCGCGGCCTGGATGAATCGTTCGGAGAACGGATTGCGAAAGCGCAGATCCGACACCGACAGCGGGCCGTCCGCGCCGTGCCACGCATCGGCGCCACGTTCGTTGCCTTCCGCGCGCCGGAAATACGGCAGCACGTCCTGCCAGCCCCAGCCCGTCGCGCCGAGCTGCGCCCATTCGTCGTAGTCGCCCGGGTGGCCGCGCGTGTAGATCATCGCGTTGATCGCGCTCGAGCCGCCCATCCCGCGCCCGCGCGGCTGGTAGCCGCGCCGCCCGCCGAGGCCCGGCTGCGGCACCGTCTCGTAGCCGTAGTTCGTGCCGAGCTTGAACGGTACCAGCGCCGCGATGCCGACCGGCATGTTGACGAGCAGGTTGCGCTCCGTATGCGAGCCGGCCTCGATCAGCGCGATCGTCGCATCAGGGCAGGCATCGGCGAGACGGCCTGCCAGGCTCGACCCGCCCGACCCGCCGCCTACGATGATGTAGTCGTATTGCATGTCACGTCTCCGTCGTCTCATGGAAGGCGCCCGGCACCGCCGCGCGACCACGTCTTTGTAGTGTTCGGGCATTGTAGGAATCGCCACCGTGCGCGCGGCGCGCGGATTCAAGAGCGATTCCTCTAAACGCTCGCGTGAACTAAATTTAAGATGTATCGAATCGCTTTGCGCGACGCGCCGGCCACGAGAAGCCGATCCGTCGCGAAACGGGAGAGACGACGATGCAGCGCCAGGTTCTGCAGGCCGCGTGCCGACCGGGTTGTCCGGATGCGATGCGCGCAGCCCGCATTTCATTTCAAACGGCTGCCCGCGCGGAGATGCCCCGCGTCATGCGCGCAGTCGATCGAAATCGAACGGCACGCGTCGTCGCCGACCGTTTGGACGGTTTGTCGCCACGGCGGCCCGATGCGCCGCGGCATGGTTGGACGGCCCCGTCGCGCCGCCCCGCTTCGGTGTGCAGGCGGGCGGTCGGGCCGCGGCGTCGCGCGCCCGGCAACGGTTGCATCGCACTGCATGCCCACGCGCCGCAACACGGTTTCCGGATGCACATACCGTCGCGTGGATGCGACGCCCGCTGCACGCATGAACCGGTTTTCGAGCACACGTCGCATCCGGCCCCGCGCCGCGCGACACGCACCACCCCGATCCGCGTCGCCGCGCTCGCCGAGCGTGCGCGTGCGGCGTGACGGCCGGCCGACCAGCCAGGCCCAACTGGAGGAGACGACATGAAGAACGACCTGCCCGAACTGGCCCCGCAAGCGCTGCCGTCGGTCGATGCACTGACGTCGCTGCTGCGCGACCAGCGCGCGGCCTACCTGCGCGCACCGTACCCGGCTTGGGAAACGCGCGTGCAGCACTTGCGCGCGCTGCGCACGATGCTGATCGACCACGCGGACGCACTCGCCGAGGCAATCAGCGCCGATTTCGGTCATCGCGCGAAGCAGGAAGTGCTGCTGTCGGAAATCTGGATGGCGAAGGAAGAGATCGACGACGCGCTCAAGCACGGCAAGCGCTGGATGAAACCGATCCGCAAGCCGATGAACAAGTGGCTGCGCCCGGCGCGCGCGAAGGTGATTCCGCAGCCTCTCGGCGTGGTCGGCATCGTCGTACCGTGGAACTACCCGGTGCTGCTCGCGGCCGGCCCGCTGATCTGCGCGCTTGCGGCCGGCAACCGCGCGATCATCAAGATGTCCGAACTGACGCCGCGCACGTCGGCGCTGTTCGAGCAGCTCATTGCGAAGACCTTCACGCGCGACCACGTCGCGGTCGTGAACGGCGACGCTGAAGTGGGCGCCGCGTTCAGCGGCTTGCCGTTCGATCATCTGCTGTTCACCGGTTCGACGCACGTCGGCCGCCACGTGATGCGCGCGGCCGCCGACAACCTCACGCCCGTCACGCTCGAACTCGGCGGCAAGTCGCCGGCCATCGTCGGGCCGAACGCGCGCTTCGATGCGGCGGTCGACGCGATCGTCGCGGGCAAGACGCTGAACGCGGGCCAAACCTGCATCGCGCCCGACTACGTGCTGCTGCCGCGCGGGATGGAAGCCGCGTTCATCGAGCGCGCGCGGGCACGGTTCGCGAAGATGTACCCCGACCTGTCGGCCAACGGCGACTACACGACGATCGTGTCGCCGCGCCACTACGCCCGGCTGCAGCAGCTCGCCAGCGACGCGCAGGCGGCCGGCGCGCAGCTGCATCCGCTGTCCGACGCGCCATCCGATCCTGCATCGCGCCGCTTCGTGCCGTGCGCGATCACGCAGGTGCCGGCCGCGTCGCAGCTGATGCAGGAGGAAATCTTCGGGCCGCTGCTGCCGCTCGTGCCGTACGAGCGGCTCGACGAAGCGATCGCATACGTGAATGCGCGCCCGCGTCCGCTCGCGCTCTACCTGTTCGACGAGGACGGCGGCACGATCGACCGCGTGATGCGCGAAACGATCTCGGGCGGCGTGTCGATCAACGAAACGCTGATGCACATCGCGTGCGGCAGCCTGCCGTTCGGCGGGGTCGGTGCGAGCGGCATGGGCGCGTATCACGGCTACGACGGCTTCGTGACGTTCTCGAAGATGAAGCCGGTACTCACGCAGGCGCGCCTGAACGCGCGCAACCTGCTCGCGCCGCCTTACGGCAAGCGCTTCGCCGCGCTGATCAAGCTGATGATGAAGTTCTGAACGGAAGGGATCGAACGGGCCGCGCGCATCGCGCCGCGGGCCGCCCCGACAGGCCGCGCGGCGCCGGTGCCGCGCGTGCCGTCATACGGGCCAGAGCGGCCCTTCCTGCATCGCGCCGATCTGCTCGCGCAACTCGAGCACGCGAGCTTCCCAGTAGCGGTGCGTGTTGAACCACGGGAACGCGGCGGGAAAGGCGGGATCGTCCCAGCGCCGCGCGAGCCATGCCGCGTAGTGGATCAGCCGCAACGTGCGCAGCGCTTCGACGAGATGCAACTCGCGCGGCTCGAATTCGCAGAAATCCTCGTAGCCGGCCAGCAGGTCCGCGAGCGCACGCGACGCGCCTTCGCGATCGCCCGGCAACAGCAGCCACAGATCCTGGATCGCGGGCGCCATCCGGCTGTCGTCGAAGTCGACGAAGTGCGGGCCGGCATCGGTCCACAGCACGTTGCTCGGATGACAGTCGCCGTGCGTGCGCAGCAGGCGGATCTCGCCCGCCCGCTCGAACGCGGCCTCGACGCCTTCGAGCGCGAGCGTCACGGCGGTCTCGTACGCGGGCCGCACATCGTCCGGAATGAAATCGTGCGCGAGCAGGTAGTCGCGGGGCTCATAGCCGAACGTACCGATATCGAGCACGGGACGCGCGACATACGGCTGCGTCGCGCCGACCGCATGGATCCGGCCGATGAAGCGGCCGAGCCATTCGAGCGTGTCGCTGCGGTCGAGGTCAGGCGCGCGTCCGCCGCGTCGCTCGAAGATCGAGAAGCGGAAACCGTCGAACGCGTGCAGCGTGCGGCCGTCGAATGCGCGCGCGGGCACCGCCGGAATCTCGCGCGCGGCGAGCTCGGCGACGAACGCGTGCTCTTCGAGGATCGCTTCGTCCGACCAGCGGGCCGGACGGTAGAACTTCGCGACGACCGGCGGACCGTCTTCGATGCCCACCTGATACACGCGGTTTTCGTAGCTGTTGAGCGCGAGCAGGCGCCCGTCGGTGCGCAGGCCGGCCGGCATCAGCACGCTGTCGAGCGCGTCGAGCACGCACTCGGGCGTGAGTCCGGCGAACGGCGGGCCGGCAGGAGAAGCGGGAGCGGAAGTGACGTCTTTCATGCCCCGCATTGTGCCGCCAGCCGGGCCGAAAGACGAGCGCCCGGTGCGGCGTATGCGCTCAGTGAAGCGCCGCGCCGGCCGGCAGCACGGATTCGCCGGTGTCGATCAGGTCCTCGAGAAAGAACGGCTCGGTGTTGAGTTCCTTCGACTCGCCCGGTACGCCCGCGTACCAGGTCACCATGGCCATGTCGCCCAGGATGCGCTGGACGATGCCGCGTGCGCCCTTCGGCACAGCGATATGGGTAGTGCAGACAATCGACCCGACATGCATGATGGTTCCCCACTCTTGACTCTTGAAACCCGGCTCGGTGACGAGCCGGCAAATGCACGATCCGCGCGCTCTCGTCGGAGCGTTGCGCGTAATCCCATTGTTCACGGTTTATCGAAGCGCGAAAAGAAGAAGAAGCAGGCGAAGTGCCGCGAATTCGTCGAATGTCTCCAATCAACCACTGCGCCGGACAGGCGCTTGCCCGCCCGGTTACCCCCATCATACCCTGTCGAATGTGACTGCCCGCCGAATCCGCGTCGGCACCGCGACGCGCCCGTGACGCATGCCGCGCGCGCATCGCGGGCCGGTGCCGCATCACCGGGAAGTTTCGCGCGAACGCCGTGGCCGAACGACGCCGCGCCGTCATCGCCTTCCCCGTACCTCGAACGCAACCGGCACGACGACGGTTGCGCACGCACCGCCCGCATTGCCGCGTGCTTCACCGCGCGCCGTGCTGCGTCATGCGATGCCGCCGACAGTGGTTGCGTCCGATGCCGGCCTTGCGGTACCTTTGATGCTCATTCGCGTTCCAGCGCATTCCAATCCGATGCATCCGCTCACGTCCGCCCTTGCAAAATCCCGGCCGCAGTTCGACTCGCGGCCGCAGGCGTGCGCGCATCCGTCGGTTCTTCCTCCTCCTGTCGCACCGCCGCTCGTCGGCGCCGCGCCGCCCCCTCCGGCGGCACGCGCCGGCTGACCAGCCGGCTTCCGTTTCGTCTTCCATTCGCCCGCAGGCTTGCATTCGTGCGTCGTGACGCACGGCTCGCTGCTGCGCGCGCGAATGGAACGTTCCGATCCGTTCGACAGGTGGATTCACATGGTTTCGTTCAAACGCGCGCTCGCCGCGCATGGTGCGACGTCCCTCTTCGTGCTGCTGTGGAGCAGCGGCGCGATCTTCGCTGAACTCGGTCTGCGTCACGCATCCGCGTTCGTCTTTCTCACCGCACGTTTCGCCCTCGCATCGCTCGTGCTGCTCGGGCTGGCTTTCGTGCGCAAACGCTGGCTGCCGCCGCGCGGCGAACGGCGCATGGCCGCGCTGACCGGCTTGCTGATGATGGGCGGCTATTCGATCTTCTACCTGCTCGCGCTCGAACGCGGGATCGCGCCGGGTGTGCTCGCCACGATCCTCGGCGTGCAGCCGATCCTCACGCTCGCGCTCGTCGAGCGACGCTGGCAGCCCGTGCGCATCGCGGGGCTCGCGCTGTCGCTCGCCGGCCTCGCGCTCGTCGTGTGCCGCGGCGTCGGCGATGGCGGCCTGTCGCTCGCGGGCATCGCGTGCGCGCTCACCGCGCTCGCCGCGCTGACCGCCGGCTCGCTGCTGCAAAAGCGCGTACGGGCGGCGCCCGCCGACGTGCTGCCGTTGCAGAATGCGATCGGCCTCGCGCTGTGCGTGGCGATCGTGCCGTTCCGGCCGGTGTCGTTCGACATGAGCTGGGCATTCGTGATCCCGCTGCTGTGGCTCGGCATCGTGATTTCGGTGATCGCGCAACTGCTGTTCTACCGGTTGATGCAGCGCGGCGATCTCGTCAACGTGACGAGCCTGTTCTATCTCGTGCCCGTCGTCACCACGCTGATGGATGCCGTGTGGCTCGGCAACCGGCCCGAGCCGCTCGCGCTCGGCGGCATGGGCGCGATCATCGCGGGGCTCGCGCTCGTGTTTCGCGCGCCGGCTACCCGCGTGCAACCCGACCGCGCATGAGCGGGCGTGCCGCCGCGCCCGCGGGTGCGGCGGCACGCACCGGACACATGCGACGAATCCGCAGAAATCGAAAGGCACGGGAAAGTTGTGCGCAAGGCGTTCGTCTGACTTGCGGGAAAAATGCGTGATACGCCGGGCATTCCGCTGATTTTTAATGGTTCGGATAGCGAAAAGCGCTGCCGGTTGCCTATACTCGAATTGACCGGCCCGCTCGCAATCGGGTCGCGACCAACACTAGAAACACCCGGCATGGAGCCGGAGTAAAAGCTGACGTGCCGACTCCGGCCGAAATCCCACAGGGATGGGGCCGGAGTAAGCGCTGAGGTGCCGACTCCGGCCGAAATCCCACGGGGATGGGGCCGGAGTAAGCGCTGAAGCGCTAACTCCGGCCGACACTGGAGACACGCATGACAACCTACTTCACGATCGGCGACTTCATCCTGTTGATTCCGATGGCGCTGGCCGGAGCGCTATTTCTCGGCGCGGTGCCGTGCGCAACCGAATTCCGCCACAACCTGCTACGCGTACTGGGCGTCATCCTCGGCGTCGGCGTCGCGGTATTGCTCGTCGAAGGCCTGCCTGCGCTGATCTAGCGGCGCACCACCCGTGCGTGCCGTGCATCGCTGCACCGCAGCGATGCGACAGGCGCACGCGAGCCATTGATACGACATGCGATGTTTCGCATGCCGTATCGACCGCCGGTCAGATCGCTTGATCGGTGGACGGCTTTTCCCACAGGTTGATGCCGCCTTCCGTCGCGTAACGATCGATCTCCGCGAGTTCCTCCGCCGAGAATTCGAGGTGCTTCAGCGCACCGACGTTTTCACGCACCTGCTCCGCACGGCTCGCGCCGATCAGTGCGGACGTCACGCGGCCGTTGCGCAGCACCCATGCGAGCGCCATCTGCGCAAGGCTCTGCCCGCGCCGCTCGGCGATCGCGTTGAGCTTGCGCACGTGCTCGAGGTTGTCCGCGCTCAGGTGATCCTGCTTCAGCGAGCCGCCGCCCGGCTTGTTCACGCGCGCGTCGGCCGGCACGCCGTTCAGGTACTTCGACGTGAGCAGCCCCTGCGCGAGCGGCGTGAACGCGATGCTGCCCGTGCCGATCTCGTCGAGCGTGCCGAGCAGTTCGGTTTCGACCCAGCGATTCAGCAGGTTGTACGACGGCTGATGGATCAGCAGCGGCACCTTGTACTGCGCGAGCAGCTCGGCCATCTCGCGCGTCTTCGCCGCCGAATACGACGAAATGCCGATATAGAGCGCCTTGCCCTGCTGCACGGCCGACGCGAGCGCGCCCGCCGTTTCCTCGAGCGGCGTGTGCGCGTCGAAGCGGTGCGAATAGAAGATGTCGACGTAGTCGAGCCCCATCCGCTGCAGGCTCTGGTCGAGGCTCGCGAGCACGTACTTGCGCGACCCGCCGCCGCTGCCGTACGGCCCCGGCCACATGTCCCAGCCGGCCTTCGTCGAGATCAGCAACTCGTCGCGATACGGCCGGAAATCCTCCTTCAACAGCCGGCCGAAGTTGGTTTCGGCACTGCCGTACGGCGGCCCGTAGTTGTTCGCGAGATCGAAGTGGTTGATGCCGAGGTCGAACGCCGTACGCAGGATTTCGCGCTGCGTCGAGATCGGCGTCGAGTCGCCGAAGTTGTGCCACAGGCCGAGCGACAGCGCGGGCAGTTTGAGCCCGGATTTGCCACAGGTGCGGTATTGCATGTCGGCATAACGTTCGGAAGCTGCTTCGTAGGCCATGAGTCTGTTCCGTCAGGACATCGGGGGAAAGGTCGCGCTTGCCGTGCACACGGCGCGGCGACGGCGAAGGAGTCATACGACGACTATGGTAGCGAAAGCGGCCGGATCGCGCACGGCGGCACGGCGATGGACGCGGCCGCGGTCGTCGCCTACACTGCGGCGTCTCGAATCACCGTTTCAGCGAGGTTGGTATGTCCCGGGTCATCTCGGTTGCACTGCTCGTCGGCGGCGTCGTGCTGCTGTATTTCGGCGGCCAGTCGTTCCATTCGATCAACGACAACGTGTCGCGCTTCTTCACCGGTTCGCCCGCGACGAAGACGATCCTGCTGATCGCGGGCGGCGCCGTCGCATCGTTCATCGGCCTGATCGGCCTCGCGATGCCGGGCAACAAACGCTGATCGCGCAGCCGCGCGATGCACACACGGCCCGCGTCGTGCGACCGGGCCGCGCCAAACGAAACGGGCGGCCAGGCCGCCCGTTGCTTCATCCGCCGGCGATGCACCGCATCGCGTGACCGCGGTGGTGTCACCGCCCGTCCGGTCCGAGCCTAGAACTGCACTTCCGGTTTCGACGCCGAGCGCGTGCCGGGCAGCGGCCGGTTGCTCGCGCCGTGATAGGTGTACACGAGCGAGAACTTCACCTGGTCGGAGCGGTTCTGTCCGGCCGAATGCAGCGTGTTGCAGTGGAAGAACACCACGTCGCCCGTCTGCAGCGACGGGCACGTGGCCGCATCGATCATCTTCCGGTTCGCCGGCAGGTCGCTGCGGAAGAACTTCGCATCGTCGAACGCTTCGGGCCCGAATTCGGCCGTATGCGACCCCGGCACGAGCCACAGTGCGCCGTTCTCGTTCGTTTCCGGCCCGAGCGCGAGCCACACCGACACCATGTCCGGGCGCTCGAACGACCAGTAGCGGAAATCGCGATGCCAGCCGGTCAGGCTGCCGTACGCGGGATGCTTCGTCATCATGCAGTTGTGATGCGCGCGCGACAGCACGGGTTCTTCGCCGAAATACTCGCGCATCCACACCCCGATTTCGGGTGCGATCGCGCGCTCGGCGAACGCCGGATCGCGTGAATACGCATCGAGCAGCCGCCGCACCGTATGCCCGCCCGGCGCATGCTTGGACTCGGGCGCGCCCGGGTAGCGCAGATCCGCCTCGAACTCGATCGGCTCGGCCGCCTCCCGCAACTGGCGCTCCGCGATCTGCCTGAGCGCCGCGCACTGCGCTTCGCCGACGAGGCCACGCGCGACGACAAAGCCGCGCTCGCGCAATTCCGCGACTTGCGCGCGGATCGATTCCGACTGCAATGGAGACGACATGGGATGCCAGACGTTTATTGTGTGAATGTGACGATTGTAAATCGGCGCCGGATGCCGCGAACAGCACCATTGTCGTACGCAGGGGCATGCCAATCGCGGATTTGATCCGGCTCAAGGGAACTGTTCGTCGCGGCACCTGCCTCACCGACAGGCGGTATGCGGCACACGCCTTGTGGCACAAGGGTTTATCGCGACTTTTGCCCGTCATGAATCCCCTGTAGCCTGTCGCGGCCTGTCAATTCTGGCGGGCGCGGCGCGCAGCGAGTTTCAGTAAGATCCGTTGCGTCATCCGAGGCCGTTCATACCAGTGCGCTCTCCAGGGCGCCATCCATACAAGCGAAGCATCGTTCACATGCCATTCCGTCTGACTTCCCGTCTCAGCCGCGCTGCGAAGCGCGTCGTGCCGACCGCTCCTGCCCGCTCGCTGCGCCATCACCGCGCACGCACGCAGGCGCTGGCCGAGCGCACGCCCGCACACAGCCGGCTGGACGGTATCCGTGCGTGGTTCCACGCATTTTTCTCGATGATGAGTGCACAGGCGTTCTCGCGCCGTGCCGGCCTGCGCTCCCTGCTGCAGAAACCGTCGTCGCTGCGCGCGCTCGCGCTGCGCCGCACGCTCGGGCCGCAACGCCGCGTCAACCGTCCGCGCCGCCTCGCGGCCAGCAACGGCTGGTTCGGGTTCGGCGCGCGCTGAGCGCACGCCGGCGGGCACCGCGCGCGACGATCGCCGTCGCGCCATTGTCCGTTTGTTCGTTTGTCCGATTGACCCGACGATCGGAACCCATAAAAAAACCCCGGCTAGCCGGGGTTTTTCATTTCAGGCGAACGAAGCTTACGCGACGCGTGCCGTCGGCTCGACGCCGGCCGCTTCGGCCAGTGCGAGCGCCTTGTCGGTCGCTTCCCACGAGAATTCCGGCTCTTCGCGGCCGAAGTGGCCGTAAGCAGCCGTCTTCTCGTAGATCGGGCGCAGCAGGTCGAGCATCTTGATGATGCCCTTCGGACGCAGGTCGAAATGCTCGCGCACGAGCTTCGTGATCACCGCATCCGACACGCGGCCCGTGCCGAACGTGTTGACCATCACCGAGGTCGGCTCGGCGACGCCGATCGCGTACGACACCTGGATCAGCGCGCGCGACGCGAGGCCGGCGGCGACGATGTTCTTCGCGACGTAGCGGCCTGCGTACGCAGCCGAACGGTCGACCTTCGACGGATCCTTGCCCGAGAACGCGCCGCCGCCGTGCGGTGCGGCACCGCCGTACGTGTCGACGATGATCTTGCGGCCGGTCAGGCCGCAATCGCCCTGCGGGCCGCCGATCACGAACCGGCCGGTCGGGTTCACCAGGAACTTGATGTCGCCCTTGATCAGGTCGGCCGGCAGCGTCGGCTTGATGATTTCCTCAATCACGGCTTCGCGCAGCGCGGGCAGTTCGATGTCCGGTGCGTGCTGCGTCGACAGCACGACGGTGTCGATCGAATGCGGCTTGCCGTCGACGTAGCGGACGGTGACCTGCGACTTCGCGTCCGGGCGCAGCCATTGCAGGCGGCCGTCGCGGCGCAGGCTGGCCTGGCGCTCGACGAGACGGTGCGACAGGTAGATCGGCAGCGGCATCAGTTCCGGCGTTTCATCGCACGCGTAACCGAACATCAGACCCTGGTCGCCCGCGCCCTGATCGAGGTTGTCGTCGTGTGCACGATCGACGCCCTGGGCGATGTCCGGCGACTGCTTGTCGTACGCGACGAGCACCGCGCAACCCTTGTAGTCGATGCCGTAGTCGGTGTTGTCGTAGCCGATGCGCTTGATCGTGTCGCGCGCGATCTGGATGTAGTCGATGTTGGCCGTCGTGGTGATTTCACCGGCCAGGACGACGAGACCCGTGTTGCACAGCGTTTCCGCCGCGACGCGGGAATACTTGTCTTGCTCGAGGATGGCGTCGAGGATCGCGTCCGAGATTTGGTCCGCGACCTTGTCCGGATGGCCTTCGGAGACGGATTCGGACGTGAAGAGATAATCGTTTGCCACTTTTTCAGGCTCCTGTGTGGTTACGGTTGGTTTCACGTAGCCAGCTTCGTTGGGCCTGAAGCGGCGACGCTTTAGCGGATTACCAGGACCGGGCAGCGCGTATGACGCCAACCGGCTTCGCCCCGCAAGTTGTCAGTTAACTCGGCGAAGCCCGTATTATAGCGGCTTTCCTGAATTGTCACAGAGCGCCGCCCGTGCTGCATCTTCCGCTGTCTCACCTACCTGTTCGCAACGCGCCGGCCAGCCGGTCCCACGGAGGTTTCGCATGCTAGGTCGTCTAGGCACGCACCTCGCCATTGGCTTGCTGAAACTGCTCGCCCTGTTGCCGTACGGCCTGACCGCACGGTTCGGCGATGGTCTCGGCTGGCTGCTCTACAAGATCCCCAGCCGGCGAAAACGCATCGTACACACCAATCTGAAACTCTGCTTCCCGGATTGGAGCGACGCACGCCGCGAGGAAGTGGCAGGCCAGCATTTCCGCCATGCGATCCGCAGCTACGTCGAGCGCAGCGTGCAGTGGTTCGGCTCGGAGAAAAAGCTCGCGAAGCTGATCCAGGTCGACAGCGCGGTCGACCTCGACGATCCGGACCTGCCGCCGACGCTGTTCCTCGGCCTGCACTTCGTCGGCATCGAAGCCGGCTCGATCTGGCTGAACCGTTCGCTCCACCGCCGCTGCGGGTCGCTCTACCAGCCGTTCTCGAACGCCGTGCTCGAGGAAGAGGCGAAGAAGGCGCGCGGGCGTTTCGACGCCGAGATGGTCGGCCGCGCGGACAGCGCGCGCGTCGTGCTGCGCTGGCTGCGCGACCGCAAGCCGGTGATGCTCGGCGCCGACATGGATTACGGGCTGCGCAATTCGACGTTCGTCCCGTTCTTCGGCGTGCCCGCGTGCACGCTGACGGCGGTCGGCCGGCTCGCGAAGACGGGCCGCGCGCAGGTCGTGCCGTTCATCGGCGAAGTGCTGCCGAACTACAAGGGTTATCGCCTGAAGGTATTCAAGCCGTGGGATCACTACCCGACGGGCGACGACGATCTCGACGCGCGGCGGATGAACGAATTCCTCGAGGAACAGATCCCGCTGATGCCCGAGCAATACTATTGGGTCCACAAGCGCTTCAAGACGCGCCCGGCCGGCGAGCCGAGCCTGTACTGACCCCGCCCGAAGACGTTCGCAGGCGGGCCGTCACGCGCGCGCCCTCGCCACCTTCGGCGCGCCCGCCACAGATCGTGGGCCGCCTGCTGCGCGAGCCACAGATCGGCCCGCCCCCCGTTTTCCTCGCCGAGCCACGCTTCGAGGCGCAGCGCCATTTCCGGCGAGATGCCGGCATGGCGGTGCAGGATCCGCGACAGTGCGGCACGCGTCACGCCCAGCTGCGACGCGGCCTCGGTGACGGTCAGGCCGAGCGCCGGCAGCACGTCGTCGCGCAGCGTGTCGCCCGGATGGGGCGGATTGAAGATGCGGTTCATGGCTTGAATGAGCTCGCTGGAGGTTGACAGGGCGTATGGCGAAACAATACGAATCGCCGGGTGGCCTCATCAATTGAACGAGTACGAAAATGCCCGGAACGCCCGCGCAGGACGCCCCTGTCGGCTCCATGTATCATTTGCGGTTGAGATCAGCACGACGAACGAGGCTGCCCGGCATGGCGCGGCGTCGCGCGCGCCGCGCTGACCGCCTTGTTCGCCATGGAAATCCGGACCCAGTGAAACTCTCGTTCACCAAGATGCACGGCGCGGGCAACGACTTCGTCGTGCTCGACGGCTATTCGCGCGCATTGCCGCCGCTCACCGAAGCGCAGGTGCGCGCGCTCGCCAACCGCCACTTCGGCATCGGCGCCGATCAGTTGCTGCTCGTCGAAAAACCGACCGTCGACGGCGTCGATTTCAAGTACCGGATCTTCAATTGCGACGGCGGCGAGGTCGAACATTGCGGCAACGGCGCGCGCTGCTTCGTGAAGTTCGTCAGCGACCGCGGCCTGACCGACAAGCGCAGCGTGCGCGTGCAGGTGATGAAGGGCCTGATCACGCTGACGATGCAGGACAACGGCGAAGTCGTCGTCGACATGGGTGCGCCCGTGTTCTCGCCGGCGCAGGTGCCGTTCGATACGGCCGGTCCAGGCGCGGCGGGCCTCGACGGCCGCACCGAGGGGCGCGACACGTTGTGGCCGCTCGACGTCGGCGGCGCGACGCGCTGGATCTCGACGGTGTCGATGGGCAACCCGCACGCGGTGCAGATCGTCGACGACGCCGAAGCGTATCCGGTGCTCGAGGAAGGCCCGCTGATCGAGCACCACGCGCGCTTCCCGGAGCGCGTGAACGCCGGCTTCATGCAGATCGTGTCGCGCAGCGAAGTGCGGCTGCGCGTGTACGAACGCGCGGCGGGCGAGACGCTCGCGTGCGGCACCGGTGCGTGCGCGGCGGTCGCGGCCGGCATCCGGCGCGGCCTGCTCGATTCGCCCGTGACCGTGCACACGCACGGCGGCACGCTGACGATCAGCTGGGACGGCGCACGCGACGAAGCTGCCGCGCTGATGATGGCCGGGCCCGCCACGACCGTGTTCGAAGGCGAGATCGACCTGCCCGCCTGACCCTGCAACGTCCTTGATAACTGAACGCTCCAGCCACATGAACGATCGCGAAGTCGCCGACTACCTGCTCGCCAATCCAGAATTCTTCGCGCAGCACGCCGAACTGCTCGCGACGATCCGCCTCGCGAACCCGCACGGCAAGGCCGCGATCTCGCTGCAAGAGCGGCAGATGGAGATGTTGCGCGACAAGAACAAGCATCTCGAGCGCCGGCTCGCCGAACTCGTGCGCTACGGCCACGAGAACGACAGCCTGTCCGCGAAGTTCAGCCGCTGGACCGCCCGCGTGATCGCGGAACGCGATCCGTATGCGCTGCCGCGCACGATCGCCGACGGCATCGCCGACGTATTCGACGTGCCGCAGACGGCACTGCGCGTGTGGGACGTCGCCGACACCTATTCGCAGGCCGACTTCGCGCGCCAGGTCGGCGAGGAAGTGCGCCTGTTCACGAACGGCCTGTCGACGCCGTACTGCGGCGCGAACACGGGCTTCGAGGCCGCGCAGTGGCTTGCACCCGCGGTCGCCGCCCCGGCCGCGAATGCGGCGGAAGGCGCGGAAGCCGCACCGCCGGCCGGCGACGGCTCGGCCGCATCGGTCGCGCTGCTCGCGCTACGCGCGCCGCTCGCCGGCACCGATGCGCCCGCGTTCGGCCTGCTCGTACTGGGTTCGCCCGACCCGCGCCGCTTCCACGACGGGATGGCCACCGACTTCCTCGCGCAGATCGCAACGCTCGCGAGCGCCGCGCTCACGCGCCTGCTGCCGCACTGAGCCTGCCGCACGCGATGACAGACGATCCGGTCGCCGCCTACCTGTCGAACCTGAAGCACGTCAGGCAGCTGTCGGAGCACACGCTGCGCGCCTATACGCACGAACTCGACGAACTGAAGAAGCTTGCGGCCGGCCGGCCACTCGAAGTGCTGACGGCCGCCGACATGCGCGGCGCGGTCGCGCGCGCACATTCGGGCGGGCTGTCCGCACGGTCGATCTCGCATCGGCTGTCCGCGTGGCGCGCGTTCTACCGCTGGCTCGCGCAGCGCATCGACATGCCCGCGAACCCGGTCGCCGCGGTGCGCGCGCCGAAACGCCCGAAGACCTTGCCGAAGGCGCTGTCGGTCGACGACGCATCGGCCCTGATGGACGCACCGCTCGCCGGCACGACCGAAGGCATCCGCGATCACGCGATCCTCGAGCTGTTCTATTCGTCGGGGCTGCGCCTCGCGGAGCTGATCGGGCTCGACGTCATGTACACGCAGGCCGACGGCTACCGCTCGGCCGGCTGGCTCGATCTCGCCGAAGCCGAAGTCACCGTGCGCGGCAAGGGCAACAAGGAGCGCAAGGTGCCGGTCGGCCGCAAGGCAATCGATGCGCTGAACGCATGGCTCGCGGTGCGCGACGAATTCGTGAAGCACGATCCGCATCCGCTGTTCGTGTCCGTGCGCGGCAACCGGATGTCGCCGGGCGTCGTGCGCGAGCGCGTGAAGCGCGCGGCGCTCGCCGCGGGCATCCCCGCCAACGTCCATCCGCACGTGCTGCGCCACTCGTTCGCGACGCACGTGCTGCAGTCGAGCGGCGACCTGCGCGCGGTGCAGGAACTGCTCGGCCACGCGAGCGTGTCCGCCACGCAGGTCTATACGTCGCTCGACTTCCAGCATCTCGCGAAGATTTACGACAGCGCGCATCCGCGCGCGAAGAAGCGCGACTGACGCGCGTCCCGTGTTACCCGCCGTGCGCGGCGACCGGCCACGGCCGGCTTCGCGCACGGCCCATTTCGATCTCATCATGCAAACCGTCACCCTCAAGCCGTCCAAGGACAAATCGCTGCTGCGCCGCCATCCGTGGATCTACGCCAATGCGATCGACCGCGTCGACGGCAAGCCCGCGCCCGGCGCGACCGTGATCGTGCGCGCGCACGACGGCCGCTTTCTCGCGCGCGGCGCGTACAGCCCGCAGTCGCAGATCCGCGTGCGCGTGTGGAGCTTCGACGAGAACGAGCCGATCGACCACGCGTTCTTCAAGCGCCGCGTGCAGCGCGCCGTTGCGCACCGCACGACGATGGTGTCGGGCACGGGCGCGGTGCGGCTCGTGTTCGGCGAAGCCGACGGGTTGCCGGGGCTGATCGTCGACTACTACGTCGCGGACACCGCCGAAGCCGGCGCGGCGCCGCGCGGCCAGCTCGTCTGCCAGTTCATGGCCGCGGGCGTCGAAGCATGGAAGGACGCGATCGTGAAGGCGCTCGTCGGCGCGACCGGCTGCCCGAACGTGTACGAGCGCTCGGACGTGTCGATCCGCGACAAGGAAGGGCTCGAGCAGACGACCGGCGTGCTGGCAGGAGACGCGCCGCCCGCGACGCTGATCGCGAACGAAAACGGCGTGCGCTATCACGTCGACGTGCCGAACGGCCACAAGACAGGCTTCTACGTCGACCAGCGCGACAACCGCGCGCTGGTTGCGCAGTACGCGGCCGAGCGCGACGTGCTGAACTGCTTCTGCTACACCGGCGGCTTCTCGCTCGCGGCGCTCAAGGGCGGCGCGAAGCGTGTCGTGTCGATCGACTCGTCGGGCGATGCGCTCGCGCTTGCGCAGCAGAACGTCGTCGCCAACGGTTTCGACGCCGAACGCGCGACCTGGCTCGACGCCGACGCGTTCAAGACGCTGCGCCGCCTCGTCGACGAAGGCGAACGTTTCGACCTGATCGTGCTCGATCCGCCGAAGTTCGCGCCGACCCGCGACAGCGTCGATCGCGCGGCGCGCGCGTACAAGGACATCAACCTGAGCGGCTTCAAGCTGCTGCGTCCGGGCGGCCTGCTGTTCACGTACTCGTGCTCGGGTGCGATCGACATGGACCTGTTCCAGAAGATCGTCGCGGGCGCGGCCGCCGACGCGAAGGTCGACGCGCGCATCCTGAAGCGCCTCGGCGCGGGCGTCGATCACCCGCTGCTCGCGGCGTTCCCGGAAGGGGAATATCTGAAGGGCCTGCTGTTGCAAATCGTCTGATCGCCCCGATCTACGCGCGTAACCGTCCGCCGGCCGCGCCCTGGCGCCCGGCGGATCCGCGCTCCCGCCTGTCGTTCGGACGACGGGCGAGGGCTTGACAGGTATGTTTCAATGGATGGTTGTGCGCCCCGGCTGGCAAAGCCCCGGGCGCGACGCACATCCCGGTTTTGACCCCGATTCACGAACCACAGGCGATTGACATGGCCACTCCCGTCACCATCCTCACCGGCTTCCTCGGCAGCGGCAAGACGACGCTGCTCAAGCGCATCCTGAACGAACAGCACGGCATGAAGATCGCCGTGATCGAGAACGAGTTCGGCGAAGAGAACATCGACAACGAAATCCTCATCCAGGATTCGAACGAGCAGATCATCCAGATGAGCAACGGCTGCATCTGCTGCACGATCCGCGGCGACCTCGCCCGCGCGCTCGGCGACCTGGCCGCGAAGAAGCGCGAAGGCAAGCTCGACTTCGACCGCATCGTGATCGAAACCACCGGCCTTGCGAACCCGGGCCCCGTCGCGCAAACCTTCTTCATCGACAGCGAAATCGCCGACGACTTCCTGCTCGACGCGGTCATCACGCTGGTCGACGCGAAGCACGCGAACGCGCAGCTCGACGAGCACGAAGTCGTGCAGCGCCAGGTCGGCTTCGCCGACCGGCTGTTCATCACGAAGTCGGACCTGGTCGACGACCCGACCGTGGCCGGCCTGAAGCACCGCCTGATGCACATGAACCCGAAGGCCGCGATCAAGGTCGTGAACTTCGGCGAAGCCGACATCAAGGAAATCTTCGACCTGCGCGGCTTCAACCTGAACGCGAAGCTCGAGATCGACCCCGACTTCCTCGCCGAGGACGATCACGCGCATCACCACCACGATCACGACCATGATCACGATCACGCCAATTGCGACCACGATCACGGTCAATGCGCGCACGATCACGACCACGGCCACCACCATCACCACCACGCGCACCACGACGACAAGATCAAGTCGTTCGTGTACCGCAACGACCGCCCGTTCGACCCGAACAAGCTGGAAGACTTCCTCGGCGGCATCCTGCAGATCTACGGCGAGCGGATGCTGCGCTACAAGGGCGTGCTGTACATGAAGGGCGTCGATCGCAAGGTCGTGTTCCAGGGCGTGCACCAGATGATGGGCAGCGACCTCGCGTCGAAGTGGCTGCCGGTCGAGAAGAAGACGAACAAGATGGTGTTCATCGGCGTCGATCTGCCGCAGGACCTGATCACCGACGGCCTCGACGCCTGCCTCGCCTGACGCGCACGGGGCAACCGCCGCACACGCCGCCGGGCGGCCGCCTCGCGGGCGGTTGCGGCGGCCGCGGAGCGCCCGTTTCGGGCAGGGTTTCGCCGTCATCGCTTTTTCGCGATTTGCGCGTTATATTTTCTAGATATTGGCGCAGCCGACGGGGATCGACCCGATACGGCGCCCGCTTGCGATTCAGTTACAATACGTGCCCGCTGGAGTACGGCAACAAACAGGCCCGGTTCTTGCTGAACCAGTTTTCCGGGCATCGCAACCGCGCCGGATCGCCAATCCGCCTCCCGGCCGCGGCCGATGCGATGTGCCGCGCAGCACACCGGTTCGCAGCGCGCGCAACTCCGCGCCAGGCCTATCCTGGTATTTGAGAACCGGTTTTCCAGAGGCTTTCGGCCCCGCGGCGGCAAATCGCAAATGATTGCAAGCGCGGTTGCGGGTAATCCCAAAGTGCAGGCAATATCTCTCGATTTGCCGCACATTGAAGAAGCAAGCAGATGACGAAGAAACTCTTGACCGAAGCCGAAATCCTGAAGATGAGCGACAAGGATTACATGAATGAGGATCAGCTCGCCTTCTTCAAAAATCGGCTCGAACAGTTGCAGGCGGACATCCTCAAGAATGCAGGCCAGACGACCGAGAACCTGCGCGAGACGGTGATCGTCCCCGATCCCGCCGATCGCGCGACGATCGAGGAAGAGCACGCGCTCGAGCTGCGCACGCGCGATCGCGAACGCAAGCTCCTCAAGAAGGTTCAGCAGTCGCTCGCCCGCATCGATTCCGGCGATTACGGCTGGTGCGAGGAAACCGGCGAGCCGATCGGCATTCCGCGGCTGCTCGCCCGTCCGACCGCCACGCTGTCGCTCGAGGCGCAGGAGCGCCGCGAGTTGCGCCAGAAGCTGTTCGGCGACTGATCGAGCGGCGTTCCGCTCAAACACGCTGCTTCCCGAAAGCGCGCGGCCTGCCGCGCGCTTTTTGTTTTTCCGGCACCGGCTCGCGGTTGGCCGGTTTTCCGATTTGCCGCCCGCCTCTTGATATCCCCGCGCCCGCCCTAAAATGAAACGGACGCGCGCCGGGCCGCTTCCCGGCGCACTGCGAGTTACGCGGCGGCGCCTCGCGCCGCCCGACTCTTCCCCGTTTTTCTCAAGGAACGCAGATGGAGCAATTTCACGGCACGACCATCGTTTCGGTCCGGCGCGGCGACAAGGTCGCGCTCGGCGGCGACGGCCAGGTAACCCTCGGCAACATCGTCATGAAGGGTGGCGCGCGGAAAGTGCGGCGGATCTACAACAACCAGGTGCTGGTCGGATTCGCGGGCGGCACCGCCGATGCGTTCTCGCTGCTCGACCGCTTCGAGGCGAAGCTCGAGAAGCACCAGGGCAACCTGACCCGCGCGGCCGTCGAGCTCGCGAAGGACTGGCGCACCGACCGGATGCTGCGCCGCCTCGAGGCGATGCTGATTACGGCCGATGCCACCACCACGCTCGTGATCACCGGCAACGGCGACGTGCTCGACCCCGAGGAAGGCATCTGCGCGATCGGTTCGGGCGGCGCGTATGCGCAGGCCGCGGCCCGCGCGCTCGCGGAGAACACCGAGCTGTCGCCGCGCGAGATCGTCGAGAAGTCGCTGAAGATTGCCGGCGACATGTGCATCTACACGAACCACAACCGCATCATCGAAACGATCGAGTAAGGACCGCACCATGAGCACCATGACCCCTGCCGAGATCGTCTCGGAACTCGACAAGCACATCATCGGCCAGGCCAAGGCGAAGAAGGCCGTCGCGGTCGCGCTGCGCAACCGCTGGCGCCGCCAGCAGGTCGCCGACCCGCTGCGCCAGGAAATCACGCCGAAGAACATCCTGATGATCGGGCCGACGGGCGTCGGCAAGACCGAAATCGCACGCCGCCTCGCGAAGCTCGCCGATGCGCCGTTCATCAAGATCGAGGCGACCAAGTTCACCGAGGTCGGCTACGTCGGCCGCGACGTCGACAGCATCGTGCGCGACCTGATCGAGATCTCGGTCAAGCAGACGCGCGAATCCGAGATGCGCAAGGTGCGCAGCAAGGCCACCGACCAGGCGGAAGACCGCATCCTCGACATCCTGCTGCCTCAGCCGCGCGCAGTGGGCTTCGGCGGCAATGCCGACCACGCGAACGACGACAACAACGCGACGCGCCAGACCTTCCGCAAGCGCCTGCGCGAAGGCCAGCTCGACGACAAGGAAGTCGAACTCGACCTCGAGCAGCCGTCGGCCGGCATGGACATCATGGCACCGCCGGGGATGGAAGAGATGACCGAGCAGATCCGCTCGATGTTCTCGAACCTCGGCAGCGGCAAGAAGCAGCGTCGCAAGGTGAAGATCAAGGAAGCGCTGAAGCTGCTGACCGACGAGGAAGCGGCGAAGATGCTGAACGACGAGGAAGTGAAGACGAAGGCCGTGCAGAACGTCGAGCAGAACGGCATCGTGTTCCTCGACGAGATCGACAAGATCACGTCGCGCAACAACGAAGGCAGCGGCGGCGAAGTGTCGCGCCAGGGCGTGCAGCGCGACCTGCTGCCGCTCGTCGAAGGCACGACGGTCAACACGAAGTACGGGATGGTGAAGACCGATCACATCCTGTTCATCGCGAGCGGCGCGTTCCACCTCGCGAAGCCGAGCGACCTGATTCCCGAACTGCAGGGCCGCTTCCCGATCCGCGTCGAGCTCGACTCGCTGTCGGTGAACGATTTCGAGGCGATCCTCGTCGCCACCGATGCCAGCCTCGTCAAGCAGTACCAGGCGCTGCTCGCGACCGAAGACGTGCAGCTCGAATTCGCCGACGACGGCATCCGCCGTCTCGCGGAGATCGCGTATGCGGTCAACGAGAAGACCGAGAACATCGGTGCGCGCCGGCTGTACACGGTGATCGAGAAACTGCTCGAGGAAGTGTCGTTCTCGGCCGGCAACCATGCCGGCGAGCGCGTGACGATCGACGCGAAGTATGTCGACCGTGCGCTCGGCGAAGTGTCGCAGGACGAAGACCTGTCGCGCTACGTGCTGTAACGCGCGCGGCGTCCGACGAAAAACGGGCGGCCCCTTGCGGGGTCGCCCGTTTTTTCATGGTCAGGCGATGCGGCGCCCGTGCCTGCCCCTCGAATGCGGCTGATGGCAAGCACGCTGGTGCGTCCCTATAATCCGGACTCCTCCGGCCAAGTACCGACGCATTCGTCACTACCTTCGAATGACCATCTACCCTTCCGTCGCCGGCCGAATCGTGCCGGCCTTGCTCGCGCTCACGCGCGCCGACATCCTGTCGCTCATGCGCCGGATCAGGCGGGATTCGCTGCGGCGCTACAACGTCGCGTTCGTACTCGCGTGGCTGGGCACGCTGGCGGGCATCGCACTCGCCAGCGTGGCGTTCAGCCTCGGCATCCAGTTCGTCGTGCGTGGCGTATCGGCAACGCCGTGGCCGCTGGCCAACGCCATCGTCATCGGCGGATGCGCGCCGCTGCTCGCCAACGTCTTCTACTCGGCGCTGCTCACGCTCCTGCTGAAACGCGAGATCGTCGCCAGCCTGTCGCGCGCCCCGGCCGCACCCGGCTGACGCGCCGGGCGCCAGTGCCCGCTTACTGCCGCACCGGCTTCTTCGCGAGCTTGCGCTGCAGCGTGCGGCGGTGCATGTTCAGCGCGCGCGCCGTCGCCGAGATGTTGTTGTTGTTCTCGGCCAGCACGCGCTGGATGTGCTCCCATTCGAGCCGGTCGACCGACAGCACGACCGGATTCTCGAGCGCTTCGTCGGCCTGCACTTCGGTCGCGTTGGTCTGCAGCGCGGCCAGGATCGACTCGACGTTCGCGGGTTTCGCGAGATAGTTGTCGGCGCCTTCCTTCACCGCCTGCACGGCGGTCGCGATGCTCGCGTAGCCGGTCAGCACCAGGATCCGCGCATCGGGCTGCAGGTCGCACAGCGGCGCGATCAGGCTCAGGCCCGAATCCTCGCCGAGATGCAGGTCGACGGTGATGAACTGGAACTTGCCGCCCGCGGCGAGCCGCAGCGCCGCCTCCTTGTCGTGCGCCTGCTGGACCGCATAACCGCGGCGCTCGAGGCCGCGCGCGAGCGTGCCCGCGAACACCTCGTTGTCGTCGATCACCAGGAAATTGTTCTCGCTCATGTGGTTTCTCCGTCTACGTGTTGGTTGAGGCGGCCGGCGCCGCGACGCGCACCGCCGGCAGGCGCAGCACGGCCCGCGTGCCGCGCGCGGCGGACGTGCCGGCCGCGCGGCTGTCCGGCGTGCCGGTTGTCCGTTCGGACGCGCGCTGGCCCGCGCGCTGTCCCGAGCCGGCCGTGGCGTGACCATTCGCCGCCCCGCCGGCCCGCCCGTTGCCGCCCGCCGCGCGCGGCACGACATCGGACAGTTCGATCTCGCCGCCGAGCCGCGCGGCCGCGCTGAACGCGAGATACAGGCCGACCCCGTGCCCGCCCTGCGTGCTGTCGACCGGCATCGCGCCGAGCGACTCGCGCAGCGCGGCCGGAATGCCGGGCCCGTCGTCGCACACCTCGAATTCGATCTCGTCGGCCGTGCCGGCGTGCGCGACCTTCGCGGCCAGCGTCACGCGCTGCGGGCTCGCGCGCGCGGCGTTGTCGAGCAGGATCGTCAGGATCTGGCCGGCCGCGACCGTATCGTCGAGCGCGACGCCCGCCGGGCGCGCACCGAGCAGTTCGAACTGCACGTGCGGATGCCGCAGGCGCCAGTGCTCGACGAACGTGTCGAGCCAGTCGTCCACCGGCTGGCGGCTCGCGGGTGCGCTCGCGCGGCTGCGCAGGCGCGCGAGCGCCGACGTGCAGAGCGTCATCTGCTCCTCGAGCACCTTCAGGTCGGCTTCGTAGCGGGCCAGCCCCGGATCGGCGCGCGCCGCGTCGCGCAGCTCTTCGGCGAGCATCGCGATCGTCGACAGCGGCGTACCCATCTCGTGCGCGACGGTGGCTGCCTGCACGCCGAGCGCGACCGCCCGCTCGTCGCGCAGCAGGTGCGCCTGCGCTTCGCCGAGCGCCGCGTCGCGCTGGCGCAGCGCATTCGACATGCGCGCGACGAACCACGCGATCAGCCCGACGCTGACCATGAAGTTCGCCCACATCCCGGTACGGTAGTAGTCGAACAGGTTGGCCGGGTTATCCATGTTGAGCGGCACCGAGTCGAAGCCGAGCGCCGCGTAGCACGCGACCGCGAACGCCGCGAGCCAGATCATCAGGTGCCACGGCAGCACGGCCGCCGCGATCGCGAGCGAAGGCAGGTACAGCGACACGAACGGGTTGGTCGTGCCGCCCGACAGGAACAGCAGCGCGGACAGCGCGCCGAGGTCGACCCACAGCTGGCCGAGCAGCTCGAAATTGGTCTCGGGCCGCGCGCGCAGCACGCGCACCCAGGTCAGCGCGTTGAAAACGATTTCGAGCGCGATGACCATCAGCATCGCCGGCAACGGCAGATGCACGCCGAAATAGGTCTGCACGACGCCGATCGTCACGAGCTGGCCGATGATCGCGAGATTGCGGAGCCAGAACAGGTGACTGAGGTTGACGCGCCCGGTGGTGGTGATTCGTTGCATCCGGGCAGTTTACCCGTTTAGCGGGCAGCGCCTCTAGCGGGGCCGGATCGGAACGTGGTGAACGGGATGCGCTGCGTGCACGGCCGGTGCCGTCAGCCGGCCGCGCCGGCCATCCGCTGCGCGATCTCGTCGGCCAGGCATTCGGGGCACCGGCAGCGCGCGCCGGTTGCCGGCGGCGTACCGCCGGGCAAGACCGGCATCGACGCGCACCAGCATTCGAACGGCTGCGAGCGGGCGCCGCAGTCGAAGCTGCGCCCGCAGTGCGGGCAGCGCGCGCGGCGCGGGGCGGAACGGGCGTCGGCGGCGGGATCGGTCATGGCGGAAGCGCGGAAGCGGGCGTGAAACCGCCCTACGCGACAAGCATAGCGCGGCGAACGGATTTTGCACGCCGTCCATCCGGCCGATGACCGTCGTCAACGCTCGCGAGCCACCTCGGCGCCGCTACCTGCGCACCGTTGCGCACACCCCCGCCCGAATGGCCGCCCGCATCGTGCCGCGCCATAGCCGGCGGGCCGCCGCGCGTGGTACCCGAGCCGCGCCGCGCGGGTTCCGGCCCGTCCAAAAACCCGATGCTGCGCTGCGCCACTCCTGTACAATTCGCCGTGTTTCAACCGTTCCCAGCCAGAGCCGCCGCCATGTCCGAGCCCATCGACCTCTCGCAGATCGCCCCCACGCTGAAAGCAGAAATCCTCGCCGAGGCGCTCCCGTATATCCGCCGTTACCACGGGAAAACCGTGGTCATCAAATACGGCGGCAACGCGATGACGGAAGAGCGGCTCAAGCAAGGTTTCGCGCGCGACGTGATCCTGCTGAAACTGGTCGGCATCAACCCGGTGATCGTCCACGGCGGCGGTCCGCAGATCGATCACGCGCTGAAGAAGATCGGCAAGGCCGGCACCTTCATCCAGGGCATGCGCGTCACCGACGAAGAGACGATGGAAGTCGTCGAATGGGTGCTGGGCGGCGAAGTGCAGCAGGACATCGTGATGCTGATCAACCACTTCGGCGGCCACGCGGTGGGCCTGACGGGCAAGGACGGCGGCCTGATCCACGCACGCAAGCTGCTGATGCCGGATCGCGACAACCCGGGCCAGTACATCGACATCGGCCAGGTCGGCGAAGTCGAGGCGATCAACCCGGCGGTCGTGAAGGCGCTGCAGGACGACGCGTTCATCCCGGTGATCTCGCCGATCGGCTTCGGCGAGGACGGCCTGTCGTACAACATCAACGCCGACCTCGTCGCGGGCAAGCTCGCCACGGTGCTGAACGCCGAGAAGCTGCTGATGATGACCAACATCCCGGGCGTGATGGACAAGGACGGCAACCTGCTGACCGACCTGTCGGCGCGCGAGATCGACGCGCTGTTCGAGGACGGCACGATCTCGGGCGGCATGCTGCCGAAGATCTCGTCGGCGCTCGACGCGGCAAAGAGCGGCGTGAAGTCGGTGCACATCGTCGACGGCCGGATCGAACATTCGGTGCTGCTGGAAATCCTGACCGAGCAGCCGTTCGGTACGATGATCCGCTCGCATTGAGCGCGCGCCGCAAACCATCCAGCCCCGACCTGCCGGCGTCGCTGCGACGCCGGCGCATCTCCCGCAGCCGGCCGCACGCCGGCTCGCCCGTCTGGCTGTTCGATCTCGACAACACGCTGCACCACGCATCGCACGCGATCTTTCCGGAGATCAACCGCGCGATGACGCAGTACATCATCGACGCGCTGCAGGTCGAGCGCGCCGAAGCCGACCGCCTGCGCACCGGCTACACCGAGCGCTACGGCGCCGCGTTGCTCGGCCTCACGCGCCACCATCCGATCGATCCGCACGACTTCCTGCGCGTGGTCCACACGTTTTCCGACCTGCCCGCCATGATCCGCGCCGAGCGCGGCCTCGCGCGCATCATCGCCGCGCTGCCGGGCCGCAAGCTGATCCTGACCAACGCGCCGGAGAACTATGCGCGCGCGGTGCTGCGCGAGTTGCGCATCGAACGGCTGTTCGAGCGCGTGATCGCGATCGAGCACATGCGCGACCGCCGCACGTGGCGCGCGAAGCCCGATCACACGATGCTGCGCCGGACCCTGCGCGCCGCGCATGCACGCCTGGCCGACGCGATCCTCGTCGAAGATACGCGCGGCCACCTGAAGCGCTACAAGCGTCTCGGCATCGGCACGGTATGGATCACCGGCCACCTGCCGGGCCATCTGCCGGTTACCGGGCGTCCCCACTATGTCGACCAGCGCATTCGTTCGTTAAAATCGCTGCGACTGGGCACACGATCGGGGCGACAAAAATGCAGCCGACTTACCCGCAGGACCAAGCCGTAACGGAAAGCCAGGCCACCCCCTCCCGCCCGCGCCCGAAGCCGGGCGAGCGCCGCGTCATGATCCTGCAGACGCTCGCGGCGATGCTCGAGGCACCGAAACCCGAGAAGATCACGACCGCCGCGCTCGCGGCCCGGCTCGAGGTGTCGGAAGCCGCGCTGTACCGGCATTTCAGCAGCAAGGCGAAAATGTACGAAGGCCTGATCGAGTTCATCGAGCAGGCGCTGTTCGGACTCGTCAACCAGATCGTCGCGAAAGAGCCGAACGGCGTGCTGCAGGCACGCACGATCGCGCTGACGATGCTCAATTTCGCCGCGAAGAACCCCGGCATGACGCGCGTGCTGACCGGCGAGGCGCTGGTCGGCGAGGACGAGCGGCTCACCGAGCGCGTGAACCAGTTGCTCGACCGCATCGAGGCGACCGTCAAGCAGTGCCTGCGGGTTGCGCGTACCGAGGCGCAGGCGCCGCAGGACGGCGCGACGCCGCTGGCGCTGCCGGCCGACTACGATCCCGCGGCGCGCGCGAGCCTGCTCGTCAGCTATGTGATCGGCAGGTGGCACCGCTTCGCGAAGGGCGGGTTCCAGAAGCCGCCGGGCGAGCAGGCCGATGCGCATTTGCGGTTGATCCTGCAGTGATGCAACGCTGACGGCATGCCGCGCCACGCGCGCCGGAATCCGCCTCCTGCAATTTCCGCTATACTTTGCCGACTTGCCGCCCCCTCGGCGGCAGGTCGGAAGCGCGCCGATTTGCTGACTCGATTGCGGGCGCGCGAACCGGCCGGAACGTTGATGCGTCTTCGTCCCGGCGGTTCACTACAAATGCGGCTAAAGAGGTCGTCAGCCGCGCACCTTCGACTCCGCGCCCCGCCGACACCATTTAGCCGCCCAGTCATAAGGCATAAGGCGGAACGAATGGAATCGATCGGCATCGTCGCTCCACAGACCATGCACTTCGCCGAACCGCTGCGCTTGCAAAGCGGCAGCGCGCTCGGCAACTATCAGCTCGTCGTCGAGACGTACGGCGAGCTCAACGCCGCGCGCTCGAACGCGGTGCTCGTCTGCCACGCGCTCAACGCGTCGCATCACGTCGCCGGCGTCTACGCGGACGATCCGCGCAGCACCGGCTGGTGGGACAACATGGTCGGCCCCGGCAAGCCGCTCGACACCAACCGCTTCTTCGTGATCGGCGTGAACAACCTCGGCTCCTGCTTCGGCTCGACCGGCCCGATGAGCATCGATCCGTCGACCGGCAAGCCGTACGGCGCGCGCTTTCCGGTGGTCACCGTCGAGGACTGGGTGCACGCACAGGCGCGCGTCGCCGACGCGTTCGGCATCGAGCGCTTCGCCGCGGTGATGGGCGGCAGCCTCGGCGGGATGCAGGCGCTCGCGTGGAGCCTGATGTATCCGGAGCGCGTCGCGCACTGCATCGACATCGCGTCGACGCCGAAGCTGTCCGCGCAGAACATCGCGTTCAACGAGGTCGCGCGCTCGGCGATCCTGTCCGATCCCGACTTCCACGGCGGCGACTACTACGCGCACGGCGTGAAGCCGAAGCGCGGCCTGCGCGTCGCGCGGATGATCGGCCACATCACGTACCTGTCCGACGACGACATGGCCGAGAAATTCGGCCGGGCGCTGCGCCGCGCGGACGGCGCGCTCGACGCGTACAACTTCAGCTTCGACGTCGAGTTCGAGGTCGAGTCGTACCTGCGCTACCAGGGCGACAAGTTCGCCGACTACTTCGACGCGAACACCTACCTGCTGATCACGCGCGCGCTCGACTACTTCGACCCGGCGAAGGCGTTCGACGGCAACCTGACGGCCGCGCTCGCGCACACGCAGGCGAAATACCTGATCGCGAGCTTCTCGACCGACTGGCGCTTCGCGCCGGCGCGTTCGCGCGAGATCGTGAAGGCGCTGCTCGACAACAAGCGCACGGTCAGCTACGCGGAAATCGACGCGCCGCACGGCCACGACGCGTTCCTGCTCGACGACGCGCGCTATCACAACCTGCTCCGCGCGTACTACGAACGAATCGCCATCGAGGTGGGTGTATGAACCAGCAAGCGCTGAATTCCCTGTCCGCGCGCGCGGATTTCCGCACGATCGCCCGCTGGGTCGAGCCGCGCTCGACCGTGCTCGACCTCGGCTGCGGCGACGGCTCGCTGCTCGCGCTGCTGATGGAGGAACTGGACGTCACCGGTTACGGCATCGAACTGAACGACGCCGGCGTGCTCGCGAGCGCGAAGAACGGCATCAACGTGATCCAGCAGAATCTCGAGGACGGCCTGCGCCTGTTCGAGGACCACAGCTTCGACATCGCGATCCTGTCGCAAACCCTGCAGACGATCCACCAGACCGCCGCGATCCTGCGCGAAACGGCGCGCGTCGGCCGCGAGTGCATCGTGTCGTTCCCGAACTTCGGCTACTGGTCGCACCGGCTGTCGGTGCTGCACGGCCGGATGCCCGTGTCGAAATCGCTGCCCTACCAGTGGCACAACACGCCGAACGTCCGGGTGCTGACGATCAAGGATTTCGAGGCGCTCGCGCCGGAAGTCGGCGTCACGATCCTCGACCGCGTCGTGCTGCACGAAGGCCAGCCGATTCGATGGGGAGCGAACTGGCGTGGTAGTCTTGCTGTCTACCGCGTCAAGCGCAGCTGAGCCGGGGGCCGTTGACGGAAGATCCGGCCCGCACGAGCGTGCGGCCGCCCCTCTCGCGTCGCTCGCACCGCCGCCTGCGCTGCCGCCGCCATCAGTCAACGCTACCCAGTTTCTGTCCATGTCGAAAACGCCACACGAGGCGCCCGCACTCACCGCTCACGAGGATCACCCCGGCTGGCGAGCCTATCTGAACACGCACATGCTGATCTGCGTGTTCCTGGGCTTCACGTCGGGCCTGCCCCTGTTCACGCTCGTCTATCTCGTGCAGGCATGGCTGCGCTCGGAAGGCGTGAACCTGAAGGAAATCGGCCTGTTCGCGCTGATCCAGTTCCCGTATACGTGGAAGTTCCTGTGGGCGCCGCTGATGGACCGCTACATCCCGCGCCTGCCCGGCTGGCGGCCGGGCCGCCGGCGCGGCTGGATGCTGCTCACGCAGGTGCTGGTCGCGGGCGCGATCGCCGCGCTCGGCTTCGTGTCGCCGCGCGATTCGATCTGGACGGTCGCCGCGCTCACCACGCTCGTCGCGTTCTTCGGCGCGAGTTCCGACATCGTGATCGACGCATACCGCCGCGAGCTGCTGCGCGATACCGAGCAGGGCCTCGGCAACGCGGTGCACGTGAACGCGTACAAGCTCGCCGCGCTGATCCCCGGTTCGCTCGCGCTGATCCTGTCCGATCACATGCCGTGGGACGCCGTGTTCGCGCTCACCGGCGCGTTCATGCTGCCGGGCATCCTGATGACGCTGCTGGTGCGCGAGCCCGAAGTGGTCGGCGCGCCGCCGCGCAACCTGCGCGACGCGATCGTGCTGCCGTTCCGCGAATTCATCCAGCGCGACGGCTGGGCCGGCGCGCTGCTCGTCATCGCGTTCATCTTCCTGTTCAAGATCGGCGACACGATGGCCACCACGCTGTCGACGTCGTTCTTCCTCGACATCGGCTTCTCGCGCACCGAGATCGGCATCGTCGCGAAAACCACCGCGCTCGTCGCGAGCGTCGCCGGCGGCATCATCGGCGGCGTCTGGCTCGTGAAAATCGGCATCGGCCGCGGGCTGTGGGTCTTCGGCGCGCTGCAGATGGTGTCGACGCTCGGCTTCGCGTGGCTTGCGCAGGTCGGCCCCGGCTCGCCAGTGCTCGCAACGCTCTACGACTTCACGGTCGCGGCCAGCCATGCGCTCGCGTCGTTCCTGTCGATCTTCGGCTTCGAGGTCACGCCGCATCTGAGCCCGATGACCGTCGCGCTCGCGCTCGTCTACGGCTTCGAAACCTTCACGACCGGCCTGACGATGGCCGCGTTCGTCGCGTACATCGCGAGCACGACCGACCCGCGCTACACGGCCACGCAGTTCGCGCTGTTCACGAGCCTCGCGTCGGTACCGCGCACGCTCGCGTCGGCCGCGAGCGGCTTCATCGTCGCGAAGATCGGCTGGTTCGACTACTTCATCGTGTGCACCGCGCTCGCGATTCCCGGCATGCTGCTGCTGTTCAGGATCGCGCCGTGGAACGGCGCCGCACGCAACGGCGAGGCCAGCCGTGCGCAGTAACCGCCTGCACCGCCTCGCGCGCGTTGCGGCTTCGTGGAGCGTCGGTGCCGCGGCGCTCGCCGCCGGGTTCGCCGCCCATGCGTCCGACACCGGCGCGCCCGCTGCAACCGCCGCGGGCTCCGCGCCGGCCGCCGCACCGGCTTCACCGCCGGCAACGTCGACTTCCGCCGCCCCCGCCCAGCCGGCCACCGCCGAACCCGCGCAGCCGACCGGCGGCGCCGCGTCGACGAAGGCTTATACGCCGACACCGCAGCAGGTCCGCTACGGCAATGCGATCGCATTCCGCACGTTGATCCCGTCGCCGCTGCTCGAGCAGCTCACCGCGAGCGAATACGCGCAGATCGTGCAGGCGGCCGCCGACAGCAACCGCCTGCTGCCGGCAAACCAGCCGCGCGTGAAACGCCTGCGCGCGATCGTCACGAAACTCGCGCCGTATTCGGTGAAGTGGAACGATCGCGTGAAGAACTGGGCGTGGGACGTGAACGTGATCCGCTCGCGCGACATCCGCCTGACCTGCCTGCCGGGCGGCAAGGTGCTCGTGTACGGCGGCCTGCTCGAGCGCATCCGGCTGAACGACGATGAACTCGGCGTGCTGGCCGCGCACGGCATCGCGCACGCGCTGCGCGAGCATGCGCGCAGCAACTTCAGCGCGGCATCGCAAACTTCGCTGCGCGCCGCCGCGCTGCCGCCGCTGTTCGGCGTCGGCGATCCGCTGCCGCAGGCGCTGAACCTCGGCGAGCGCCTGCAGTCGCTCCACTACGACCCGACCGACGAGACCGAAGCCGACGTGATCGGCGGCGACATCGCCGCCCGCGCGGGCTTCGATCCGCGCGCGGCGATCACGCTGTGGGACAAGCTCGCGGCCGCGACGCGCGCGAACAAGGCCACGGGGTTCATCTACACACACCCGTACAGCACCGCGCGGCGCCAGGATCTGCTGAACCGGCTGCCGGACCTGATGCCGCTGTACGCGAAGGCGATCGGCAAGCGGGTCGACTCACTGCCCGACTACGCGGGCATCAGCGCGCAGCGGCGCAAGGTCGTGCGGCGCGGCGCCACCGGATGACGCCGGCCGTTACGCGTCCGTATCGGCCACGGCCGGGCGAATCCCGATTTCACGCATCCAGCGCACTTCGTCACCGGGGCTGCGGCCGAACAGCCGCTTGAACTCGCGGCTGAACTGCGACGCGCTCGCATAACCGACACGCGCGGCCGCCGTACCGGCGCCGACGCCGTCCTGCACCATCATCAGCCGCGCCTGATGCAGGCGCGCGGCCTTCACGTACTGCATCGGCGACGTCGCCGTCACGTGCTTGAAGTGCGCGTGGAACACCGCGAGGCTCATCCCGGCCTCGCGCGCCAGGGTTTCGACATCGAGGTCGGCCTTCAGCTCCGCATGGATGCGCCGCAACGCCTTCGCGATGCGGCCGAAGTGATGCTGCTGCACGAGCGCCGCGCGGATCGCGTCGCCCTGCGCGCCCGTCAGCACGCGATACGCGATCTCGCGCATGATCGCGGGGCCCAGCACGCGCGTGTCGTGCGGCGAAGCCAGCACTTCGAGCAGCCGCACGACCGCATCGGCCAGCGGCGCGTCGAGCGGCGTCGAATAGACGCCGAGCGGCTCGCTCGCGGCCGCGCCGAGCGTCTCGTCGAGCAGGAGCGCGAGCTCGGCGATCACCGCGAGATCGACGCGGATCGAGATCGCGAGAAACGGCTCGTCCATGCTCGCGAAAGTCTCGCATTCGAACGGCAGCGGCACCGACAGCACGAGATACTGCTGCGCGTCGTAGACGAACGAGCGATCGCCGAGATAACCGAGCTTGCGCCCCTGGCACACGACAATGATGTTCGGTTCGTACAGCACGGGCATGCGCGGCGCGGGACGGCTCACGCGAATCAAACGCACGCCGTCGAGCGCCGCCAGCGTGTCGCCCTCGTTCGGCGCGAGGCGCGTGTGCAGCTCGATCATGCGGCGCTGCACGCGGTCGCCCGTGTCGGCGAAAAGGGGCTCGAAGCTCATCTGCGTCATCCTGTCCGGCAAGAGAATCCGGCTCGCAATGTAGCATCTTGAATGCGTTTTGGCGGCCGTTTGCACGCAGTTCGAGAGGAATAGGCAAATCTTCCAGACCTTCGTGTATTTCATCGCGGCGCCGTGCTCCTTACGATGACGTCCTGCCTCGCCGCATCGCCACAGGGTGCGACGGCAGTTCGTTTCGCCGGATGTTTTCCCGGCCAAGGAGCCCCTTGCATGAGCACCACCTACGCTTACGCGGCAACCGATTCGCAGTCGCCGCTCGCCCCGTTCGAATTCCAGCGTCGCGCGCTGCGCGACCTCGACGTCCAGATCGACGTCCTCTACTGCGGCGTCTGCCACTCGGACCTGCACCAGGCGCGCAACGAATGGCGCAACACGATCTACCCGGTCGTGCCGGGCCATGAAATCGTCGGCCGCGTGACCGCGACCGGCCCGCAGGTGTCCCGCTTCAAGGTTGGCGAGCTGGTCGGCGTCGGCTGTCTCGTCGATTCGTGCCGCACCTGCCCGAGCTGCGCCGACGGGCTCGAGCAGTATTGCGAGAACGGCTTCGTCGGTACCTACAACGGCCAGGATCGCGTGACGGGCGACGTCACGTACGGCGGCTACTCGACGCAGCTCGTCGTCGACGAGGCGTTCGTGCTGCGCGTGCCCGAGACGCTCGACCCGGCCGGCGCCGCGCCGCTGCTGTGCGCGGGGATCACGACGTACTCGCCGCTGCGGCAGTGGAACGTCGGCCCCGGCAAGAAGGTCGGCATCGTCGGGCTCGGCGGCCTCGACCACATGGGCGTGAAGCTGGCGCGCGCGATGGGTGCGCACGTCGTGCTGTTCACGACGTCGCCGTCGAAGATCGAGGACGGCAAGCGCGTCGGCGCGCATGAAGTCGTGATCTCGAAGGACGAAGCGCAGATGAACGCGCACCTGAACAGCTTCGACTTCATCCTGAACACGGTCGCCGCGCAGCACGACCTGAACCCGTTCCTGCACCTGCTGAAGCGCGACGGCACGATGACGCTCGTCGGCGCGCCGGAGCATGACCATCCGTCGCCGCAGGTATTCAACCTGATCTTCAAGCGCCGCCGCCTCGCGGGCTCGCTGATCGGCGGGATCGCGGAAACGCAGGAAATGCTCGACTTCTGCGCGGAGCACGGGATCACGTCGGATATCGAGACGATTCCGATGCAGCAGATCAACGCCGCTTACGAGCGGATGCTGAAGAGCGACGTGAAGTACCGGTTCGTGATCGACATGGCGTCGCTCAAGCAGTAAGCGCCGAAGGCAATACGCACGATCGCCGCCCCAAACGAAACGGGCCGCATGTTCGACATGCGGCCCGTTTTCGCCTCCGGCTGCTGCGCGCGCGGCCCAGCGCAGCGCGGAACGTCACTTCTTGTAGTCGTAGTCCACCGTCAGCGGCGCGTGGTCGCTGAACTTGATGTCCTTGAAGATCGACGTGCTTTTCGCGGTGCCGGCGACGCCCGGCGTCGCGATCTGGTAGTCGATCCGCCACCCGACGTTCTTCGCATACGCCTGGCCGCGGTTGCTCCACCACGTGTACTGCTCGGCGCGCGGGTCGAGCGTGCGGAACACGTCGACGTAGCCGACATCGTCGAACAGCTTCGTGAGCCACTCGCGCTCTTCCGGCAGGCAGCCCGAGTTCTTCTGGTTGCTCTTCCAGTTCTTGATGTCGATTTCCTTGTGGACGATGTTCACGTCGCCGCACAGGATCACCTCGCGCTTCTTCTTGAGCTGGGCAAGGTGCGGCATGAACTCGTCCATGAAGCGGTACTTCGCCTGCTGGCGCTCCTCGCCGCTCGAGCCGGACGGCACGTACACCGACACGACCGACAGCTTGCCGTAGCGCGCCTCGACATAACGACCCTCGGCGTCGAATTCGCTGCTGCCGAAGCCGATGATCACGTCGTCGGGCTCGCGGCGGCTGTACACGCCCGCGCCGCTGTAGCCCTTCTTCTCGGCGTGGTGAAAATAGCTCTTGAAGCCGTGCGGCTCGACGAATTCGGCCGGCAGGTCGTCGGCCGAGACCTTGATTTCCTGCACGCACACGCAATCGGCGTTCTGTTCGCCGAGCCACTCGAAGAAGCCCTTCTTCGCGGCGGAGCGGATGCCGTTCAGGTTGGCGGTAATCACTCGCATCATGTCGGATTCCGTTCAGTTCGATGTTTTACAGGGGGGCAGCTTAACGGATCTTCACGCCTTCGAGCTCGGGCTTCGGCGGCGGGAATTCCAGCTTCATGTCGGTCATCGTGCGCAGCAGCAGCTCGGCGATCATCACGTTGCGGTGCGTCTTCGAGTTGGCCGGGATCACGTACCACGGCGCATGCTCGGCGGACGTCGCGGCAAGCGCGTCGCGGTACGCGGACTGGTACGCGTCCCAGTGCTTGCGCGCGTCGAGATCCGAGATGTCGAACTTCCAGTGCTTGGTCGGATCGTCGATGCGCGCCTGCAGCCGCGCGCGCTGCTCGTCCTTCGAGATGTGCAGGAAGCACTTGATGATCGTCGTGCCGTTCTCGACCAGCATCGTCTCGAAATCGCGGATCTGCCGGTAGCGGCGCTCGCATTCCTTCGCGTCGATCAGGTCGAGCACGCGCGGCACGAGCACGTCTTCGTAGTGGCTGCGGTTGAAGATCGCGAGCTCGCCCGCGGCCGGCACCTGCGCATGCACGCGCCACAGGAAGTCGTGCGCGGCCTCGATCGGCGTCGGCGCCTTGAACGGCACGACGCGCAGGCCGAGCGGATCGACCTCGCGGAACACCGCGCGCACGGTGCCGTCCTTGCCGCTGGTGTCCATCCCCTGCAGCACGAGCAGCACGCGCTTCTTCTGCTGCGTGTGCAGGCGCTCCTGCTGCACGTCGAGTTCGGTCGACACGGCCGACAGCCGTTCGCGGTCGTCGTCCTTCGAGCCGGACGAAAACGGCTTCGCGGCCGGGTCGAACGCATCGAGCTTGAATGCGGCGGCTTCCTTCTCGCGCGTGAAATAAGGCACGCGGAAATCGTCGAGCGCGGGTTGTTTCGCCATTCGTTCCTCCGTTGGACGGTGTGACGCATACGATAACGCATCCGCCAAACGCAACGGGCCGCCCCGAACTGGTTCGAGGCGGCCCGTCGTCAAGCGCGGTTCAGGCGCGCGGTCATGCTCAGCCGAGCTTCTTCTTCAGCAGTTCGTTGACCTGCTGCGGGTTGGCCTTGCCCTTGGTCGCCTTCATCGCCTGGCCGATCAGCGCGTTGAACGCCTTTTCCTTGCCCGCGCGGAATTCCTCGACCGACTTCGCGTTCGCCGCGAGCACTTCATCGATGATCGCTTCCAGCGCGCCGGTGTCAGAGATCTGCTTCAGGCCCTTCGCGTCGATGATGCGGTCGGCCGCGCCTTCGTCGTCCGGCTTCTCGTCCCAGATCGTCACGAAGATCTCCTTCGCGATCTTGTTCGAGATCGTGCCGTCGGCGATGCGCTGCAGCAGCAGCGCGAGCTGCGCGGCCGACACGGGGATCGCGTCGATCTCGATGCCGTCGCGGTTCAGTTGCGACGATACGTCGCCCATCAGCCAGTTCGCGGCGATCTTCGCGTTCGCGGCGCCGGCCTTCGCGACCACCGACTCGAAATACGCGGCCATCGCCTTGCTCGACGTCAGCACGCCCGCGTCGTACGCGGACACGCCGTACTCGTCGACGAAGCGCTGCTGCATCGCGGCCGGCAGCTCGGGCATCCCGGACTGCACGCGCTCGATCCAGTCCTGGCCGATCACGAGCGGCATCAGGTCGGGGTCGGGGAAGTAACGGTAGTCGTGCGCGTCTTCCTTGCTGCGCATCGAGCGCGTCTCGCGCTTGTCCGGATCGTAGAGGCGCGTTTCCTGCACGACTTCGCCGCCGTCCTCGATCAGCTCGATCTGGCGACGCACTTCGTAGTTGATCGCTTCCTCGAGGAACCGGAACGAGTTCAGGTTCTTGATTTCCGCGCGCGTGCCGAACTTCTCCTGGCCGACCGGGCGCACCGACACGTTCGCGTCGCAGCGGAACGAGCCTTCCTGCATGTTGCCGTCGCAGATGCCGAGCCACACGACGAGCCCGTGCAGCGCCTTCGCATAGGCCACGGCCTCGGCCGCGCTGCGCATTTCCGGCTCGGTGACGATCTCGAGCAGCGGCGTGCCTGCGCGGTTCAGGTCGATCCCGGTCATCCCGGCGAAGTCTTCATGCAGCGACTTGCCCGCGTCTTCCTCGAGGTGCGCGCGGGTCAGGTTGACCGTCTTCTCGTACGCTTCCTTGCCGGCCTTTTCGTTGGCGGGCACCTGGATCGTGATCTGGCCGCCCTGCACGACCGGAATCTCGTACTGGCTGATCTGATAACCCTTCGGCAGATCGGGGTAGAAATAATTCTTGCGCGCGAAGATGCTGCGCGGCGCGATGGTCGAGCCGATCGCGAGGCCGAAGCGGATTGCCCGCTCGACCGCACCGCGGTTCAACACCGGCAGCACGCCCGGCAGCGCCAGGTCGACCGGGCACGCCTGCGTGTTCGGCTCGGCGCCGAACTGCGTCGACGCGCCCGAGAAAATCTTCGAGACGGTCGACAGTTGCGCGTGCGTCTCGAGACCGATAACGACTTCCCACTGAGTAGCCATGTGCTTACACCCCTGCCGGAACTTGCTTGTGCCAGTCGGTCGCGCGCTGGAACGCGTCGGCGACCTGCAGCATCCGGGCTTCGTTGAAATAGTTGCCGATGATCTGCAGGCCGACCGGGCGCTTCGCGTTCGCGCCGGCGCCGAAGCCGCACGGCACGCTCATGCCGGGCAGGCCCGCGAGGCTCACCGACAGCGTGTAGATATCCGCGAGATACATCTGCACCGGATCGTCGCCCTTCGAACCGAGATCCCATGCGACCGTCGGCGAGGCCGGGCCCATGATCACGTCGCAGGTCCTGAACGCTTCCTGGAAATCGTTCGCGATGATGCGGCGGATCTTCTGCGCCTGCAGGTAGTACGCGTCGTAGTAGCCGTGCGACAGCACGTACGTGCCGACCAGGATCCGGCGCTTCACCTCGGGGCCGAAGCCTTCCGCGCGCGACTTCTTGTACATGTCGAGCAGGTCGCCGTATTGCGCGGCGCGGTGGCCGAAACGCACGCCGTCGAACCGCGACAGGTTCGACGACGCCTCGGCCGGCGCAATCACGTAATACACGGGGATCGACAGCTCCGTCTTCGGCAGCGACACGGGCACGAGCGTCGCGCCGAGCGCTTCATACTGCTTCAGTGCCGCGTCGATCGTCGCGCGTACGTCGTCGGCCAGGCCGTCGCCGAAATACTCGTTCGGCAGGCCGATGCGCAGGCCCGCGAGCGGCTTGCCCGCATCGTTGCCGGCCGCCCACGGCTGGCCGAGGTGGCGCGTGAAGTCTTCGTCGTCGCGGTCGAGGCTCGTCGAGTCGCGCTCGTCGAAGCCGGCCATCGCATTCAGCAGCAGCGCGCAGTCGGACGCGCTCTGCGCCATCGGGCCGCCCTGGTCGAGCGACGACGCGAACGCGATCATCCCGTAGCGCGACACGCGGCCGTAGGTCGGCTTGATGCCCGTCACGCCCGCGAACGACGCGGGCTGGCGGATCGAGCCGCCGGTGTCGGTGCCGGTTGCCGCCGGCGCGAGGCGCGCGGCGACGGCGGCCGAGCTGCCGCCCGAGCTGCCGCCCGGCACGGCGTTCGTGTCCCACGGGTTCTTCACCGCGCCGAACGCCGAGTTCTCGTTGGACGAGCCCATCGCGAACTCGTCCATGTTGGTCTTGCCGAGCGTGACCATGCCGGCCGCCTGCAGGCGGGCGACGACGGTCGCGTCGAACGGGCTCGCGTAGTTCGCGAGCATCTTCGAGCCGGCGGTCGAGTGCCAGCCGCGCGTGACGAACACATCCTTGTGCGCGATCGGCAGGCCGGTGAGCGCGCCGCCCGCGCCGCGCGCGAGTTCCGCGTCGGCAGCTTTCGCCTGCGCGAGAGTCAGGTCGGCATCGACGTGGACGAACGCGTTCAGGTCGCGCGCGGCGTCGATCCGTTTCAGGTAGAGCTGCGCGAGCTCGACGGCCGAGCATTCCTTGGCGGCGAGCGCGGCGCGCAGTTCGGTCAGGCTTTTTGCGTGCATTGAGTGGTTTTCCTGGGAATTCTGGGTGGCGCGCGGCGCTGGCCGGCGCGCTTGTCGTCGAATGCTTACTCGATCACCTTCGGCACGAGATAGAGGCCGTCCTGGACGGCCGGCGCCGGACGCTGGTTGTCGTCGCGATTGACGACTTCCGTCACGGCGTCGTCGCGCAGGCGCTGCGCGACTTCCTGGATCTGTTCGATCGGGTGGGCGAGCGGCGCGATGCCGGCGGTGTCGACCGCCTGCATCTGCTCGACGAGGCCGAAGAGATCATTGAGCTGGCCGAGCATGTGCTCGGCGTCGGCGTCGGCCATTTCGAGTCGCGCCAGGTGCGCGATGCGTTTCACATCGGTCAGGGTCAGGGCCATGCGATCACCGGAAAAACAAGACTGCGCAATGCATCGAAAGCAGCACTGCGGCGGGGGGTTGGAGGGTGCGATCCCACCCTCAAAAATCGGGGCCGAAGCGGCAAAAATACCGCCCGTTTCGATTCAAATACCGTGAAATTATAAGGTATCATTACGCGTTCGACCCAAACCCGGCAGCCTTTTCCCGCACCGTTTCGCCCCGCTTCGGCAAGCCGTGCGTGCTTCGTGCGATCCCCGGTAGACATCACTCGCAGCTTCGTGCGCCGCGGCGGCCGCTTCCGCCACGCTTCCCGAGGCTGTTATTTTTTCCGCTGCCGCCCTCAGCGCTCGCTATGCAGGGCCGGCCCAGAGCGAAACAGGATTCTGAATGTTCGGTTTTTTGCGCAGCTACTTCTCCAACGATCTCGCGATCGACCTCGGCACCGCAAACACCCTGATCTACATGCGCGGCAAGGGCATCGTGCTCGATGAGCCGTCCGTCGTGTCGATCCGCCAGGAAGGCGGCCCCAACGGCAAGAAGACGATCCAGGCAGTCGGCAAGGAAGCCAAGCAGATGCTCGGCAAGGTACCGGGCAACATCGAGGCGATCCGCCCGATGAAGGACGGCGTGATCGCCGACTTCACCGTCACCGAGCAGATGATCAAGCAGTTCATCAAGACGGCCCACGAGTCGCGCATGTTCTCGCCGTCGCCGCGCATCATCATCTGCGTGCCGTGCGGCTCGACCCAGGTCGAGCGCCGCGCGATCAAGGAAGCGGCGCACGGCGCCGGCGCGTCGCAGGTCTACCTGATCGAGGAGCCGATGGCGGCCGCGATCGGCGCGGGCCTGCCGGTGTCGGAAGCCACCGGCTCGATGGTCGTCGACATCGGCGGCGGCACGACGGAAGTCGGCGTGATCTCGCTCGGCGGCATCGTCTACAAAGGCTCGGTGCGCGTCGGCGGCGACAAGTTCGACGAGGCGATCGTCAACTACATCCGCCGCAACTACGGGATGCTGATCGGCGAGCAGACCGCCGAGGCGATCAAGAAGGAAATCGGCTCCGCGTTCCCGGGCTCCGAAGTCAAGGAAATGGAAGTGAAGGGCCGCAACCTGTCGGAAGGCATTCCGCGCAGCTTCACGATCTCCAGCAACGAAATCCTCGAAGCGCTGACCGATCCGCTGAACCAGATCGTGTCGTCGGTGAAGATCGCGCTCGAACAGACGCCGCCGGAACTCGGCGCCGACATCGCCGAACGCGGGATGATGCTGACGGGCGGCGGCGCGCTGCTGCGCGACCTCGATCGCCTGCTCGCGGAAGAAACCGGCCTGCCGGTGCTCGTCGCGGAAGATCCGCTCACCTGCGTCGTGCGCGGTTCGGGCATGGCGCTCGAACGCATGGACAAGCTGGGCAGCATCTTCTCGTACGAGTGATCGTCTAGGCAGTCTTCCTGACATGACGCACCCGCGGCGTGGCCGGCTCGCTCATTCAGAACGAACCGCCGCGCCGTTTGCGCGTCTGAGCTTCATTTAACCGATCGTTCGCGCCCGGCGCCGACCATGGAATACAGTCCGCCGCCCCTCTTCAAGCAAGGCCCGCCCGCGCTCGCGCGGCTCATCTTCTTCGTCGCCGTCGCGATCGCACTGCTGGTGTCGGACGCGCGCTTCAACACGCTCGAAATCGTCCGCGGCGTGCTCGGCACCGTGCTCTATCCGCTGCAGCGCGCCGCGCTCGTGCCGCGCGACCTGTTCATGGGCGCGGCCGACATCGCCGTCACCGGCGCGTCGCTGCGCCACGACAACGACGATCTCCGCAAGCGCAACCTGCAGCTGTCCACGCAGGCCAACCAGGCCGCCGTGCTCGCGCAGGAGAACGCACACCTGCGCGCCGTGCTCGAGCTGCGCCAGCACATCGCGACGCAATCGACGCCGGCCGAGATCCAGTACGACACGAGCGATCCGTTCACGCAGAAGATCGTGATCGGCCAGGGTTCGCAGCAGGGCATCCAGAACGGCGCGCCCGTCGTCAGCGAGAACGGCGTGGTCGGCCAGGTCACGCGCGTGTTCCCGCTGCAGTCCGAAGTCACGCTGGTCACCGACCGCGATCTCGCGATTCCCGTGCAGGTGCTGCGCACCGGCCTGCGCAGCGTGATCTACGGCACGCCGAAGGGCGATTCGCTCGACCTGCGCTTCGTGCCGACGAGCGCGGATCTCGTCGTCGGCGACGAGCTCGTCACGAGCGGCCTCGACGGCGTCTATCCGCCCGGCCTGCCGGTCGCGAAGGTCGTACGCGTCGACAAGCTCGCCGATACCGCATTCGCGCGCGTGACCTGCGCGCCGATCGCCGCCGTGCGCGGCGCGCGCCAGATGCTCGTGCTGCATTACCAGAACGACATTCCGCCGCGCCCGGCCGAGCCCGATCCGGCCGCCGACAAGAACGCGAAGGGCAAGAAAGGCGCGAAAGCCGCCGCGAAAGGCGAGAAGGGCGACAAGGGCGACGCCGGCGCGAAGCCGGCCGCCGCGGCCCAGCCCGGCGCCAGGCCGGCACCTGCCGCGCCGGCGCCTGCGGCCAAGCCCGCCGCCGCGCCCGCGAAGCCCGCGGCCGGGCAACCAGGAGCCCAGCGATGAATCGCCCGCAATACATCCTGCAGCCGGTCAATCCGTACTTCATCGTCTTCAGCCTCGCCGCCGCGTTCCTGCTGAACCTGATGCCGTGGGGCCGCCTGCCCGGCGTGCCCGACTTCGTCGCGCTCGTGCTGCTGTTCTGGAACATCCACCAGCCGCGCAAGGTCGGGATGGGCGTCGCGTTCGCGCTCGGCATCCTGATGGACGTGCATGACGCGGGGCTGCTCGGCGAGCATGCGCTCGCCTATACGCTGCTGTCGTACGGCGCGATCACGATCCACCGTCGCGTGCTGTGGATGCCGATCGGCGTGCAGGTGCTGTACGTCACGCCGCTGCTGGTCGTCGCGCAGCTCGTCCCGTTCGTGATCCGCCTCGTGATGGGCGCCGCGTTCCCGGGCTGGCGCTACCTGGTCGACGGCTTCGTCGAGGCGGCGCTGTGGCCGATCGCGAGCCACCTGCTGCTGATGCCGCAACGCCGCCCGGTCGATCCGGACGATACGCGCCCCATCTGAACCCGGGGCCTGCCTTGACTACCCGCCGCCTCCACGCCCGCCGCGCTCCGGGGCGGCCCCTCGCCCGCAGCCGCACACCGTGCTGCGGGCCAGATCGATCGTAACCGCATGACCGAATTCAACGACACCCAACAGCAGCTCTCGAAGTTCCGCCTGCGCGTCGCGGCGGCGGGCGTGTTCGTGTTCGTCTGCTTCGGGCTGCTCGCGAGCCGCTTTTTCTACCTGCAGTTGATGCAGCACGGCAAATACGCACTGCAGGCCGAGGAAAACCGCATCTCGGTCGCGCCGATCGTGCCGAACCGCGGGATCATCACCGACCGCAACGGCGTGATCCTCGCGAAGAACTATTCGGCCTATACGCTCGAAATCACGCCGTCGAAGCTCGACGACACGCTCGAGAACACGATCGACAAGCTGTCCGAGATCATCCCGATCGACGCGCGCGACCGCCGCCGCTTCAAGAAGCTGCAGGAAGACTCGAAGAACTTCGAGAGCCTGCCGATCCGCACCCGGCTCACCGACGAGGAAGTCGCGCGCTTCACCGCGCAGCGCTTCCGCTTCCCCGGCGTCGACGTGCGCGCGCGGCTGTTCCGCCAATATCCGCTCGGCACGACGGCCGCGCACGTGATCGGCTACATCGGCCGGATCTCGAAGCGCGACCAGGATCGCATCGACGCGATGAGCGACGACAACGACAGCGACCAGGAAAACTACGATCCGCGCCGCGACGCGAACAACTACAAGGGCACCGACTACATCGGCAAGATCGGCGTCGAGCAGAGCTACGAAACCGAGCTGCACGGGCTGACGGGCTTCGAGGAAGTCGAGGTGACGGCCGGCGGCCGGCCGGTGCGCACGCTGTCGCGCACGCAGGCGACGCCCGGCAACAACCTCGTGCTGTCGCTCGACATCGGGCTGCAGCAGGTCGCCGAGCAGGCGTTCGCCGGCAAGCGCGGCGCGCTGGTCGCGATCGAGCCGAAGACGGGCGACGTGCTCGCGTTCGTGTCGTCGCCGAGTTTCGACCCGAACTCGTTCGTCGACGGCATCGACCAGCAGACCTGGGACGAGCTGAACAACTCGACCGACAAGCCGCTGCTGAACCGCCCGCTGCACGGCACCTACCCGCCCGGCTCGACGTACAAGCCGTTCATGGCGCTCGCCGGCCTGACGCTCGGCAAGCGCACGCCGGGCTGGGGCTTCCAGGATCCCGGCTACTTCACGTTCGGCGGCCACACGTTCCGCAACGACGTGCGCTCGGGCCAGGGCTGGGTCGACATGAACAAGGCGATCATGGTGTCGAACGACACCTACTTCTACATGCTCGCACGCGACCTCGGCGTGAACGCGATCGCGAACTTCATGAAGCCGTTCGGCTTCGGCCAGATCACCGGGATCGACATCCAGGGCGAGGCGCGCGGGATCCTGCCGTCGACCGACTGGAAGAAGAAGGCGTTCAAGAAGGCCGCGCAGCAGAAGTGGTTCGACGGCGAGACGATCAGCCTCGGGATCGGCCAGGGCTACAACTCGTTCACGATCCTGCAGCTCGCGCACGCGACCGCGACGCTCGCGAACAACGGCGTCGTGATGAAGCCTCACCTGGTGAAGGAAATCGAGGATCCGATCACGCGCGGGCGCCGCCTGACCGTGCCGAAGGAAAGCGAAGTGATCCCGCTCAAGCAGGCCGACATCGACGTCGTGAAGCGCGGGATGGAGAACGTGATCGAGAACCCTTCCGGCACTGCGTACAAGGTGTTCCGCGGCGCGCCGTACCTCGCCGCCGGCAAGACCGGCACCGCGCAGGTGTTCTCGCTGCAAGGCTCCAACTACAAGGGCCACCTGCTCGCCGAGCACCTGCGCGACCACGCGCTGTTCATCGCGTACGCACCGGTCGACCATCCGCAGATCGCCGTCGCGCTGGTCGTCGAGAACGGCGGCTGGGGGGCGCAGGCCGCGGGCCCGATCGCGCGCCGCGTGCTCGACTTCTATCTCGTCGACCGCCAGAACCCGCAGAACGAGGCCGCGGCCGTGGCTGCCGCGGCGTCGGCGACCGAACCCGTCAACGCGCCGGTGATCGGCGACGCGAACCGGCCCGCCGCCGTCGCGGCCGGCTTCACGGCGCTGCCGCAGCCGGTCGTGCCGAGCGCGGCCAGTGCGGCGGAAGCGGCATCGGCCGCCGCGGCCTCCGAAGCGTCGGCCGCCGGTGCAAGCGCCGCCTCGCCGGCCAGCGCCGGTGCCGATGCGCCGCGGGCCGCGAGCCTGCCGCCGATCCGGCGCCCGCACCGGCCGCGCCGGCCCGCCAGTGACGCGCAGCCGCTCGTCGCCACGCCGCGTGACGACAACCACCGTGCGACGGCCCCCGCGAAGGCGGCGGACGCCGGCACCGCTCATTAACGGAGAAAGGCATGCAATTCGACAAGCGCGCCTGGCTCGACAAGATCAAGCAGATGTTCGCGGGCTTCGACCGCCCGCTCGCCCTCATCGTGTTCCTGCTGCTATGCGTCGGCATCGTCACGCTGTACAGCGCGGCGATCGACATGCCGGGCCGCGTCGAGGACCAGTTGCGCAACATCCTGCTGACGTTCGTGCTGATGTGGGTGATCGCCAACATCCCGCCCACGACGCTGATGCGCTTCGCGGTCCCGCTCTACACGTTCGGGGTCGCGCTACTGGTCGCGGTCGCGCTGTTCGGGATGACCAAGAAAGGCGCGAAGCGCTGGCTGAACGTCGGCGTCGTGATCCAGCCGTCGGAGATCCTCAAGATCGCGACACCCCTGATGCTCGCGTGGTACTACCAGCGCCGCGAAGGCGGGCTGCGCTGGTACGACTTCATCGCCGCGTTCGGGATCCTGATGGTGCCGGTCGGGCTGATCGCCAAGCAGCCCGACCTCGGCACGGGCCTGCTCGTGTTCGCGGCCGGCTTCTTCGTGATCTACCTCGCCGGCCTGTCGTTCAAGCTGATCGTGCCGGTGCTCGTCGCGGGCGTGATCGCGGTCGGCTCGATCGCCGTGTTCGAGGAGCGCATCTGCCAGCCCGAAGTGCAGTGGCCGCTGATGCACGACTACCAGAAGCACCGCGTGTGCACGCTGCTCGACCCGACTTCCGACCCGCTGGGCAAGGGCTTCCACACGATCCAGGCCGTGATCGCGATCGGCTCGGGCGGCGTGCTCGGCAAGGGCTACCTGAAAGGCACGCAGGCGCACCTCGAGTTCATTCCGGAGAAGCACACCGACTTCATCTTCGCGGTGTTCTCCGAGGAATGGGGGCTCGTCGGCGGGCTCGTGCTGCTGACGCTTTACATGGCGCTGATCGCACGCGGGCTCTATATCGCCGCGCAGGGCGCGACGCTGTTCGGCCGCCTGCTCGCGGGTTCGCTCACGCTCGCGTTCTTCGTCTATGCGTTCGTCAACATCGGGATGGTGAGTGGCGTGCTGCCGGTCGTCGGCGTGCCGCTTCCGTTCATGAGTTATGGCGGCACGGCGCTCACGACGCTCGGCATCGCGATCGGGATGATCATGAGCGTCGGGCGGCAGCGGCGGTTGATGAAGAGCTGACCGCGGCATGCACGCATCGCAGAACGAAAAACGGCGCCCCGGCGCCGTTTTTTTTCGACCGTCGTTGCCGAACGCGGCGGCGCGGTGCGGCGCGACCTCCGTTCACGGCGCCGGCGCGCGCGGGCCGCCCGGCTCCGCGCCGGCACCCGACGCCGACCCTTGCACCTTCAGCCGCGCACTCAGCTCCTTGAATTTCAGCCCGGCCGTCTCGTCGCCCTGCGCGGCCGCCGCCGCGTAATAGGCCCGCGCGATGTTCAGGTTCTGCGCGACGCCGTCGCCCCCACGCTCGTAGAACGACGCGGTCACGTACTGCGCGGTCGGCTCGCCCGCGTCAGCGGCCTGCTTGTACCACGTGAACGCCTGCCGGTTGTCGCGCGGCGTGCCGCGCCCGTCGAGGAACTGGTTCGCGAGCGACAGCGCGGCCTGCACGTGCCCCTGCTTCGCCGCCCGCAGGAACCAGCGATGCGCTTCGGCCGGATTGCGCGCGACGAACTCGCCGTCGTCGAGCATCCGCCCGTACACGTACTGCGCATGCGACATGTTCGCGTCGGCCGCGCGCTTCAGCCAGCGCAGCCCTTCGTCGACGTTCGCCGTCACGCCTTCGCCCGTCAGCAGCATCATCGCGTAGTTGAATTGCGCGAGACGGTCGCCGCGCTCGGCCGCGTCGTGGAACTGCACCAGCGCCGCGCGATAGTCGCCGGCGTTGTAGTCGGCGACCGCCGATTGCGTCTCGCGCGATGGATCGGACTTCGCTTGCGGCGCGCCCGGTGTGCCGGCTGCCATACATACGCCATACACGCCATAGACGCCACACACGCACCACCGGCCGAGCATCGCGCCGATCCGCCTGCGCGCCCCGGCCCCACCCTGCACGCGCCCACGGCGCGCGCCGTCGCCATCGTTCATGACCGTACCTCCTGCAGCGCCTGCCGCGTGGCGCGCAACAGCCAGCTGACGTCGGCCGACAGCGTGATCATCCGGTAGCCGGCCTCGCGATACTGGCGCGCGGCCGCCGTATCGCCCGCGAAGATGCCGACCGCGACGCCGGCCTGCCGGCCGGCCGCGAGCACGCGCGCCATCGCGGTTTCGACGTCCGGGTGGCGGATGTCGCCGAGATGCCCGAGGCTCGCCGCGAGATCGGCCGGGCCGACGAACAGGCAGTCGACGCCGGGCAGCGCCGCAATCCGCTCCACTTCGTCGACGCCGCGCGCCGATTCGATCTGCACGATCACCGCGACCTGCGCGTTCGCCGTCTGCACGTAATCGCGGCGCATCCCGAACGCCGCCGCGCGCACCATGCCCGCGACACCGCGCAGCCCGTCCGGCGACTCGGGCGACGGATAGCGCGTCAACCGCACCGCGTGCGCGGCGTCGTCGACCGTCTCGATGCATGGAAACATCAGCGTGCGCGCGCCGGCATCGAGCGCCCGCTTCACGAGCCACGGCTCGCGCGCCGGCACGCGCACGACGGGTTCGCTCGGCAGATGGGCGGCCGCGATCGCGCGCAACTGCGATGCAACATCGCGGCTGTCGTTCGGCGCGTGCTCCATGTCGATGCAGAGCCAGTCGTAGCCGGCATGCGCGAGCGCTTCCGCGGCCGAGTCGCTGCCGAGCGACAGCCACAGGCCGTACAACGGGTCGTCGCCGTCGTGCAGGCGTTGTTTGAGGGAATTGGTGAGCGTGCTCATCGATACGGCCTCCTGGACGGAACGGCAATCGAACGGGACAAGCAACGGGCAAAGCGGAGCGCGACACGCCGGGCAGCGAAGCACGGCGGCGCCAGGACCGGGCCCTGGATCGTTGGTCGGCCGTGGACGGCCGATCTGACAGCGCCGGCCGCGCGATCGCGCACGGCCGCGTTTTCCGGCGCCACGCAACGATCATAGCGCGGCGTTACGCGGAATGTGGGAACGGACGGGAAGCGGGACGAAGCCGCGGGGTGCGGCGTCAGGCAGCCCGCGCCGGCTGGCGGGGCTGCCGGGAAGGCGGGATCAGCGGCCGGGCTGGCGTTCGACGTCGGCCCAGCAGTTCGGCGTTTCGTACAGGCGCACGCGCTCGAGCCGCAGGTTCACGCCGTAGTGCGCGTCGTACACGTTCGCGAGGATGTCGAACGCGATCGCCGCGAGGTTCTCGACGGTCGGGATCCGGTCGATCACGACCGTCTTGTGGTCGGCCATCTGCTCGAGGAACGAGCGCACGACCTCGTCGCGGGCGTAGACCAGGAACGCGTGGTCCCACTTGCCGACCAGGTGCTCCATCGCGAGCGCCTTCACGTCGGCGAAATCCATCACCATGCCGCGGTCGGGGGCCCCCTCGGTATCGACGAGATCGCCGCGCAGCGTGACTTCGAGCACGTAACGATGACCATGCAGGTTCCGGCACTGGCTGCGGTGATCGGGAATGCGGTGGCCCGCGTCGAATTCGAGTTTTCGGGTAATCAGCACGATGTCAAAAGCCGTGGCTCAGGGAATGTTCAGATATTTGTGGGTCTGCATCGACAGCCGCCACTGCGGATGACGCTTGCACCAGTCGATCGCGAGCTTCGTATTGAGGTCGCGCGACGGGCCGTCCATCGGCTGGACGAGGAAATACTCGAAGTCGAGCTTCGCGTAGTCGGCCAGCCGCTGGTTGTCCTGCGGGATCACGACCTTCAGTTCGTTGCCCTTCGTGACGACGAGCGGCGCGTCGGCCTTCGGGCTCACGCAGATCCAGTCGATCGATTCGAGCACCGGCAGCGAACCGTTGGTCTCGATCGCGATCTCGAAGCCGGCCGCGTGCAACGCGTCGACGAGCGGCTGGTCGAGTTGCAGCATCGGCTCGCCGCCCGTGCAGACGACGAAGCGGTGCGCCTCGCCCTCCGGCCACAGGCCGGCGATCGTCGCGACGAGTGCTTCGGCGTCCTTGAACTTGCCGCCGTTCTCGCCGTCGGTGCCGACGAAGTCGGTATCGCAGAAGCGGCACACAGCCTCCGCACGATCCTCTTCGCGGCCCGACCACAGGTTGCAGCCGGCGAACCGGCAGAACACGGCCGGCCGGCCCGCGTTCGCGCCCTCGCCCTGCAACGTGTAGAAAATTTCCTTGACCGCGTAAGTCATCGTGCTTCGTCCGGCTCGCGCCGCTCGTTGTCGATCAGAATCCGTTATTCATCCAGCGCTGCCGGCGCACCCGCGTCACAGCGGCGCTTCGGTCACCCGCTCGCCCTTCAGGTAAGCCTCGTAGCCGCGCTTGCGCAGCTTGCAGGCAGGGCATTCGCCGCAGCCGAAGCCCCATTCGTGCAATTCCGCGCGCTCGCCCACGTAGCACGTGTGCGTCTCGACGCGGATCAGTTCGACGAGCGCTTCGCCGCCGAGCTGCTCGGCGAGCTGCCACGTCTGCGCCTTGTCGAGCCACATCAGCGGCGTCTCGAGCACGATGCGCGTGTCCATCCCGAGGTTCAGCGCGACCTGCAGCGCCTTCATCGTGTCGTCGCGGCAATCGGGGTAGCCCGAGAAATCGGTCTCGCACATTCCGCCGACCAGCACACGCAACCCGCGGCGATAGGCGATCGCCGCGGCGATCGTCATGAACATCAGGTTGCGGCCCGGCACGAACGTGTTCGGCAAGCCGTTCGCCGCCGTCTCGATCTCGATCGTGCGCGTCATCGCGGTATCGCTGATCGCGCCGAGCACCGACAGGTCGATCATGTGATCGTCGCCGAGCCGGTCCGACCATGCGGGAAAATCGCGCTTCAGTGCTTCGCGCACGCCTTCGCGACATTCGAGCTCGACGCGGTGGCGCTGGCCGTAATCGAAGCCGAGCGTCTCGACCGTCTGGTAGCGTTCGAGGGCCCATGCCACGCACGTGGCCGAGTCCTGCCCGCCGGAAAACAACACGAGCGCGCCGTCTTTAGCGTCTGTCCGAATCACCGTGATACTCCGTGAATGTGTAGGCTCGCGTCGCGCTGCGCCCCGGGGCCGGCTGCCGCCGGGCGGCCCGACGCGTGCCGGCCTGGGCCGGCTCGACCAGTATAGGCAGCGCAATCGGCCGCGAACGCGGCGGAGCGCTTATACCGCCCATCGCGCGGCATCGTTGCCGCGCGCCACGGCGGCGCCACGCTGGCAGCCTGCCGTGCGCATGAAGCGATGCGCTAAGTTATTGAGCGGACACGGATTTTATCATGCCCTCACGAATACTGCCGGGCACGCGGGCCCTATCACGCCAACCCCACCACAAACGAAAAACCCCAAGAACCTTCCGATTCTTGGGGTTTTAATTCTGGTGGCCTGGGACGGAATCGAACCATCGACACGCGGATTTTCAATCCGCTGCTCTACCAACTGAGCTACCGGGCCAACGAAGAATGAAAGTATATCGAGCTATTCGTACCTGAGCAAGTGTTTTCGCAAAATATTTTATACGGCGCCTTCGGACGGTTTCTTGCCGAGCTCGACACCGAGCTGCTTGAGCTTGCGATACAGGTGCGTGCGCTCGAGGCCCGTCTTCTCCGCGACGCGCGTCATGCTGCCGTTTTCGCGCGCGAGGTGATATTCGAAGTACGCGCGCTCGAACGCATCGCGCGCTTCACGCAACGGGATGTCGAACGGGATCGCGGCCGTCTGGCCCGCGAGGCCGAGTGCCGAAGCCATGTCGTCGCCGAGCGTCGGCAGCGCGGCCGCGGATGCGACCGCCGCGGGGCCCGCCGCCTGCCCCGCACCGGCCTTCGCCGCCGCGTTCGCGGACACCGGCGCCGCACCGCGTGCGAGGCCGTGCTCGACGGACTTCAGCAGCTTCTGCAGCGCGATGGGCTTCTCGAGGAAATCGAGCGCGCCGATCTTCGTTGCCTCGACGGCCGTATCGATCGTCGCGTGCCCGGACATCATGATCACGGGCATCGTCAGCAGCCCTTGCGCCGCCCACTCCTTGAGCAACGTCACGCCGTCGGTATCGGGCATCCAGATATCGAGCAGCACGAGATCGGGCGCCTGATTCAACCGGTATTCCCGCGCGGCCTGCGCGTTCTCCGCTGCCTCGACGACATGTCCTTCATCGCTGAGGATCTCCGAGAGCAATTCCCGGATGCCCATTTCATCATCTACCACCAGGATGGTTGCCATTTACGCTGCCTTTGTCTGCTCACTTGCTTTTGTCTTGGCGGGAGCCGTCCCGTCCTGCACGCCCGATTCGGCGCCTGGCGCATCGCTCGCCATCTGCAGGAACAGAATCGACACCTGCGCACCCTCGACGGTCTCGCCGTGCATGCGATTGCGCAGATCGATCCGCGCACCGTGCTCATCGACGATTTTCTTGACCGTGGCCAACCCCAGCCCCGTGCCCTTCGCCTTCGTCGTCACATAAGGCTCGAACGCACGGGTCAGGATGCGCGCCGGAAAACCGGGCCCGTTGTCGGACACGGTAAGACGTACCGCGACGCGCGTTTTGCCCTCGGCGTCGGGATCGCCATATTCTACTGTCTTGGTTTCGATCAACACACGCGGATGCGCCGACTCCGCGACCGAATCCTGCGCATTCTGCAGCAGGTTGTGAATCACCTGGCGCAATTGCGTCGCGTCACCGCGAATCACCGGCAGCGACGGCGCGAGCTCGGCGACGATCGCGCTCTTGCCTTCGCCCACCCCGTACAGCCCGAGCACCTCGCTCGCCAGTTCGTTCAACTGCAGGTTCGCGAGCACCGCCGGCGGCGTGCGCGCGTATTCGCGGAAATCGTCGACCATCCGCTTCATCGCGGCCACCTGGTTGACGATCATCGTCGCGCCGCGCTTGAGCACATCCGCGTCGGACGGCGAGAGCTTGTCGGACAGCTTCATCTGCAACCGCTCGGCCGACAGCTGGATCGGCGTCAGCGGATTCTTGATCTCGTGCGCGAGCCGCCGCGCGACCTCGCCCCACGCGACCGAACGCTGCGCGGAAATCACGTCGGAGATGTCGTCGAACACGACGACGTAACCGGACGTCTGCGGATCGTCGGCCTGCCCCTCGACCGTCGACACGAGGCGCGCGCCGCGCACGAGCAGCGTCAGCGGTTCGGTTTCGCCCGGCATCTCGATCGCGAACTGCTGCTGCCAGTGGCCGCGATCGCCGCTGCCGCCGTCGGATGCCGCCTCGCGATCGGCGAACGCCTTGCGCACCATCGCGCCGAACCCGGCGGCCACGCCGATCCGGTCGAGCGTCGTGCCGATCAGCGCATTGAACGGCTGCCGGAAGATCCGCTCGGCGCCGCGATTGGCCGTCGTCAGCCGGAACTGGCGGTCGAGCACGAACACGCCGGCCGTCAGGTTCGCGAGGATGCTCTCGAGATACGTCTTCGAATGCTCGAGCGCGATGCGGTTCTTCTCGACCGCGAGCCGCGCCTCGGACAACTGGCGCGTCATCGCGTTGAACGACTGCGTGAGGAAGCCAAGCTCGTCGCGCGTCTTGATCTCGCGCTTCGGCGTGTAGTCGCCTTCCGTGATCTCCTTGGTGCCCTGTGCGAGCAGGAACAGCGGCCGCGCGAGCTGCTGGCCGAGCGCAAGCGCGAGCATCATCGCGATGAAGGTCGCGAGGAACAGCGCGAGCGTCAGCGTGCCGATGTACATCTTGCGCAGCCCCGTGCGGCCAAGCGCCTTTTCCTGGTACTCGCGATACGCGCGCTGCACGGCATCCGCGTTGTGCGCGAGCGTTGGCGGCACCGGCTGCGTGAGTTGCAGGAAACGCTCCGCCGGCTGCAGCAGCGATGTCGTCGCATCGGGAATCGGCCGCACGACGCGCAGCCGCAGCGCGCCCTTCGCGCCGTGCGCACGCGGGTCGCCGTCGACTTCGCCTTCGATGGCCGCGTACGCGCCGTGTTCGCGCGCCTGGCTCAGCATCAGCGGCGTCGGCAGGTCGTCCGGAATCAGCGCGGCGAAATTGCCCGACGCCTGCGCGACGATGTGCAGGTCGGGCGCCGCACCCGAGCCGCCGCGGCTCGGCTCGACGATCGTCGCGTCCTGCACGCCGAACTGGTCGCGCAGCCGCAGCAGCGTGAGCGTCGTGCCGTTCGTGTTCGCGTCGGCGCTCGCGAGCTGGTCGGACATCAGCCGCGCCTTCGTCTGCAGATCGGACAGCGACGCATCGAGCATCCCGCGGCCGAGATTCAGGCCGGCCGTCAGCGCCGTCTCGACGTTCACGTCGAACCACGACTCGATGCTGCGCGACACGAACTGGTACGACACGATGTAGATGATCCCGCCCGGCACCACGCCGACGAGCGCGAAGAACACCGCAAGCTTCGCGAGCAGCCGCGTGCCGAACTTGCCCTTCCTCAGGCGCACGACGATCATCCCGATCAGCCCGAGCACCACGAGCAGGAACACGAGCGCGACGACGATGTTCGTCGCGTACAGCCACGAGTAGTAGCGATCGAAGAATTCGGTGTTCGCGCTCGCGGCCGCGAGCAGCACGAGCAGCAGCAGCGCGGTGAGCGCGACGGTCGAGACGATCACGCGAACGAGGAGGCTCTTCCCGCTGGCCGCGCGGCGCACTTTATTTAGCACGTTCGGTCACCGTGAAGTTGAAGCGCTTCCAGTCCGACCCGAGCGTCCAGTCGCGGTTGTTCACCGCATCGACCTGGAACGGCTTCGGCATCAGCGCCGTATCGAGCTGCATCCGCACCGATGCCGTGTAGGTTTCGCCCGAGCGCACCTGGCTGCGGTCGATCACGTGCCACGACGTGATGTGCCTGACGACCGCGAGCGCATCCTTCAGCGACGGGAAACCGAGCTGCAGGCCGCCCGTCGACACGCGGTACTCGCGCGTGAGCGGCTGGAACGACAGGCGGATCGTCTGCGACACCGATACCGGCTGTTCGTCAAGCCAGTACCAGCGCGCGCGGCTCAACTCGAAATCCGTCGTGAAATACACCGGAATGCCTTTGTTGACGGCATCCTCGAGGCTCGGGTTCAGTTCGAAATCGAAGCGGGCGTCGAGGCTCCAGCCGCTTCCGTCGGCCTGGAGCGACGCGCGCTGCACGGCGATCGACTCGGCATGCGCCGGCCGCACGACAGCCAGGCACAGCGTCAACGCGACCATCAGGACGGCCGCGAGCCGAAGTGGAAAAAGGTGTTTGATCGTCACCGTTTCTGAAACCGCGCGTAGAAAAATCCGTCGTGATCGGTGTTCTGGTCGAGTGCGCCGGCGGCCGCCCCTCCCTGCACTCCGCCCGGCAGCAGTTGGCCGGGGGCGTCCAATCGTACCGCATCTTCACAGGCCGCTTCAAACCAGCGGGCCTGCAATTCGCCTTCTTCGGGGAAGACCGAACAGGTCACGTAAAGCAGTTCGCCGCCCGGCTTCACGAGCGGCCACAACGCCGACAGGATGCGACGCTGTTCCGCGACGAGCGCCGGAATGTCGGCCTCGCGGCGCAGCCAGCGGATGTCCGGGTGACGACGCACGATACCGGACGCCGAGCACGGCACGTCGGCCAGGATACGATCGAACGGGCGCCCGTCGTACCACGCGTCGGGCGCACCCGCATCGCCGACGCGCACGTCCGCCGCGAGCGACAGCCGCACGAGGTTCTCGCCGATCCGCGCCGCGCGCGCGGCGTCGCTTTCCAGCGCAACGACTTCCGCATCGGCGAGTTCGAGGATATGACCGGTCTTGCCGCCGGGTGCCGCGCATGCGTCGAGCACGCGCATGCCGTCACGCGCGCCAAGCCATTCGGCTGCGAGCTGCGCACCGGCATCCTGCACCGACACGACGCCGTCGGCAAACCCCGGCATGCGATCGACCGGCAGCGCCGACGCGAGCCGCACGGCATGCTTGCCGATCGCGGTCGCTTCGATTCCGCTCGCCCGCAGCGTATCGAGATACGCGTCGACGCTCGCGCGGCGCGCATTCACGCGCAGCGTGAGCGGCCCCTGGCGCTCGCCGGCCGCGAGGATCGCCTGCCATGTGTCGGGCCACGCGCGCTTCACCGAATCGACCCACCACGCGCGGTAATTCCAGCGCGCGACGACATCGTCCTGCAGCGCCGCGACGAGCGCGTCGCGCTCGCGCAGGAAACGGCGCAACACCGCATTGACCATCCCCTTCGCGAACGCGCATTCGCGGCGGGCGCCGATCACGGTCACGGCCTGGTCGACCACCGTGAACGGCGGATACGCGGCCTCGTCCGCCGGATCGAGCAACAGCGCGAGCGCGCCGGCAAGGACTGCATGCACGTGCGCGGGCGGCGCCTTGCTGACGAGCCGGCCGATCAGCCAGTCCGCACTGCCGAGACGGCGCATCGTCCGGTAGGCGACGTCCTGCGTCGCACCGCGCGCAAGGGCCTGCGTACCGGACGCCATCTGCGCGAAAACCGCCGAGAGTGCCGCCGGCAGCGCGGTGCCGCGTCGTACCGCATCGACCGCCTGCGCGGCCGCGTCGAGCGCGAAGCCGAGCGAATCGGGCGCGAGATGCAGCGCGGACAGGCGCGCCGGGCGGCCGGAAGAAGACGGAGCGGTAGAACGGGTTCGTGTCATCGGAGCAAATTCGGCAAACAAGCGCGGCAAGCCAATACGGCAAACGGCGGGATCGCGGCACTCGCGTGGCCCCGCGATCCCAAACCGGGCATTGTAGCGTGCGACGTTGCAGCCCCTTTGGCCCCTTTACGGCACGCACAAATGAAAACCCCGCAGCGCGAAGCGTGCGGGGTGGCGTAGCGGCCCCCGAGCGGCAACTGCCGCACGGGGTTGCCGTGGCTCAATCGAAGCGGCCGGTACGCGCCATCTCCATCAGGCGCGCGATGCGTTCCTCGGTGGCCGGGTGCGTCGAGAACAGGTTCTGCAATCCGCCACCATGCAGCGGATTCATGATCATCATCTGCGCCGTGGCCGGATGCGCTTCCGCCGCCTGGAACGGAATGCCTGCCGCATAACGATGGATCTTGTCGAGCGCGGTCGCGAGCGACTGCGGATCGCCGGAAATCTGCGCGCCGCCGCGGTCGGCCTCGAACTCGCGTGCCCGCGAGATCGCCATCTGGATCAGCGCGCCGGCGATCGGCGCGAGCAGCGCGACCGCGATACCCGCGATCGGATTGGCCGGCCGGCCGTTCTCGTCGCGCCCGCCGAAGAACATCGCGAAGTTCGCGAGCGCCGAGATCGCGCCCGCCATCGTCGCGGTGATCGTCGAGATCAGGATGTCGCGATGCTTCACGTGTGCAAGCTCGTGCGCCATCACGCCGCGCATCTCGCGCTCCGACAGTACGCGCAGGATGCCCGTCGTCGCGGCGACCGCCGCGTGCTCGGGGTTGCGGCCCGTCGCGAACGCGTTCGGTGCATCCTCGTTGATCAGGTAGACGCGCGGCATCGGCAGGTTCGCGCGCGTGGCCAGCTCGCGCACCATCCGGTAGAACTGCGGCGCCGTGTTCTCGTCGACTTCCTGCGCGTTGTACATGCGCAGCACCATCTTGTCGGAGAACCAGTACGAGAAGAAATTCATGCCGAGCGCGAACAGCAGCGCGATCGTCATGCCGCGCGAGCCGCCGATCATCCCGCCGATCACGATGAACAGGGCCGTGATCGCGGCCATCAGCATCGCCGTTTTGACCCAATTGAACATACCCACTCCTTATCCGTCAGGGGACCCGCCGCACGTCACAAGGCACGGCGGAAAATTGTAAGCGATTTGTTAGATAAGGTCTTGCCGGAAAAATTCAATCTCAGCGTTGCGATGCCGCAAGACGAAGGCCGAGGCCGACGAAAGCGCTGCCGACCGTGCGGTCGAGCCACTTCCTGACACCCGGCTTGCCGGAAAAGCGCGCCGTGACACTGCCCGCGACCCAGGCGACGAAGCTGGTCCATACCGTGCTCATCGCGACGAACACGCCGCCGAGGGTCAGGAACGCCAATGCCTTGTGCGGGCTGTCGGCCGACACGAATTGCGGGAAGAACGACACGAAGAACAGCACCACCTTCGGGTTCAGCACGTTGGTCCAGAAACCCTGCATGAACAGCTGGCGCAGCGGCTTCGCGGCTTGCGCGGCCGCCTTGCCCGACGGCTCGGCCGCCTGCTTCGCGATGATCATCCGCACGCCGAGGTAGATCAGGTAGGCGGCACCCACCAGCTTGATCACCGTGAACGCGGCAGCCGATGCCGCGAGCAGCGCGGTCAGGCCGAATGCGCAGGCGAGCGCGTGCACGCAGCAGCCGGCCGAAATGCCCAACGCCGACATCAGCCCCGCGCCGCGGCCCTGCGCGACACTGCGGCCGACGATATAGGCCGTATCGGGGCCGGGCGTGACGTTCAGCAGGAAGACTGCCAGCACGAAGAAGCCGAAATGGGTGATGCCGAACATGAAAACCTCGAAACCGGAGAGCGCAGGGAAATTCTACGCGCGCCTGCCGTACCGTGCGACTCGGCCGTCCGGCCGATTGCGCATGCCCGGCAGGCCGTGTCGAATGGCGGTCAGGCCGCCTCAGGCAACGTCGGTCAGCGCAAAACGCTGGCCCGCGGCGAGCGGCGAACCGGCCAGGAACTCGCGGGCGGGCAGCCGCTTGCCGCCCGGCTTCTGCAACTGCGTGATGCGCAGCGCACCGCTGCCGCACGCGACGACCACGCCTTCCGGCGCGGCTTCGACGATCGTGCCGGGCAGCGCGTCGCCGCGCGCCGCCACGGGCTCGGCCGCCCACAGCTTGATCGCCGCGCCATCGAGCGTCGCGACGCCGCCCGGGAACGGATCGAACGCACGCACCTGGCGCGCGAGCACGTCGGCCGGCTTGCGCCAGTCGAGCGCCGCTTCGTGCTTGCCGATCTTTTCCGCGTAAGTCACGCCGTCGGCCGGTTGCGGCGTGGCCGGCAGCACACCGTCGCGCTCGAGCTGCACGAGCGCGTCGACGATCAGTCGCGCACCTTCGGCAGCGAGCCGGTCGTGCAGGGTCGCGGTCGTCTCGTCCGGCGCGATCGCGATGCGCGCCTCCTCGATCATCGCGCCGGTGTCGAGGCCGATGTCCATCTGCATCAGCGTGACGCCCGTCTCGGCGTCGCCGGCCTCGATCGCGCGGTGGATCGGCGCGGCGCCGCGCCAGCGCGGCAGCAGCGATGCATGAATGTTGATGCAGCCGCCACGCGGAATGTCGAGCACCTCCTGCGGCAGCAGCAGGCCGTATGCGGCGACCACCATCACGTCATGCGGAGTCGAGCGCAGCAGCTCGATCGCGTCGGCCGCCTCCGCCGGGTACTTGCCCGTGCGCCGCAGCGACGGCGGCTGCGCGACGGGCATCCCGTGCTCGACGGCGTAGCGCTTCACCGCGCTTGCCTGCAGCTTCATCCCCCGCCCGGCAGGGCGATCGGGCTGGGTCAGCACGAGCGGCACCGGAAAACCGGCCTCGTGGATCGCGGCCAGGGCAGCCGCGGCAAATTCCGGCGTGCCGGCAAAAATCACGCGCAACGTATGGGTCATGACAGCTTTCGGGGTCGGGCAGGGCGAACGCGCGTCACATCGCGCGTTCGAGTTTCTTCATCTTCGTCTTGATGCGCGTCTGCTTGAGCGGCGACAGGTATTCGACGAACACGCGCCCCATCAGGTGATCCATCTCGTGCTGGACGCACACGGCCAGCAGGCCCTCGCAGTCGAGCTCGAAGGTCTCGCCCTGCTCGTTGAGCGCACGCACGCGCACATGATCGGGACGCTCGACTTCGTCGTAGATGCCGGGCACCGACAGGCAACCCTCTTCGTAGATCTGCTTCTCGTCGCTCGACCACACGATCTCGGGGTTGATGAACGCGCGCAGCTCGTTCTTCTCCTCGGAGACGTCGATCACGATCACGCGCTCGTGCACGTCGACCTGCGTGGCCGCCAGGCCGATGCCGGGCGCCGCGTACATGGTTTCGGCCATGTCGGCGACGAGCTTGCGGATCCGGTCGTCGACCTTGTCGACGGGCTTTGCGACCTTGTGCAGCCGCTTGTCGGGGTAATGAAGAATATTGAGTAAAGCCATGGCGTTCGGTATTCGGTGGGGCGGCATGCCGCATCGGCCATCCGGCCAGCTGGCGGTGCCGCCGGGATGCAATGAAGATGAGGCGGACGCGCGGCGAATCAATGCCGCGGATCACGCCTCCTGCAATTGGCCGGGCGCCTGCGCGCGCGGCCCTGTCGAGTATTTCGGATGATGAAAATTTTATCATGGCGCCACGCGGTCCGCTGGCCGCCGCATTCGAGGAGCGCCTCATGTCGCCGCAAGTGCTGACCGCCTCCGCGCTGCGCGCGTGGCTGCAGCTCGCGCATGCGCCCGGCCTCGCACCCGCCGTGCTGCAGGCCCTGCTCGACGCGTTCGGCTCGCCGGATGCGCTGCTGCGCGCGTCCGGCGAGGCGATCGCCGCCGCAACCAGCCCCGCCGCGGCCCAGGCCGTGCGCGCGAGCGAGCGCGGCGACCTCGACGCGCGCACCGACGCCGTGCTCGCCTGGCTCGACGCGCCGGGCAACGCGCTCGTCACGCTCAACGATCCGGCCTATCCGCCGCGGCTGCGCGACCTGCACGATCCGCCGCCGCTGCTATATGTAAAGGGCCGTCTCGACCTGCTGCACGCGCGCAGCCTCGCCGTGGTCGGCAGCCGCCACGCGACGCCGCAGGGTCTCGCCGACGCGACGCGCTTCGCCCGCGAGCTGTCCGACGCCGGGCTACCGATCGTGTCGGGCCTCGCACTCGGAATCGACGGCGCCGCGCATCGCGGCGGGCTCGACGGCCGGTCAGGCACGGTCGCGGTGATCGCGACCGGCGCCGATCTCGTCTATCCGGCGCGACACCGTGCGCTCGCCCACGAAATCGCCGCTCACGGCGCGATCGTGTCGGAGTGGCCGCTCGGCACACCGGCCCGCGCCGCACACTTCCCGCAACGCAACCGGCTGATCGCCGCACTCGCGATCGGCGTACTCGTCGTCGAGGCCGCCCCGCGCTCCGGCTCGCTGATCACCGCGCGGCTCGCGAACGAACTGGGGCGCGATGTGTTCGCGATGCCGGGCTCGATCCACGCGCCCCTCGCGCAGGGCTGCCACGCACTGATCCACGACGGCGCGAAGCTGGCGGCGGCGCCGCTCGACGTGCTCGAGGAGTACGGGCTGGGCGAACCGGCGGTTCGCGCGGCGGGCGATGCATCGTGCACCGGAAATCAGCTCGCCAGCGCCGCCAGCCTCCGCGGAACCGGGGCCGCCGGCGTCACGCAGGCCGATCCGGCCGATCCGCTCGTTGCAGCCGGCCCGCCGGCGCGAGTCGAGGCATCGCCGGCGCTACCCTGCAGCCCGTCCGAACAGGCCGTACTCGCCGCGCTGGGATATGGCCCCGTCACCTACGAATGGCTCGCCGAACACAGCGGCCTGGCCGACGACGTGCTGCACGGCGCGCTGCTTGCGCTCGAGCTGGCCGGTCGCGTCGCGAGCGTCCCCGGCGGACGCTTCGCGCGCCTTGACGCAGCGCCCACCCCGGCCGCGCACGGCGTGCTACATTCCCCCGCATAGGGGCGGCCAAGCCGCCGACGATATCCAAGGAAATCCATGCCCGCGCTGAACCTCGACACCGATGCGGATCGGATCGCCGAGCGCCTCGCCGATCCCGGCACGTTGCTCGTCGCCTGCCTGTGCGCCGAGTGGTGCGGCACGTGCCGCGACTACCGGACGGCCTTCGACCAGCTCGCCGACGCGCATCCGGACGCCTGCTTCACCTGGATCGACATCGAAACGCATGCCGACCAGCTCGACGATCTCGACGTCGAGAATTTCCCGACGATCCTGATCGAAGATACCCATACCGCACGTTTCTTCGGCACGGTGCTGCCGCATGCGGCAATCGTCGAGCGGATGCTGTCCGACCTGAGTGCGGTACCCGGTGCGCCGCACGCACCGAAATTGCGCAACGTCCTGACCGTCGAAGCCTGAATTCGCGAGCCGGCCCGGCGGTTTTGCGCCCGTTTGCGCGCGCCGCCGCGCCGGGCGCTTGCCGCCGTTGCAGGCCCCCTCTATGATGAGCCGCTTTTTGCACGCCAAGCCGCCGTCGCGTCGGCGTGTGCTATAAAGCGGTCGTTAAAGGGCCCCACAACCGGCGAACCCGGTCTACCAACACACACCTGTCATGTCCAAAGCACTGATCATTGCGGAAAAGCCTTCTGTCGCGAACGACATCGCACGCGCTTTGGGCGGCTTTACCAAGCATGACGAATATTACGAGAGCGACGATTTCGTCCTTTCGTCCGCTGTCGGCCACTTGCTGGAAATCGCCGCCCCGGAAGAGTACGAGGTCAAGCGCGGGAAATGGAGCTTCGCGCATCTGCCCGTCATCCCCCCGCATTTCGACCTGAACCCGATCGCAAAAAGCGAGTCGCGCCTCAAGGTGCTTACGAAGCTGATGAAGCGCAAGGACGTCGACCGCCTGATCAACGCATGTGACGCGGGGCGCGAGGGCGAGCTGATTTTCCGCCTGATCGCGCAGCACGCGAAGGCGAAGCAGCCGGTTCAGCGCCTGTGGCTGCAGTCGATGACCCCGCAGGCGATCCGCGACGGCTTCGCGAACCTGCGCAGCGACACCGACATGCAACCGCTCGCCGACGCCGCACGCTGCCGCTCGGAAGCCGACTGGCTCGTCGGGATCAACGGCACCCGTGCGATGACCGCGTTCAACAGCAAGGGCGGCGGCTTCTTCCTGACGACAGTTGGCCGCGTTCAGACGCCAACGTTGTCGATCGTCGTCGAACGCGAAGAGAAAATCCGCCGCTTCATCCCGCGCGACTACTGGGAAGTGAAGGCGGAATTCGCGTGCGCGGGCGGCTTCTACGAAGGCAAGTGGTTCGACCCGAAATTCAAGCGCGACGAATTCGATCCGGAAAAGCGCGACTCCCGCCTGTGGAGCCTGCCGGCTGCCGAAACGATCGTCGCCGCGTGCCGCGACCAGGTCGGCACGGTCTCGGAGGAATCGAAGCCGTCGACACAACTGTCGCCGCTGCTGTTCGACCTGACGAGCCTGCAGCGCGAAGCGAACAGCCGCTTCGGATTCTCCGCGAAGAACACGCTCGGTCTCGCACAGGCGCTGTATGAAAAGCACAAGGTGCTGACCTACCCGCGTACCGACGCGCGCGCGCTGCCGGAAGACTATCTGTCGACGGTCCAGTCCACGCTCGAGATGCTCAAGGAGAGCAACAACTACCTGCCGCATGCGAAGCAGGTGCTCGACAAGGGCTGGGTGAAGCCGAACAAGCGCATCTTCGACAACTCGAAGATCAGCGACCACTTCGCAATCATCCCGACGCTGCAGGCACCGAAGTCGCTGTCCGAGCCGGAGCAGAAGCTGTACGACATGGTCGTGAAGCGCTTCCTCGCCGTGTTCTTCCCGGCCGCCGAATTCCGCGTCACGACGCGGATCACCGAAGTCGCCGGCCATCACTTCAAGACCGAGGGCAAGGTGCTCGTCGAGCCGGGCTGGCTGCAGGTGTACGGCCGCGACGCCGAAGGCGCGGATGCGAACCTCGTGCCAGTGCAGAAGGACGAGAAGGTGAAGACGGACGAAATCGCCGCCGTCGCGCTCGTCACGAAGCCGCCCGCACGCTATTCGGAAGCGACGCTGCTGTCCGCGATGGAAGGCGCGGGCAAGCTCGTCGAGGACGACGAACTGCGCGAAGCCATGGCAGCGAAGGGCCTCGGCACGCCGGCCACGCGTGCGGCGATCATCGAAGGCCTGCTCGGCGAAAAGTACCTCGTGCGTGAAGGCCGCGAACTGATCCCGACCGCGAAGGCGTTCCAGCTGATGACGCTGCTGCGCGGCCTCGGCGTGAAGGAACTGACCGCGCCGGAGCTCACCGGCGAATGGGAATACAAGCTGTCGCAGATGGAGCGCGGCAACCTCGGGCGCGACGCCTTCATGCAGGAAATCGCCCGCATGACGCAGCAGATCGTCAAGCGCGCGAAGGAATACGATTCCGACACGATCCCCGGCGATTACGCGACGCTCGAGACGCCGTGCCCGAACTGCGGCGGCCAGGTGAAGGAAAACTACCGCCGCTTCGCGTGCACGAAGTGCGAGTTCTCGATCTCGAAGATCCCGGGCAGCCGGCAGTTCGAGATCGCGGAAGTCGAGGAACTGCTGCGGGAAAAGACGATCGGCCCGCTTTCCGGATTCCGCAGCAAGATGGGCCGCCCGTTCTCGGCGATCCTGAAGCTCTCGTTCGACGACGAGACGAAGAACTACAAGCTCGAGTTCGATTTCGGCCAGGATACGGGCGGCGAGGAAGGCGAGGCGCCCGACTTCTCCACGCAGGAACCGGTCGGCGCGTGCCCGAAGTGCAAGGGCCGCGTGTTCGAGCACGGGATGAGCTACGTGTGCGAGCACTCGGTGGCCAACCCGAAGACGTGCGACTTCCGCTCGGGCAAGGTGATCCTGCAGCAGGAAATCTCGCGCGAGCAGATGGGCAAGCTGTTGGCCGACGGCCGCACGGATCTGCTGCCGAACTTCAAGTCGTCGCGTACCGGCCGCAACTTCAAGGCGTTCCTCGTGAAGCAGCCGGACGGCAAGATCGGCTTTGAGTTCGAGAAGAAGGAACCGAAAGCCGCCGCCGCGAAGAAGACTGCGAAATCGGCGACGAAGGATGCCGAAACCGTGACGGAAGGTGCAGACGAGAAACCGGCACCGGCTCGCAAGACCGCCGCGAAGACTGCCGCCACCAAGACGGCGGCCCGCAAGACGACGACCCGCAAGACGGGCTCGTAACAGCCTGGACGCCGGGCGGGCTTTCTCCCGGCGCGTCCTGCTTCGGCAGGCAGCCATAAAAAAACGCGGATCGACTGCTCGATCCGCGTTTTTTCTTTGTGCCGGCGGGAACCGACGCCCGGCCGCCCGGGCCGTCGCGCCGTTACAGCGGCGACGGCGCCGCGACGCGCGTGCGCGGCGAACGCGGCAGGCGCGGCGACAGGTTCGGGTCGGCCGATTCCGGTTGCTCGGCACGCGTCTCGACACCGATCGGCGCGAGCGCGGAGCTCTGCGCGGCCCATTGCTCACCCATCGTCGCGTCGGTCGAGTGGCTGAAGTGCTCGACGAGGTGGTCGATGAACGTGCGCACCTTCGCGGGCAGATGGCGCCGGCTCGGGTAAGCGATGTTGATCTCGACCTGCGGCAGCCGGAAATCCGGCAGCAACCGCACGAGCGCACCGCGCGCGATGTCGCTGCCGATCAGGTAGCTCGGCAGGATCGCGACACCCATCCCGAGCAGCGCGAACTGGCGCAGCATCGCGGTGTTGTTCGCGACGATCACGTTGGTCGGGCGCACGCGCACTTCGCCGTCCGGCCCCGTGAACACACGCTCGTCGCCCCAGTATTCGGTCGGCAGGCTCAGGCTCGGATGCTCGGCGAGATGCTCCGGATGGGTCGGCACGCCGTGCTTCTCGAGATAGCTCGGCGTCGCGCACACGGTCATGCAGCCGGTGGTCAGGCGCCGCGTGACGATGCTCGCGCTGCGCATCTGGCGCGTGACGACGATGCCGACATCGAAACCTTCCTCGACCAGATCGACCTGCCGGTCGACCAGCGTGAGATCCGGCACCACTTTCGGGAAATTCTCCGTGTACGACTGCAACACGGGCGCGAGGTTATGCAGGCCGAACACGACGGGCGCGACGATGCGCAGCGTGCCGACCGGCTCGTGATTGCGCGCGACGACCATCTGCTCGACGTCTTCCAGCTCATCGAGGATCTGGCGGGCACGCTCCAGATAGACCTGGCCTGACTCGGTCAGGGAAAGGCTGCGCGTGGTGCGGTTCAGCAAACGCGTGCCGAGCCTGCCCTCCAGATCGGCGACGTGACGCGTCGCGACCGCGTTGGAGATATCCATTGCACTCGCGGCCCGCGCGAAACTGCCGAGATCTGCAACCTTGACGAACACGCGCATCGACTGCAAATGATCCATAAACGACTCCTGCCGCTGTTACAACTTCAAAAAGATGAAGCAAATGCGTAATTCTCCTACGACAGCGGAAATGATGCAGAGTTGCTCAACAAGGCCCCGGTTGACGATAAAAATAGTCAAAAATCCTCGCCCTCTGCGGATAGTTGATCCAATTATTCCGATTGGGACAACAATTGGGTGAACCTCGTCGTGTAAGCGGCCGAATCAGGAAGGACGTATTTGATGCGACACAACAGCGCACCCTTCTGCCCTGCCCGCGAGCGGCGCCGGGTCAGGCCGCCGCCAATTGCGGCGGAGCGTAACAACCTGTTAAAAAGACACCACGAAGGCGGCTGACATAGCATCATGTCGGCCCCGGCCGGGCGGGACGGGTGCGCGAGGTGCGCCGCCGCCACCGCCGCTTTCAACGCGCGACACCCGCTCATCATGAAAATTGCCATCCTCGACGACTACCAGGACGCCGTCCGCAAGCTGAACTGCTTCGAGATGCTTGCCGGCCACGACGTGAAGGTCTTCAACAATACGGTGCGCGGATTGGGACAACTCGCCAGCCGTCTGGCGGAAGTCGAGGCGCTCGTGCTGATTCGCGAACGGACCCCGATTTCGTCGCAACTGCTCGCAAAGCTGCCGAACCTGCGCATGATCAGCCAGACCGGCCGCGTGTCGAGCCACATCGACCTCGAAGCCTGTACCGACCGCGGCATCGCGGTGCTCGAAGGCACGGGCTCGCCGGTCGCCCCCGCCGAGCTGACCTGGGCGCTCGTGATGGCCGCCCAGCGCCGCATTCCTCAGTATGTCGCGAACCTGAAGCAGGGCGCCTGGCAGCAGTCGGGCCTGAAGACGTCGGCCATGCCGCCGAACTTCGGCCTCGGCCAGGTACTGCGCGGCCAGACGCTCGGCATCTGGGGCTACGGCAAGATCGGCCGGCTCGTCGCCGGCTACGGCAAGGCGTTCGGCATGAACGTGCTGATCTGGGGCCGCGAGCATTCGCTCGAGGCCGCGCGCGCCGACGGCTATACGGCCGCCGAAAGCCGCGAAGCGCTGTTCGAGCAGAGCGACGTGCTGTCGCTGCACCTGCGCATGCATGACGACACGCGCGGGATCGTGAAGCAGGAAGACCTGATGCGGATGAAGCCGACGTCGCTGCTCGTCAACACGAGCCGCGCCGAACTGCTCGAGGACAACGCACTGGTCAACGCGCTGTCGCACAACCGTCCGGGGATGGTCGCGATCGACGTGTTCGAGAGCGAGCCGATCCTGCAGGGCTACAGCCTGCTGCGAATGGAAAACGTGATCTGCACGCCGCACATCGGCTATGTCGAGCGCGAAAGCTACGAGCTCTACTTCAGCGCGGCGTTCCGCAACATCCTCGCGTTCGACGACGGGGACATGTCGAGCGTTGCCAACCCGGAAGCGCTGACGCCGATCCGCAAGCGCTGACCGCGCGGGCTGCGCACGCCGCAGCCCCGCTCCTCCATTCCCGGTCGTCAGGCGGCCACGCGGCCGCCCGTCATCGCATCGACGCGCGTAAGGAAATGCTCGCCGTCGCGCCGACCGAGATCGTACGCATGCCGCATCTGCGACGGGCTCGTGTAATCCCAACTCGAAATCGGCACCTTGCTCGAAGGCTGGACGTACAGTCGACGCTGCTCGCCATGCGCGACCGTGAACATCTGCGGGCGCGGATACAGCCGCGTGACGAGCACCAGCACGTCGCCCGGCGTCGGGTCGAGCGCGTCGACCGGCACGTTGTCGACCATCCCGCCGTCGAGCACCGGCCGGCCGCCGCGGCGCAGCACCGGCGTGAACGGCGGCGTGCAGGACGACTGCAGGATCAGGTCGGCGAGTTCCTCGACTTGCGTGCAGGCCTGCGCACGCACGAATTCGGGCCGAAAGCCGAGCGTGCGCCCGAGCGTCGGGTGCAGCGTCTTGCGCACGTACTTCTCGATGTTGTACGCGACAAGACCGGCGGCGACTGCGCTACGCGCACCGAGCCAGCGCGGCACATGCGACACGCCAATGCGGATCTCCGGCGCCGAGGCAAGCTTCGCGAACGGTTCGCCGTAGATGTCGAGCAGCGCCTGACGGTAAATCCGGTAATGCGGAAACACGGGCTCGCGCCCGAACAGGTTGCCCCAGTACGCGTTCTTCCGGTTGTGGCGCAGCGCCTCTTCGTAATAGCGCATCACCCAGGCGGCGTCGCGTGTATACAGCATGCAGGCAGTTGCCGCGCCGGCCGAGATACCGGTGATCACGCGCGGGCGCAGGCCGAGCGCCGGCCGTGCGACGTCCCAGAAGCCGGCCTGCCACCAGCAGCGATTGCCGCCACCCGCAAAGACGATCTGGTCGAACATCGCGCCGCTCAGCTGACGAGCGCGTAGGTCGACGTCGCGTGAACGGCCATCTTGCCGTCTTCGTCGAACAGCTCGACTTCGCCGAATACGAGATTGCGGCCCATCCGCAGCACGCGCGCGGTGACGAGCACGTCGCCCTTGCGCACGGGACGCATGAAGTTCGTGTTCAACGACACGGTCGTCATCGGCCGGAACTCGCCGAGCGCGGCCGAGATCGCGACCACCATCGCGGTATCGGCGGCCGCCGTGAACACCTGGCCGCAGATCACACCGCCCGAATGGCGGAATTCGCCGGAAAACGGCAGGCGCAGCGTGACGCTGTCGTCGCCGATCGACACGGGGACCAGACCGAGCGAGCGGACCCAGGGGGCCAGCAGGCGATCCAGCAATTCGCGGACTGCGTTTTCGTCCATCTTCGAAAGCCCAGAAAGCGTTGCGCGACCGCCGCGCAACACGTGTGGCGTCATCATACCGGGAGCACGAAAACTGCGATCGCTCGTTATCGGGCCGGCAGTCACCGTTGGCGTGACGAAATATTCTCAGGAAATTTGCAGAAAGGACTTGCCAAGCCTGAAATGCTCGTGCATAATCTTTCTTCTGTTGGGGGCGTTAGCTCAGTTGGTAGAGCAGCGGACTCTTAATCCGTAGGTCGAGTGTTCGAGTCACTCACGCCCCACCAGGAATTTCAAAGGCCGGTCAGCGCAAGCTGACCGGCCTTTTCCGTTTACACCTGCCGCTTTCCTGCCGTTTTTCATTCACGCCGCGTCGCTTCGCGTTGCGCGCCCCTCGCGGTACGCGAGCGCACCCATCTTCCGCATCGTTTCCGCTAGAATCGTCCGACAAATATCACACGACCGGCGCAGGCACTGTCGTTCGCCCGCCGGCACTGAGAGAGCATGGGACGTCAGACATGGAAGCATGTGAACGGGACGCGACCATTCAGAGGGCCTGGTTGCGCCGATATCGGCCGGTTCGGCGGGTCACGCCATCCCCCCGATCAAGCCGGAATCCGCGGTGCGCAGCACGACGAACCGGATCCGGTCATGCCGGGTAGGGACGCACTCGTCGCGATGGCGCTCGGCGTCGTGCTGCTCGTACTGGCCGGCATGCTCGCCGTGACGGCCGGGCAGGCGACCGGCCAATTGGTCCGCGCACCGGGCACGGTCGTGCGCATCGTGCAGGACAGCGACGCGATGCGCGCGTACCGGCCGATCGTCGCGTACCTCGCGAACGACGGCCAGCGTCGCGAAGTCGCCGGCAATACCGCATCGACCGTCCCCGCCTACGACATCGGCGAGAACGTCGAGGTATGGCTCGACCCCGGCCACCCCGAACGCCCCGCGCTGATCGACGATTTCGCGCAACGCTGGTTTCCGGCGATCGTGCCGGCGCTGCTCGCCATCGCATCGTTCGCGATCGGCGGCCTGCTGATCGCCGGCGAGCGCCGCCGCCGGTCGTCCGCCCCGCCGCCGGTCCGCCGCGCCCGCAAGCACGTGCGCAGCCGCTGGGATATCGCGATCGTGCTGATTCCGATCGCGATCGGCACGGGCTTCATCGCCGGCGCCGGTGCGGCCGGCCTGCGCCAGTGGCAGGTCATCCACCACTATGCGCGTTCCACCGGCCATGTCGTCGAGATCGCGAAAAACACGCACTCGCCTCGCGCGCGCACGTCGCTGTATTCGGCGATCGTCGCGTTCACGACCGACAGCGGACGCCAGATCAGGTTCGCGCAGGGTTCGGCGTCGTCGCATCCGGGCCTGCACGAAGGCGAAGCGGTCAACGTGCTGTACGACCCCGTCACACCCGAGCGCGCGGTGGTCGACCGCTTCTGGGATCACTGGGGCCTCACGGCCATCCTGTTCGCGATCGGCGCGCCGTTCCTCGCGGCCGGGCTGTTCATCGCCGCGACGCTGTGGCCGGAACACCCGCCGCACGAAGCCGCGCCATGACGTTCGCGTGCCGGCCGTGCACCGCGCGGCACGACGACCGGCTCGGCGCGCACGTCACCGCTCCCTGAACGCCTCCACTTTCGCGCGGTTCCCGCAGGTGCGCATGTCGCACCAGCGCCGCCCGACGCCGCGCCCGCGATCGACGAAGAACCACGTGCAACGGCCGCACTGGCGCACGCGCGCAAAATCGTCGCTGCGCAGCAGATGCTCGAACCCGAGTGCGGCCGCGTCGACCCAGCGCGACGTGACGCGCGCGTCGGGCCGCCACGCGAACCGGCCGTCGACCGCATCGAACGCGCTGCGCCCGATCGCCTCGCGGATCGCAACGGCGAGCCGGCCCGCTGCGCGCGCGCCGGCAGTGCCGCCGCCGCCGGCCGTCAGGTGCGCGATCGCGCTGTAAGCCTCCTCGCGAAAACGATGCAGCGCGATCAGCGCGTCGGCGTCGTCCTGCCGCGCATGACGCAGAAACCGCGCCAGATCGGCCGGCGCCAGCAACCCCGAGCGCTCCGCCCACGCATGCACGGCCGGCCAGTCGACGAACTTGTCCGCGTCGCGCGTCTTGCCCGTGTCGGCCACCGTGTTGAGGAAGTCGAGCGCCGGATGGCCGCCGACGAAATCGGCTGCCCCCCATTCATGCGCATGTCGCACGGGTTCGTGTCGAGTAACCATTTATTTTCACCTATCGGTTTCACACCCGGACGATCCGGAGTAACCTGTTAACAACCAAAACAGGTTAGCACGGAGATGCCGATGCTCGAACTCGCCAACCGCTTCACCTTCGAAGGCCACCGGATTGCCTGGGGAACGTTCGGCGAAGGGCCGCCGCTCGTGCTCGCGCACGGCACGCCGTTTTCGTCGCAGGTGTGGCGGCGGATCGCACCGTGGCTCGCGCGCCGTCATCGCGTGTTCTTCTACGACCTGCTCGGCTACGGTCAATCCGACATGCCGGATGCGGACGTGTCGCTCGGCCGCCAGAACGCGCTGTTCGGCGCGATGCTCGACGAGTGGAACATTTCGCGACCGCGCGTGCTCGCGCACGACTACGGCGGCGCCACCGTGCTGCGCGCGCACTTCCTCGACGGCGTCGCCTATGCGGATCTCACGCTCGTGAACCCGGTCGCGATCGCGCCGCAGGGTTCGCCGTTCGTGCGCCACGTCGCGCAGCACGAAGCCGCCTTCACCGGATTGCCCGCGTATGCGCATCACGCACTCGTGTCGGCCTATCTCGGCAACGCCGTCGCCCGGCCGCTGAGCGACGAGGCGCTGTCGATCTACCGCGCGCCGTGGCTCACGCCAGCCGGCCAGGCCGCGTTCTATCGCCAGATCGCGCAGATGCGCCAGCACTACATCGAGGAAGCCGAGGCCCGTTACGCGCCGCCGGACTTTCCGGTGCGCATCGTGTGGGGCGAGGACGACGCGTGGATTCCGCTCGAACAGGGGCAGGCGCTGGCCGATCGCATCGCCGGCGGCCAGCTGATCAGGGTGCCGCGCGCGGGCCACCTGGTGCAGGAAGATGCGCCGGAAGCGATCGTCGCGGCGGTGCTCGACCGACCCGGGAAAGGTTGACGTCGCCTGTACCGGGTGCCGCTTGTCGCGTGCCGCGTCAGAACACCGGCACGCCCTGCGCGAGCGTCGAGATGAACTTCGCGGTGCGCGGATCGCGCGGGCCGCCGAACAGGTCGCGCGATGCACCGGCCTCGACCACGCGCCCTTCCGCGAGAAACACCGCGTCGTGCGCGATCGACGCGGCCAGGCGCAGGTCGTGCGTCGCCATCAGCATCGTCGTGCCTTCGCGCGCGAGCTGGCGCAGCACCTCGACGACTTCGACGGACAGCTCCGGATCGAGTGCCGACGTCGGCTCGTCGCACAGCAGCACCTGCGGCGACGGCGCAAGCGCACGTGCGATCGCAACGCGTTGCTGCTGGCCGCCCGACAGCGTGCCGGGCCACGCGTCGGCCTTGTTCGCGATGCCGACCTTCTCGAGCAGCGCGAGCGCGCGTTCGCGGGCCCGCTCGCGCGGCCAGCGCTGCACGGTGACGAGCCCTTCCATCACGTTCTGCACGACGCTCAGGTGCGGAAACAGCTGAAAGTTCTGGAACACCATGCCGGTCTGGCGGCGCACCGCGAACACGGCGTCACGCGCCGGCCGGTGCGCCGACGAGAAGTCGATGCGGGCGTCGCCGACCGTCAGCGCACCAGCCTCGGGTACTTCGAGCAGGTTCACGCAACGCAGCAGCGTGCTCTTGCCGCTGCCGGACGGCCCGATCAGCGCTGTCACGCTGCCGGGCTGCAAGGCGAGGTCGATCCCGTGCAACACGCGCTGCGTGCCGAACGACTTGTCGATGCGTTCGAGCCGGATCATCGCAACTCCGCCTGGAACAGCGCGTGACGGCCGAAGCGGGTTTCGAGGCGACGCTGCAGCGTGGACAGCACCGAACTGAGCAGCAGATAGATCAGCGCAGCTTCCGTATAGAGGATCATCGGTTCGTAGGTCACGGCCGCGATCCGCTGCGCGGCCTGGAAGATCTCCGGCACGGTCAGCACGGCCGCGAGCGACGTGTCCTTCACCAGCGAAATGAACGAATTCGACAAAGCCGGCAGCGCGACGCGTGCGGCCTGCGGCAGGATCGCGCGGCGCAGCGCCTGCGGGCGCGTCATCGCCATCGAGTACGCGGCCTCCCACTGCCCCTTCGGAATCGATTCGATCACGCCGCGGATCACCTCCGCGTTGTACGCGCCGACGTTCAGCGAGAAGCCGATCACGGCGGCCGTCAGCGGATCGAGCACGATGCCGACGCTCGGTAGGCCGTAGAAGATCACGAACAGTTGCACGAGCAGCGGCGAGCCGCGAAACAGCCAGATGTAGAACCGCACGGCGGCCTGCGCCCAGCGCGGCCCGAACAGCCGCACGAGTGCCGCGCCGAACGCGAGCAGCAGACCGATCGCGAACGACGCGAGCGTGAGCGGAACCGTGAACATGAGCCCCGCGACGAGCAGGGGCTTCAGCGATTCCGCCATCAGGTGAAGCCAGGCCGGCATCGTTCAGCCTCGCGTCACGGCTGCGACACGTCGCGGCCGAAATACTTCTGCGAGATCTTCGCGTAGGTGCCGTCGGCCTTGATGTCCGCGAGCGCCTTGTCGATCGCGGCCACCAGCGCGGGGCTACCCTTGCGCAGCAGCACGCCCGATGCATCGCTGGCGCCGCCCGCGTCCGTCGCCGCGATCTTCAGTTTCGCGTCCGGCTTGTGCTTGCGGAAATCGAGGTACGACAGCGAATCGTTGATCGTCGCGTCGACGCGGCCCGAGCTCAGCAGGTCGATCGATTCGTTGAAACCCTGCACCGGCACGACGTCCGCGCCATGCGCGGCCGCGAGCTTGCCGAAATTGCTGGTGAGCGTGTTCGCGGACTTCTTGCCCTTCAGGTCGTCGAACGAGCGGATCGTCGTGTTGTCCGCGCGCACGATCAGCACCGCGCGCGACGTGATGTACGGCGTGGAGAAATCGTATTTCGCCTTGCGCGCGTCGGTGATCGACACTTCGTTGACGACCGCGTCGTAGCGGTTCACGTCGAGGCCGGCGATCAACCCGTCCCACTTGCCTTCGACGAACTGCGGCTTCACGCCGAGACGCTGCGCGATCGCGGTCGCGATGTCGACGTCGAAGCCCGTCAGCTTGCCGGTCTCGTCGTGGTACGTGAACGGCGCGTACGTCCCTTCGGTGCCGACCCGGAACACGCCGGACGACTTGATCTGCGACAGGTCGTCGGCAGCCAGTGCGCTCGTGACCGAAACGGCCTGCAGCATGGCGACGACCAGGATGGAGCGAAGGATTTTCATGGTGCGGACCCCGAATGATTGGAGGGAATGATCCCGCGGCACGCGCGTGCCGTTCGAGAAGTCCGCGAATTCTACCGACGCGTCGAGGCACGGCAAAAACGCAAATCGGCTATCGATATGAGCCGATCGAATAACGCGTCGATCAACGCTCGGACTGACGCGCGCACCGGCCGCGAAACCGGTGCGCGCGGCTTACACACCGCTTACCACGGCAGCGAATACGTCTTCGTATTCGTGAAGCTCTTCATCGCTTCCTGCACGCCTTCCTTGTACCCCAGCCCCGAATCCTTCACGCCGCCGAACGGCGTCAGTTCGAGCCGGTAGCCCGGCACTTCG